>JAZQKG010000106.1:0-5484 GCA_045542035.1 Eubacteriales bacterium | reverse complement strand
GAGCCAAGGAGTTGATTTATGACATTGTCTTCCTAAGACCGCTTGGCCTCCGACTTATCCTTTTCAATATACATATCCTTGCCGGGTATATAAGCCTCCGGCTGATAATAATCGTAATACGAAACAAAATATTCAACCGCGTTATCGGGAAAGAAGGAGCGAAACTCGGTACATAGCTGAGCCGCAAGAGTTTTGTTATGCGCAAGAACGAGAGTCGGGCGGTTCAGCTTCGCGATGACGTTCGCCATAGTAAACGTCTTACCCGAGCCGGTAACGCCAACGAGTGTCTGCGCGCGCTCTCCCGCCTCTATACCTTGGACAAGAGCCCGTATTGCCTCGGGCTGATCTCCCGTAGGCTGATATTCGCTTTTCAGAACAAATCGTCTTTCTTCCATATACGACTCTCCCTTCTCGAAAAACGGAATCACAGGATATGCGATTCCGTTTTATGTATTTATCTTCCCCCGCGCCGTCCGCCTCCGGATCTTCCGCGCGAGCCTCCGCCCGACCTTCCGGACGAAGTGTTTATCCGCACCTTTGATACGGTGCTTCCAATAAATATGTCACTGCATTCATCCACCGACAAATTGAGTCTTGCGTATCTGTCAAGAGGATACACGGGCGCTTTCAGCTTTCGTTTATACCTGTAAACAACGCATGTGACCGTCACCGCGCCGATTACTAAAGCTATTATAAAGGATACAAGCACCGTATTCCACCAAGGCTCCTGCAGCTTTCCGCGGTACGCCTTTGACGTAAGCTTTGCAAACGCCTCAACTCCGTCGGCAAACCTGCCGCCCTTGATATTGTCGTAAACGCCCCTGGCGTCAAGTATTCTGTCAACCTCCGAATCGCTTATTTTATCATACGCGTCACCGAAGGTATCAAGATAGTAATAATAAGTATTTGTGTAATGATAATAATTTATTTCAAGAACGATTAAATCTTCACCGTCAACAAAGCCAAGCTCGGACAGGTCATAAGAATTGCTACCTACCGTAGTCACAAGTCGGATTGGAATTCCGCACTCAGCCTCAAAATCCGAAAGCGCAGATTCAATCCTCTCTTCATCATCTATTATTCCCGCTGTGTCATATATCCTCGATTCATTTTCCGAAGCGGATACAGTCGTAGTGAAAAAAGAAGATGTAATAATGACAAAAACGAATATCAAAGAGAGCTTTTTCATCATATGATAAACCTCCCTATGAGAGTGAAAAGAAGAGTAAATATACCCGTAACTCCACCTAAAATCGCAAGGATTTTAGGAATGCTTATCGGAAGCTCTCCGTATATTTTGCCCGTATTTCCGTTCATCGCGTAGGTATAGACCTTATCTTTTTTACTGTTTTTCTTTTTATAGGTTAATATCCATATCGGCAAAAGAGCGTATTCCCAGTGTGACGACCGTATATTTATTCCGACTCTTGGGGGGTCGACTGCCATATATCCGTTAACCGTATTCCGAAGAAGCGTTGTCGCGTAAGAATGCATTTTGTCGCGAACCTCGGCTGACAGCGCTTCTCTTTCTATATTTCTCTTTTTTGCGGCGTATCCTTGAAGATACGGTATTGAGAAATCCTTATACGCATCCATAGGATACGGAAGGATTCCTTCAAGCATTTTTTTATCCTCCTCCGAAATTGCAGATGAGGTAATATCCTCGAAATGAATGAAACCGCCGCGCCTTACGGCAAAATTCGACGTCTCGGTATAACGGTAATTTCCGCTTCTCCAGCTTCGAGTCCTATGCGCTACCGTTTGAAGAGTCGAATGTGTATCGGCATCGGTCACCCAGAAGGGATAATATATTCCGCTTATCTTTTCTGCCTGCTCATCCGAAAAATAATCTTTTGGAAGAAACCACTTTTTCTTCGTATAACGAAGAAATATATCCTTCGCCTCCTTTTTGTCGAACGCGAAAGGAATTACCTTTGACGGCTTAAGCGCTCCGCTTACCCTGTCCGTAAGAACTATGGGGTTATGACAGTAATAACAGTAATCGGCAACCGTAGATTTATCGGCTATAATTTCAGCTCCGCAGTTTGGGCAGCTGTACTCGTTTATCTCACCCGAAAATTCCGCGTTTTCTCGTTCTGCTCTCTCGGCGCGCTCTGCGGAATCCGTGTCGGAAAGATCCTCTTCGGAAAAATCCGACATACAGAATTCGCAGACAAAGCGCTGCTTTTCGGCATCAAATACAAGTCCCGCGTCGCAATTCGGGCACTTATAGGTAATAGTAGCCTCTGCCATATATTAAACTTTTTTCTTTCCGCAGTTTGAGCAGAACTTAGCGCCCGCCTCGTTCTTTGTTCCGCAATCCGAGCAGAACCAATCGCCCTCGGGAGCCTTTGCTCCGCAGTTTGAGCAGAATTTGCCCGAACACACGTTTCCGCAGGAGCATATCCATGTTCCCTTTTCAAGAGGCTTCTTGCCTCCGCACTCTGAGCAGAATTTGCCGCTTGCCATGTTTCCGCAGGAGCACTGCCAGCTATCCTTTGCGGCTGCCTCCTTTTTCTTCTCAGAATCCATCTCCATCTGTCTTCTGTTAGTTTCGCTTGCGCTTGCCATGAAGTTACCGCCTGAGCCCATGCCCATACCCATGCCCATAAATGCCTGAGCCGAGCCTGCGGAATTTGAGCCTGCCGCTTCAAAGCCGCGAGCGACAGCGCCTTGAACGTATCCCTCTCTTACAGCAGCGTCGCCAAGCATTGCGCCCTTGTTGCGCATATTAATAAGCTCTTTTGAATCCTCATCGTATGAGACGCTGGCAATACCTACCGACTGAACCTCAAATCCGCGAAGATTTTTCCAATCAGCGTCAAGCTCATCTGCCATATACTTCGAAAGCTCTCTCGATTTTCCGGCAACGTATGAGATGCGGATTCCGTCAGCGGACATATTATTTATAGCCGCCCCGAGAGCTTCTAAAAACTCGGAAAGATACTGCTCGTTTATTTCGCCTATCTCAACTCTGTCGGCGTTCTTTGGAATTACCTCGGTATAGAATTTGATGGGGTCTGTAATTTTTATGGAATATGTTCCGTGAGCTCTTAAAAACAGCTCGGAATTATAGAAATTGTCAAAATAATTTACGGGAGTTCTCGTTCCGAATTTTATCCCCTTTATCTCCTGAAGATTTATGAAATACGCCTTTTGAGAATATGACGGAATACCCGAGAACTTTATTCTTTTGAAGGCGTCCGCAAGCGCGTCTCCGAACTCGCCGTTAAAGAGCGAGGGAGCTGCGGTGTTATCCACCTTATAGTAACCCTCTTCCGCAGTATAGTCAACTATCCTTCCACCGTCAACGAGTATCATAAACTGATTGGGATAAACGTGAATTATCGAGCCGTTGGATATTACGTCGCTCGGACCGCGCTTATTATTATTTCTCTTCTCTTTGCCTCTGACCTTTACGCCCTTGGTGAACACAGTACTGTCACTCATGGAATCAGCCTCAAGCACCTCAAGCCACGAGTCGGCAAGATTTCCGCCTATAGCGTTTAACGTAGCCTTAATAATACCCATTTTTGTCTCCTTCTGTTATATAGTTTTATTGATTTGGTGCTCCGCATGAGGAGCATACGTTTTCATCCTTTAAAAGCT
Organism: Eubacteriales bacterium; assembly: GCA_045542035.1. Taxonomy (GTDB): domain Bacteria; phylum Bacillota; class Clostridia; order Oscillospirales; family CAG-272; genus UBA1740. The sequence continues at coordinate 1,875 of JAZQKG010000106.1, read as the reverse complement.
TAGTTCCGCAATATTTGCATTTGAGTTCCTCTGCCTCAGTATCGGTATCACAAACCGATTCAAGACTGACGAGTCTGTCTCCGTCAAGCATATATCCGGTAAGATATCCTTTCATGAGACATTTTTCGATTAATGATTTAGCGAAATCCGGCTTTGCCATCGTGAATTTTGAGATAGACTCAATATCGGTAAGTCCGTGCTCTAAAACCGCTGTAACAACGCGCTCGCACAGCCTTGCGTTTCCAAAAGCAATGAAATAGAACGGGCATCCGTAAAACGCGTGAGCGGTAAAGGCTATCGATATAGCCATAGGCACGTAGAGAAGATTTATAGCAAACAATACTATACCGACGATTGAAGCGGCTCCGAGCACGGCCGAGGATATTCCGGTAATCAACCATATTTTTTTGATTTTTTTAACTTTTTCCATAGCTTCAGTTATCCCAGTTTGTGTAAACCGCGGTTACGTCGTCGTCTTCGTTGAATTTATCAAGCATTTTTTCCATATTTTCAACGTCCTCAGGGCTTGTAAGCTCAACGTAGGTTGAAGGAACCTTAGCAATATCAGCAGTGTCGATCTTATATCCAAGCGCAATGATAGCGTCGCGAACCGAATCAAGCTCATCAACTGACGAGTATATCGTGTATTCGCCCTCGTCGCACTTGATATCCTCAGCTCCGCATTCAAGCGCATCCTCCATTATCTTGTCCTCTTCTATTTCCTCGTCCTCGTCGATTATGGTTATAACTCCCTTTTGCTCGAAAAGATAGCCGACGCAGCCGTTCTGACCCATATTTCCGCCGTACTTATTAAACCAAGCGCGTACGTTTCCTGCCGTGCGGTTGCGGTTATCTGTAGAGGTTTCGACTATGATAGCAACTCCCGAGGGACCGTAACCCTCGTAGGTAATTTCCTCGTAATTTATATCGCTGTTATCTGTAAACTTTTTAATCGTGCGCTGAATGTTATCGTTCGGAACGTTATTTGCCTTAGCCTTTGCTATAAGATCGCGAAGCTTTGAGTTTACCGACGGATCGGGACCGCCCGCTTTTATAGCGACAGCCATCTCCTTACCGATCTTCGTGAATATTTTCGCCTTTGCGGCATCGGATTTTTCCTTTTTGTGTTTAATATTATTCCATTTTGAATGTCCTGACATTTTTAACACTCCCTGTAATTTAAGTTTCGTCCTCTTCGGACGCTGTTTCTATAATAAGCTCAAACAGCTCTTCAATTCGCTCATTCTTACCTGTAAGCTTCAGATACCCGAACAGTGCTTCTATTGCCGTAGCTCTGCGGTACTGAACTGTATCTGCGTGCTTAGGTACGGTATTTCCTGTTGCGTTTCGTCCTCTTTTCAGCACAGAAAGCTCTCTTTCGGTAAGCTTTTCTGCCAGTGTATCGAAAGCTTGTGACTGAAACTCTGCACACACAAGCTTCACCTTCATTGAATGAAGCTTCGATACAGGCATATTTGCCTTGTAAAGCAGATGCTCTCTCACAAGTGTATCGTAAACGCTGTCGCCGAGAAATGCAAGTGTAAGCGGACTGTAGCTGTTTGCTTCTCTTTCGGATAAATATTCTCTCATTTTATCAGCTCACGTAGTCAAATTCAAAGCCTTCAAGACTTACTGTATCGCCTTCCTCAATGCCCATTTCCTCAAGCTTGGCAATAATTCCACTGCTGATGAGAACTCGCTGGAAATACTGAAGCGACGAGTAGTCCTCGATATTGATTGTACGCATAATTGGCTCGATCCAAGGAGCTTCAACGTAATAAACTCCGTCCTCTTCGGTGATTTCAAACTTCTGTCCCTGACCTGCCTTCTCGTCAAGCTCTGCCTGAGGAATGGGGTCGGGCTCGAATTCCTTGA
>JAZQKG010000105.1:0-4111 GCA_045542035.1 Eubacteriales bacterium | reverse complement strand
TGCCATAATAGCAAGAAGCTGCTGAATCGCGAAAACGATTGCTTGTCCGATTTTGGGTTTATCGGACGGTTGATAAACAAGTTTCATAAAATTCACCTTTCTAAAAACAATTTACTTCATTGTATCATAATTTGTCGAATTTGTAAATATATTTTGAATATTTTTCCATATTTTTTATCAAAACAGCTCTTTTGCCTTACACAAATGTAAAAACCCCTGCGTAACAAAGTAAATTTATTGTAAAGAACTTGAAAAATTCTGAATTATGGTGTATAATATCAAGAGAAAATAAAATGAAAGGTAAAAAATAATGTTTAATTTTGGTTTTTTGCTTGAAGGCGAAGCTGCGGGAGGCGGCGGAGGCACGTGGATTTCAATCGGTATGATAGTTCTCCTTTTCGTTGCTCTCTATTTCTTTATGATCAGACCCCAGAAAAAGCAGGAAAAGAAGGATGCCGCAATGCGCGACGCTCTTCAGGTCGGCGATGAGGTTACTACAATCGGCGGAATAATCGGAAAGGTCGTTTCCATAAAGGGCGAGACTTTCGTTCTTGAAACAACCAAGGACAAAACGAAGATCCGTTTCCTCAAGGGAGCTATCAGAACGGTTGACGTTAAGGCTGCTGACATTGCCGCTCAGGTCCTTGAAATAAAGGAAGCTGACGAGGCTAACGTTGAAGCTGACGCCACCACTGAGGATAAAGCTGACGACGCAAACGCAGAAGAAAGCAAATAATGTAATAAAAAAAGCGAACTCCGAATAGGATTTAGTACATCTGTTTGTACACTTCCCTATTCGGAGGCTTTTTATGAAAAAAAGAAAGAACACAAAGTCAAAAAACACACCTTTAGGCACTTTACTTCTCGGCATAGCGTTTTCATTCGCGGTGATGATTGTTTTATCTCTCGTTTCATCTTTTTTGCTCGTTGGATTTAAGAATCCTACGGCAAATATACGCGTAGCTTCTCTCACGGTATTCCTTATAACTGCCGCAGTTTCCGGTTTTTTCGTCTCAAAGCGATACGGTAAGGGCGGAATCGTGATTTCCGCATTGACGGCGCTTGCATTTATCGCTCTGCTTTTTGCCGTAGCTCTTGTAATATCAAAGGGAAAAATAAGCGGAGTTTTATTTATGAACTACCTTTGCTATATGCTGATTTCATCATTCGCAGCGCTACTTGGAGCAAAAAAACGAAAACGCCACAAAAGATAACGAAAAACGGCTCATTTAACCGAGCCGTTTTTAGCCTAAAATCAAGCGGCTCTGCAGGGTCTGCGCACAAAACTCCAGGCAAAGAAAGTCCTGAAATCCCGCAATCCTCAATCACTACTGCCTCTTTTTGCAAAGAACTGATGTTGTATTTTTATTTTTTTCCCGTTGAACCGAAGCCGCCTCCGCCTCTTTCTGTTTCGGAAAGCTCATCCGATTCAACAAAATCGGCTTTAAGAAACGGAACTATACAAAGCTGAGCAATACGTTCCCCGCCTTCGATGAATACGTCAGCTTCACTGTGGTTATGTAACGCAACCATGCACTCTCCGCGGTAATCCGAATCTACCACGCCAACTTTATTAGCGGGCGCGATTCCGCGCTTTGAAGCGAGTCCGCTCCTTGCGAACACAAGTCCCGCATAACCTTCTGGTATCTCTATAGCGAAGCCGAGTTTAACCATAACGGTCTCGTGCGGCTTCACGGTTATATCATTCCCATCCATATTATAGAGGTCCGCTCCTGCCGAAAAATCGGTTCCGTATGTTGGAATCTTTGCTCGCCCGTCAAGCTTTTTTATTCTTACCTGCATATTATTTTCCTCCGTAATTTTTATCCTCGCTGACACCGTCCCATATTACTATGCAACCGGCTTCGCGGGTTTTATTCATATCTATAATTCGTTGATTGGCTGAGCCTCGGAATCTGAGTCCGAGGCGTGTTTCTTCTTCGATAAACGGACCGTCAACGAGAATGTCAACAAGGGAAAGAAGCTCCCCCGTTATGTCTATGCATTTCGGATGGCTGCCAACCTCACCGATAAGAGTTTCGTAAAGATTTCCCGTATAAAGCCAAACAGTCTTTTTCGGGTATCTTCTTTTAAATTCCTTCAAAAACGGAAGGAGGCCCCGCTGATTTTCGGGCTCCATGGGTTCGCCGCCGAGTATTGTGAGCCCTCTCACAACGGGATTTTCGAAGGTTTTGAATATCTCTTCCATTACCTCGTCTGTAAACGGAGAGCCGTAATCAAACGACCAGGTTTCCGGCTGAAAACAATTTTTGCATCTGTTGCGGCATCCGCTGACAAAAACAGTAGTTCTTATTCCCTCTCCGTTTGCTATGTCGCTTTTTTTAATTGCAGCGTAGTTCATAGTTACCTCAGCTTTTCCCGCAGAAACGCGCCTGTATACGATGCTTCGCATTCCGCAACCTCTTCGGGAGTTCCAACGGCAACTATTGTTCCGCCTCCGTCACCGCCCTCGGGACCAAGGTCTATTATGTGGTCAGCAGTCTTTATAAGGTCAAGATTATGCTCTATTACAACCACCGTATTTCCTCCGTCGGCAAGACGCTGAAGTATCGTTATAAGCTTTGAAACGTCCTCGGTATGAAGTCCTGTTGTAGGCTCGTCAAGTATATAAATGGTCTTTCCCGTCGAGCGCTTTGCAAGCTCGGTCGCAAGCTTGACTCTCTGAGCCTCACCGCCCGAAAGAGTCGTGGAGGACTGACCTATTTTTATATATCCAAGTCCAACGTCAAAGAGAGTCTGAAGCTTTCTTTGAAGCTGAGGAAGACCGTCAAAGAAGGTGATTCCCTCCTCAACCGACATTTCAAGCACGTCATATATGCTTTTTCCTTTATATTTAACGTCAAGCGTATCCCTGTTATATCTTCGTCCTTTACATACGTCGCATTTTACGTATACGTCAGGCAGGAAGTTCATTTCAATACATTTAACACCGTCACCCTCACAGGCTTCGCATCTTCCGCCTTTTATATTAAATGAAAATCTTCCCGCGTCATATCCCTTTGCCTTAGCGTCCTTCGTTTTTGCGAAAAGATTTCTTATATCGGTGAAAAGCCCCGTATACGTCGCTGGGTTTGAACGGGGTGTTCTTCCTATAGGGCTCTGGTCAATCGCTATAACCTTGTCAAGATGCTCAAGTCCCAATATCTTATCAACCTTGCCGGGATATGTGTTTGCTCTGTTAAGCTCCTTTGCAAGAGTTCTGTATAAAACCGAATTAACGAGAGAGGATTTTCCGCTTCCCGAAACTCCGGTTACCGCAATAAACTTGCCAAGCGGAATATCTACGTTCACGCTTTTAAGATTGTTTTCTGCGGCGCCTATTATATGAAGATATTCTCCGCTTCCCTCTCTTCTCGATTTCGGAACCTCAATGCGCGCTCTTCCCGAAAGATACGCACCGGTTATCGAAGTATCGCATGCGGCAACCTCGTCGGGTGTTCCGGATGCGACAACCTCACCGCCGTGAATACCTGCCCCCGGGCCGATATCAACTATAAAATCAGCCTCACGCATCGTATCCTCGTCATGCTCAACGACAATTACGCTGTTCCCAAGGTCGCGGAGATTTTTGAGCGTTCCAATAAGCTTTCCGTTATCGCGCTGATGAAGTCCTATACTCGGCTCATCAAGTATATAAAGCACTCCCGTAAGAGCCGAGCCTATCTGGGTCGCAAGGCGTATTCTCTGAGCCTCACCGCCCGAAAGAGTTCCCGCAGTACGCGCAAGATTAAGATAATCAAGTCCTACTCTTATAAGGAAATTAAGACGAGCCTTAATCTCCTTTAATATTTCTTTAGCTATTTTCGCTTCATTTTCACCGAGTGTAAGCGACTCGACAAAATTCAGCATTTTATCAACCGAAAGACGGCATATCTCGTCGATATTAAGTCCTCCGACGGTCACACCGAGCACCATATCCGAAAGGCGTCTGCCACGGCATCTCGGGCAGGCAACCTCTTCTACAAATTCTTGGTAATAATCTCCGCCCTGCATCTTCATGCGCTTCTCAATGATACGCACGATTCCGTCATACGTAGTTGTTTGCTCTCTGCCCTCTAAGTCGGATCGTAGCCATGTCGTTCTGTGAGCC
>JAZQKG010000104.1:0-5692 GCA_045542035.1 Eubacteriales bacterium | reverse complement strand
TGATTTATGACATTGTCTTCCCTAAGCCCGCTTGGCCTCCGACTTAATAAGGTCATATACGGATTTTTGGATCCGTTGCTTCGTTATGATGAGGCTTTTTCCGAGGCTTGCTTTGCATTTCACCGCGCTGTTTTGTCGTATGATGTCGGAATGTCGGATAACGTTACTTTTGGACTTTATTCTCGCATATGTATATACAGACGGTTGTGCGATTTTACCTCAGTAGCTAAAAAGCAGGTTGCCGTCGTTGATTATGACGTGGAGCTTGTTGGTTCTGACAGCAATATTGAAAAGCGCATTGTTGGGCGTGAACGCATGGCGGAATACCTTGCAAAAGCGCGCAAGGTTCTTTCTGATTATGAATACCGTGTTTTCCTTATGTATATAGAAGGCGACACGACGCAAGAAATAGCAAAAAAACTTGAGAAAAGCAACAAATCGGTAGAAAATGCGAAATCAAGAATGTTCAGACATTTGAGAGACGTGAGCAGTTTGTTTTCCGATATTTAAACAATCTATATGCCCCGGTAGCTTAAAAGAGAGCGTTGTTTACAAAGGTGTTGGTTGAAATCCGACTACGGGCAAATATTTAAAACCTATTAAGTGAGGAAAAAAGGAACCATGTACGAGGACAAGACACTGAAGTGCAAAGATTGCGGCAACGATTTCGTGTTTACAGCAGGTGAGCAGGAATTTTACGCATCCAGAGGATTTGAAAACGAACCCTCCAGATGTAAGGACTGCCGTGCTGCAAAGAAGAATGCGCAGAGAGGTGCGAGAGAAATGTTTGCAGCTGTTTGCTCTGATTGCGGTAAGGAATGCCAGGTGCCCTTCAAGCCTACTGAAGGCAAAGCGGTTTACTGCAGCGAGTGCTTCGCAGCTAAAAGAGCCGACAAAGAGTAATAGTTTCGACTTTATGCCCACGTGGGCTGAGTATAGAAACCGTCAAAGAAAAATTCCGCTTCATGAGCGGAATTTTTCTTTTTATTTTTAAAATAACTATGTACAAATTTAAAAAACTGTGATATAATAAAAAGTATAGGACAAAAACTGTCGAAAGAGTTGTGTAAAATGGATAAAAACGTCGTTAACGAATCGCTTATAAGCGGAAGAAACGCAGTCAAGGAATTGCTGTCAAGCGGTAGGGATATAGATAAAATATACGTCCAGAAGGGTGAGCGCGAGGGTTCGGTAAAAATGCTTATAGCAAAAGCATCCGAACGCAAAATCCCGATAATTGAAGTTGAAAAATCAAAGCTCGATTCCATGTGCTCCGGTACATCGCACCAGGGAATAGTGGCAATGGCGGCAGAGCAGGATTATTCGTCCGTCGATGAAATTATAGAATATGCTGAGTCGAGAGGAGAAAAGCCGTTCGTTGTGATATGCGACGGAATAGAGGATCCTCACAATCTCGGAGCTATCATAAGGAGCGCCGAATGTTCGGGTGTTCACGGTGTTATTATTCCAAAACGCAGAGCTGTGGGGCTAACCCATGTAGTTGCAAAGTCCAGTGCGGGTGCGCTTGAGCACATAAGAGTTGCCAGGGTCACGAATCTTGCGTCTCTGATAGACGATTTAAAAGAACGGGGATTATGGATATACGCCGCTGATATGGGCGGTGAAGCTTATTATAAAACCGATTATTCCGGTGGAGTTGCGGTGGTTCTCGGAAGCGAGGGCTTTGGAATATCAAGACTTGTTAAAGAAAAATGCGATTTCACGGTATCTATTCCGTTATACGGCAATGTTAATTCGATGAACGTTTCATGCGCCGCTGCGGTTATACTGACAGAGGTTGCAAAGCAAAGACATTATTAAAGGAGGATGGGCAGTTGCAGGAAAAAAACAGTAACTCTCCCGAAATAATTAAAGATATACTTGATAATTTAGCAGAAAACAGCAAGCAGGATTCAATTAAGGAAGCAGAATTTGTTTTTGGCAAAGAAGAGAAACCGTCAGCCCTCATTTTCGACGATTTGGATGAGGAAGAAGCTCCAGTTCCCGAGCAAAAGCCTCAGGTTAAGTTTGAAACGGTGGAAACAAGCGAACCTAAAAAGGTTGAATTTTCTGTTCCCGAAAAATTTGAGGTAAATAAAAAGTACGATATTCCCGCTCGGCAGGTTGAAGATGCGCCGCGTATAATCACGACTTACGTTCCTCGTTTTACCGAAATTAGCGATACATACCGCATGGCAGGCGATACCCGTCCCAAATTTATTAAAGAGACGGTGACGAAAGAGGCTGAAGCAAACGATATTGAAAAGGTTGAAAATATAGATCCTACAGCCGAAATATATACCGAATCCGAAGCGGCGGAGATAAATAACGTTGTCACCTCCGGCGTAACTGATGATGAGGAGCTTGAGTCGGCTTCAACTGTTTTTAAATTTTCAAAAAATGAATTGCCGCTTGAAACCGAGCATGTATCGCAAACCTATACCGCGACGGTTGAAGCGGATAATTCAAATATGTCGGAAAAATACGAAGAGGAGTCTTTACCCGAGCCCGATGAGCCTAAGGAATACAGTATTCCCGACCCGGTTGACGAGCCGAATGCGGTAATAGATTACACCGTATCAAGCGCACTTGCCGAAAGGAGAACTCTAGAGGATGCGCCGGATAGCATAGGAGATGCATTCCGGGACAGTAAAAATGAAAAAATAACCGAGTATACCTCGTATGCTCAGCGTGATGCTATAAAAGACGGATTCCTTGATTCAATAATGAGCGTTCGCGTTCGTTTTTGGGTGTCCGCAGCTATCACCCTTGTGCTTCTTATAATTGAGAGTATGTTCTTGTTTGGCGTTGACATTCCGCGTATTTTGAATCTTGTAACTATTCCGGGAGCGATGGCTCTTATAGATATGCAGCTTGTGGTTTGTCTCTATCTCATAGCGCTTCCCGAGACTGTAGTTGCTGTGAAATATCTCATAAAAGGTAAGGCGACTCCAGAGCTTTTCTTAACGGCGTCATTTGCGGTCTCTATACTGTATACCGTAATAATTACTATTCAGTCACCGCATAAATACGCGTTGCCCGGTCTTTTGTTCGCTATATACGCCATAGCGGCAGTTGGTGCGACATATTTCAAGAAAAGAGCTGAATATAAAAGCTTTATATCTATATCTGTTAACGGTGAAAAGAAGATTATAGATAAAAAAATGACGAGAACGCTTGAAGTCGAAAATTCTGTTCTTGACGGACTCGTTGAGGAGCACAAATCAAAAATTTCCCGCATTTTCCGTACGGTGTTCGTTTCGGATTTCTTTAAAAGATGCAGGAAAACGACCGAAAACTCCCATAACGTGATTCTAATACTCGCATCTTCATTGGGAGCGGCTCTTGTTACCGCTGTAGTAGCCTTCTTTATTCTGGGAGGATGGGTCAGTGCGGCATCTTCCTTTGTTCTTGTTTTTATGATTTCATGTCCCGCGTTATCTTTGCTTATCCATAAGACGCCCTTTTATTATTCCATTTGCGAGGCTGAATCCGAAAATTCGGCTATAATCGGAGAGAAAACTCTTTTTGATTATTCAGGTGTTGACGTTATTACGTTTAAGGATACTGAGGTTTTCGGTGAGGATGACGTGACAATTCAGCGAATTATGCTTTATGGGCAAAGTGATAATCTTACCAAGGCGTTAAGACAGATGTCAGCGCTATTTATGAATGCGGGAGGACCGCTCGACCGTCTTTTCTCAAACTCGTTAGACCGCAAATGCGCTCCGGCTCAGTATCCGAAAATTGAGTTAAACGGAGTCAGGGGCGAAATAGACGGAAATACCGTTCTTGCAGGAACGATGGATTATATGGTTGAAAACGGAATGAGGATTCCCGAAGACGAGGGGAGACGCCCCGAGGCGCTTCTTGATTCTACAAAGGTTATATTCGCCGCAGAAAACGGCGCAGTTTACGCAAAATTTTATATCCGTTACTCTTTCTCAGAGGAATTTTCGATGCTTTTGCCCACGCTTGAGGATGAGGGGGTAACTCCGCTTGTTTATACTCGCGATCCTAATATAACTAATGAGCTTATAAGCACCCTTACCGCAGGTGCGGATAAAATAAGAGTGGTTAAGCTTCAGTCGTCTCCGTATACTGATGATATAGTTTATCGCAAAATAAGCTCGGGTATGGTTACTCATGGAGATAAGAGCAACGCAATCAATATGATTTTACTAAGCAAGAGATATGCAAGATTTCAGTCACGGCTTGCGCTTACAGAGCTTATTGCGATGGCTGTCGGCGGAGTTTTGGCAATTGTTCTTTCTCTCGGAGGGATGTCTCTGGTTCCGTCATTTGCGCTTGCGCTGTGGCAGGCTGCTTGGTGCGGTATGCTTCACTTCATAAGCGTAAAAACATTTAAAAAATAAAAGGAAATGACATTATGTCAGATGAAAAAAACATATCGTCGGTATTGAAATCTGTAACAAAACCCGGAAGATATATCGGTGGAGAATATAATAGCATAATTAAAGACAAAGCGGCTGTAAAATGCCGCTTTGCATTCTGTTTCCCGGACACCTACGAAATAGGAATGTCAAATCTCGGTGTCCGTATACTTTATGACGTTTTGAATAAAGACAGCGATATCTGTTGCGAGCGCGTGTATGCTCCGTGGACGGATATGAAGGAGAAAATGGAGCGTTATTCTATTCCGCTGTCCGCAGTTGAAAGCGGCGATGAACTCAAACAATTTGATCTTGTAGGATTTTCTCTCCAGTACGAGCTTTGCTATACAACAGCGCTTTCGATGATAAAACTTGCGAACATTCCTCTTTGGTCTAAGGATAGGGGAGAGGATTCTCCTATTATCATAGCGGGAGGCCCTTGCGTTTATAATTCCGAGCCTGTCGCAGATTTCTTCGACCTTATCAATATCGGAGAAGGCGAGGAGGTATTGCTTGAGATATGCCATCTTTATATGAAAATGAAGGATGATGGCAGTTATACGAGAGCCGCATTTCTAAGGGAGGCTTCGCATATAGAGGGAGTTTACATTCCGTCACTCTACGGGGTAACTTATAATCAAGACGGCGCGATAAAGGAATATAAGCCGCTTTACGATGACGTACCAAAAAAAATCAAAAAGCGTATCGTAGCCGATCTTGATAAGGTTTCATATCCCGAAAAGCTTGTTATGCCTTATATAGAAACGGTTCATGACAGAATTGTGCTTGAGGTTTACAGGGGCTGTATTAGAGGCTGCCGTTTTTGTCAGGCGGGCATGGTATACCGTCCGATAAGAGAGAAATCTCCCGAAACTTTATGTAAAGCAGCTAAATGTCTATATGAAAATACGGGATACGATGAAATCTCTTTGATTTCTCTTTCAATAAGCGATTATTCGAGACTTCGGGAGCTTACGGACGGGCTTCTTTCCTGGACGGATGACGCGCACGTAAGTCTTTCTCTTCCGTCGCTAAGGCTTGACAGTTTTTCCGAGGAGCTTATGGAAAAGATATCTTCCGTAAGAACTGGCGGTCTCACTTTCGCGCCCGAGGCGGGAACGCAGCGTCTCCGCGACGTTATAAACAAAAACGTCACAGAGGATGACCTAGTTAATGCGGTGAATATTGCGTTTCGCGGTGGAAAAAGCAGTGTAAAGCTGTATTTTATGAACGGATTGCCGACGGAAACTCTTGAGGATATAGAGGGAATAGCGTCTCTCGGAAAAAAGATTATAGAC
>JAZQKG010000103.1:0-6740 GCA_045542035.1 Eubacteriales bacterium | reverse complement strand
CCGATGCTTATGCTCTTCACTTCCGGAACTACCGGTTATCCTCGTATTGCGACTCATTCCTATAAGTACGCGTTAGGACATTATCCTACGGCAAAGCATTGGCACAACGTTAATCCAAATGGACTTCACTTCACTATTTCTGATACAGGTTGGGGTAAGGCTCTTTGGGGTAAGCTCTACGGTCAGTGGCTCTGCGAAGCGGCTGTATTCACATACGACTTTGACAGATTCCATTCGGAAGATATTCTTCCAATGTTCAAGAAATACGGCATAACCACCTTCTGCGCGCCTCCTACTATGTATCGATTCTTCATAAAAGAGGATCTGTCGAAATACGACCTTTCATCTATCGAATACGCGACGACAGCGGGAGAGGCATTAAACCCCGAGGTATTCAATCAGTTTAAGAAAGCAACCGGACTCACCATCATGGAAGGCTTCGGACAAACCGAAACTACCCTTTCAATCGCTAATTTCGTCGGTTCAACGCCTAAAATAGGCTCTATGGGTAAGCCAAGCCCGCTTTACGACGTAGTTATTCTCGACCCGGACGGCAACGAATGCAAAATGGGTGACACGGGCGAAATCTGCATCAGAACAAAGAGCCACGTTCCCTGTGGACTCTTCATCGGCTATTACCTCGATGAAGAAAAAACGAAGGAAGTTTGGCATGACGGCTTCTACCATACAGGTGACCAGGCTACTATGGACGAGGACGGTTATCTCTGGTACGTTGGACGTATAGACGACGTTATCAAATCTTCGGGATACCGCATAGGCCCGTTCGAGATCGAAAGCGTAATAATGGAGCTTCCCTACGTTCTTGAATGCGCGATAACCCCTGTTCCCGACGAGGTTCGCGGTCAGATCGTAAAGGCTACCATCGTGCTTGTTAAAGGCACTGCCGGAACTGACGAATTGAAAAAAGAAATTCAGGAGTACGTAAAATCTCACACAGCTCCGTATAAGTATCCAAGAATTGTAGAATTTGTTGACGAGCTTCCCAAAACCATAAGCGGTAAGGTAAGACGCGTTGAAATTCGCAAAAACGATATGAAAAAAATGGGTAAATAATTTCTATCAGTCAAAAAGCTGTCTCAAAAGCTTAACTACAAGCGTTTGAGACAGCTTTTTAATTAAACCAAACAGATTTAAAAATTTTATTGATTTCATAAAAAAGATGTGATAGAATATTATACGAAAGGCTTGATTTATGGAATCTTTTATTTTTGGGGTCAGCTTGTCGTATGGACAACTACAATATCCTCGGTGATTATTTTCATTGTTTTATTCATTCTGAAGACGCTTGGCGTTCTTGGATAATATGGGATTTATCAAAGAAAAAATGCAGAAAATGTTAGGAAATATAGTAGATTTATGAAAATTTCAAATTTATTTAAACATATAGCGCTTGTGATAAGACACAAAAACAAAGTCCTCGTAAACTGCGCTAAATGCGGTCTTCTTTACAGAGGTATTGTACACGATCTTTCAAAATTTTCACCAGAGGAGCTTTTTGAAAGCGCGAGGCATTATCAAGGGAACCGCTCCCCGATAGGTGCCTGTCGTCGCGCCACCGGAGTAAGCTACGCTTGGCTTCACCACAAGGGCACAAACAAACACCATATAGAATATTGGCTCGATCCCGATTGCCCGGTCACACCTCTTATGCCTTATAAATACGCCGTAGAATGCGTATGCGATAAAATAGCGGCAACAAAAACGTACGCAGGCAAAGAATATACCAACTCTAAACCAATTGAGCATTGGCGCAGATACGGAAACAAGGTCAACGGAAATCCAAAAACCATGGCATTTGTAGAACAGGTTTTTAAAGACCTTGCCGAGCACGGTGAAAAATACGTTTTGAACAAAAAATATATGAAAAAGACCTTCTCCGAAATTACAAAAGAAGGCTAAGAAAAAAAGTCGGCATACGGTCTCTAATAAGAGTAATGCCGACTTTTATATTAAAATATTATTTTTTCACCGCGCTTTTCAATTGAAGTTGAGAAAAATTCCGTAAGCGCGTTTATCATAATTTGAACATCCTCCGCGCCCGCGGTCTCGTTAGCCGAATGCATCGCAAGCTGAGCGAGTCCTATATCAACTGTAGGAAGCGAAACCTTTGTATTTGAAATCGAGCCAAGCGTCGATCCGCCAAGCATATCAGCACGATTATAATATCTCTGTGTTTTTGCCCCGATTCGCTCGCATACAGTGCGCAAGAGTGCGTCTGATACTCCGTCTGTCGCATATTTCTGATTAGCGTTCCATTTAATAACTATACCGCCGTTCATAAGAGGAGCGTTATCCGCATCGGAAAGCTCCGGATGATTTGGATGCTTTGCATGCGCATTATCTGCGCTGACCATAAAGCTTGTATCAATCATGCTTAGATATTTCTCACCCGCAATACGCGACAGCACGTCAGAAAGAAAAGTGGACGCCGCGCCCTGCTTAGTTTCCGAGCCAACCTCCTCATTATCAAAAACAGCAAAAACTGGATTGGACTTACTGTCTTTAGCAGACAAAAACGCCTTCAAGGAAGCAAACACGCATTCAAGATCGTCAAGTCTCGGGGATAGAATATATTCACCGTTTGCGCCTATTACTCTGCCATCTTCTCTGTTATAAAGGAAAACGTCGTGGCTGATTATATCCTCTGCGGTAACACCAAGCTCATTTGCAAATTCTTTTAAAACGCTGCCGCTTGATTTAGAAGAGCCTATGATAGGCAGAAGGTCTACCGCAGGATTAAATTTATATCCGTCATTTACCGAGCGGTTCATATGAATTGCAAGACTTGGAATCACTGCAAAATCGCGGTCGATATTAACAAGACGGGATTCTACTCCGTCCTTGGTTTTTACTATAACTCTTCCCGCAAGCGAAAGAGGGCGGTCAAGCCATGAATAATATATCATTCCGCCATATTTTTCTACCTCAAGCCGAGTATAAGCGCCTGAAAGCTCCGGAGTCATCTTTAATCTGAACGACGGAGAATCGCTGTGAGAGGCAACTATCATAAAGCCGTTTGCGTCCTTTTTCACTCTAAAAGCAATTATCGACGTTCCGTTTCGTATAACGAAATATTTTCCACCGTCAGAAAGCTTCCAATCCTCCGATTCATAAAGCTCTTTATATCCGGAGGCAACGAGCATAACCTTTGCCGTGGCAACCGTATGATATGGAGACGGTGAATTTTTTATAAATTTAAAAAGTTGATTTATCATTTTGTTTTACTCTCCGTGCTTTTTAAAAATATTTTACAACTTTTTTTATAAAAAGTCAACTTTGACATTGAAAAAAATCCAAATATGGTATAAAATATATATAAGAAATTTGGAGGATATAAAATGCTAAGCATTCCGGAATATAAAAACGCAGAAAAAGTATTCTTCTTTTTTGAAGAAATATCAAAAATACCCCACGTATCCGAAAACACCGAAAAAATAGCCGACTATATCGTGAATTTTGCAAAAGAACGCGGCCTTTGGTATAAGCGAGACGAGTACAACAACGTTATAATCAGAAAGCCGGCAACAAAGGGATATGAAAACCGTCCGACAGTCATTTTCCAGGGGCACACCGATATGGTAGCCGATAAAACCAAGGACTGTCCTATTGATATGGAGAAAGAAGGATTAAAAATATACCGCGACGGTGATTTTATCCGCGCCGAAGGAACAACGCTTGGAGGAGATGACGGTATTGCTTTGGCATATGCTCTTGCAATTATTGACTCCGATGAAGTGGAACATCCCGAATTTGAAGCTCTTTTTACCTCCGATGAGGAGATAGGACTTATAGGCGCGACAGCGCTTGACACATCCGCACTTCACGGAAGAACGATGATAAACATCGACTCGGACGTTGAGGGTGTATTTACTGTTGGATGCGCCGGCGGTATGAGAATGGATTTTACGCTCCCCTACGAGAGAGCGAAAGAAGAAAACAGCACTTATAAAATCACAGTATCCGGCCTTCAAGGCGGTCACAGCGGAACGGAAATAGATAAAGGGCGTGAAAATGCGATTAAAGTCCTCGTTGACGTTATTGGAAACACCGCGGGAATAAAGCTTTCGGAAATTTCCGGTGGTAACGCAGATAACGCAATTCCGAGATCGGCTGAATGCATAGTCTCGCTCGAATCTGATATATTTATAAAGGAAAAACTTATTCCTACGGTTATCGAAAGATACAAGAAAAACGAGCCAGAGATCAGTATAAGCATTGAACCGATTAACAAATCATTACCGCTTTTCGATACAGTCAGCACAGCGAAAATCTTTAAATTTATAAAAAGAATGCCAACCGGAGTTTACAAAATGAGTGAGGAAATTCCGGGGCTTGTTGAAACCTCATTAAATCTTGGAATTATAAGCACTGATGAGGGACGTGTAACATTATCCACTTCTTTGCGTTCAGCAAAAAACGAAGAAAAAGAAAATCTCAGACTAAATTTACGCCGTCTTGCAGAGGAATATTCGGCAGATGTGTCTGAGCGCGGTGCATATCCTGCCTGGGAATATAAAAAAAGCTCTCATCTATGCGACGTTATGAAAAATGTGTATATGAAAACCTATGGCAAAGAGCCCCAAATAATTACGATTCACGCGGGACTTGAATGCGGAATCTTTTCTGAAAAGATTCCCGAGCTTGATTGCGTTTCAATAGGACCTGATAATTTTGATATACACACAACCGACGAAAGACTTTCAATATCATCTACCGTAAGAGTTTGGGATTATTTATTAAATGTATTAAAGGAAATATAAGAGGTAAAATCATATGAACAAAACAAGGCTTAGAAGATACGCTCAGCTTATAGCAAAATGCGGTGTTAACGTTCAGAAGGGGCAGGAAGTTCTTATCACAGCCGAGCTTGACCAGCCTGAATTCGTTAAGCTCGTTGTTGAAGAATGCTACAAGGCCGGCGCTAAAAAGGTTTCTGTTGATTGGAATTATCAGCCACTAACCAAGCTTAACGTCAAATACTGCTCCGAAAAGGTACTTTCTACTCTTGAAAATTGGCAGATAGAAAAATGGGAGCATCAGGCACAGACTCTTCCCTGCAAAATATATTTAATATCCGAAGACCCCGACGGGCTTAGCGGTATTAATCAAAAAAAATACGCAAAAGCGACAGCAGCACGCTCAAAAACTATAAAGCCGATAAGAATGAAAATGGAAAACCGATACCAGTGGTGTATTGCTGCCGTTCCCGGTGAAAAGTGGGCAAAAAAGGTGTTTCCCGAGCTGCGTGTCAGCGCTGCTTTGGAAAAGCTTTGGGAGGTTATTCTTTCAACGTCAAGAGTTTCGGACGACCCTATACTTGAATGGAAAAAGCACAACGAAGAGCTTTCTAAACGATGCGAGTTTCTTAACAAGCTAAAAATTAAAGAGCTCCGATATAAGTCAAGTAACGGAACCGATCTGAGAGTAGGTCTTCTTCCCGACGCGCTGTTTTGCGCAGGAGGAGAGGAGACACTCGGCTCAAACGTGTATTTCAATCCAAACATTCCATCTGAGGAAACCTTTACGTCACCAAGACGCGGTGACGCCGACGGTATAGTATACTCCTCACTTCCTCTTTCATACGCAGGACAGCTTATAAACAATTTCTGGATGCGATTTGAAAACGGGAAAGCGGTTGAGGTTGGCGCTGACGAAAATGAAGAGCTTCTTCGCGAGATGATTTCAATGGATGATGGCGCGTCATATCTTGGAGAGGTGGCCCTCGTTCCCTACTCCTCGCCTATAAGAGAGAGCGGTATCCTTTTCTACAATACGCTGTTTGATGAAAATGCCGCTTGCCATCTTGCGATAGGCAGAGGCTTCACGAACGTGCTACGCGATTATGACAAAATGACCGAAGAGGAAGCGCACGCAAAAGGAATCAACGATTCCGTAACACACGTTGATTTTATGATAGGTACAAAAGACCTTTCCATTATCGCCTTGACACAGGACGGAAAGGAAGTTAAAATCTTCAACGACGGTAACTGGGCATTTAATGTTTAATTTTATATAAAAAATCCCGCTTAAACGCGGGATTTTTTATAATGATTTATGAATGGCTTTTAGTATTGTTTTTCGCGCATCATTCGCTTCTTTCTTGGTTGCTGACCTAACACCTTCCAAGGAATATTTTATACCAAGTTCTTTATATTTCCCGACCCCCATTGTGTGATACGGAAGAACGTCGACTGCGCGCACATTTGAAAGAGTGCCGATAAACTCCCCTAGCTTTGTAAGATATTCCTTATTATCCGTAATATCAGGAACGATTACGTGCCTTATCCAAATCGGAATCCTTTTTTCATCAAGATATTCGGCAAAGGATATAACAGCTTTATTATCAAAAGTCGTAAGGGCCTTATGCTCTGTACTGTCTATATGCTTTATATCAAGCAAAACCAAATCGGTAAGCTTCATAAGCTCATCAAGCTTTTCGATACGGTTTTTATCGTAGGTAATGCCGGAAGTGTCAACGCAGGTGTGAATTTTTTGTTTTTTTGCCAATTGAAAAAATTCAATAAGAAAGTCAATCTGCAAAAGCGGTTCTCCTCCCGTGACTGTTATTCCTCCGTTTCTGTAAAACACTCTGTTTTTATTAAAACGGTCAATCAGCTCATCGGGGGACATAAGCATCCCTTTTTTCACATCCCACGTATCCGGATTATAAGTCGGATCGTAGCCATGTCGTTCTGTGAGCCAAGGAGTTGATTTATGAC
>JAZQKG010000102.1:0-17698 GCA_045542035.1 Eubacteriales bacterium | reverse complement strand
AAGCAAGCATTTTTACTTATGATATAATAAGTCTAAGAGTTTTAGATTATTAAAATATTATAAGAGCCAACTCTTTATATTTATATCAAATTTAAATAGATAGATTAAAACCAAACGGAAGATAAAAAACAATGATTGCTAATTTTCACACACATACTGTATTTTGCGATGGAATGAACACTCCAGAGGAAATTGTTTTGAAGTCAATTGAAAAAGGCTTTTCTGCAATCGGATTTTCGGGGCACGGATATACTCCGTTTGACTTGTCGTATTGTATGAAAGATACAGAGGAGTATATATCGGAAATACGCCGTCTAAAAGAGCGATATAAAAAAGATATTGAAGTTTATCTCGGTGTTGAGGAGGACGCCTTTGCACCCATAGACAGAGGTAAGTTTGACTATATCATCGGCTCATCTCATTATTTTAGGATAAAAGATCAATATTATCCTATAGATTCAAGCTACGACCATTTTAAAAAATGTCTTGAAGCTTTTGAGTATGACGCCGTTCGCCTGGCAGAAGCGTATTATAGCTCTTTTGTAAAATATATTACAGACAGAAAACCCAATATTGTAGGTCATTTTGACCTGATTACCAAGTATGACGAATTGGAATCTTCTATGTTTTTAGAAGATGAAAGATACAATCGGATTGCCGAAAAATACATAACGAAAGCAATTGAAAGTAATTGTATATTTGAGGTGAATACCGGCGCTGTTTCGAGAGGATTGCGCAAAACTTTTTATCCCTCTGAAAATCTGTTGTACATATTGAAAAAGAATAATGCCCGAGTAATGCTGTCATCGGACAGTCATAATATAGGAACCCTTGATTTTGGCTTTGCGGAAGCAAAAAAAATTCTTCATGATATCGGATTTGAGCATTTATATACAATTTCCGACAGTAAATTTATAAAATACGATATATAAAAATTGTATTTATTTATCAATATCTGACGGCAGCTTTTGATACGCTATTCGCTCATCTCCGTTTTGAAGATGAATGATGCCGCAGTATTTGAATCCGTTGCGAGCTAAAGCTTTTTGCATAGGTATATTATCCTTGTGTGTGTCTATTTTTATGTTGGGGAATATCTTGAAGCATTCGGTGAAACAGAAGTCAATAATTCCCATTCCGTGCTTTTTAACAGCGACTCTATGCATATATGCGTATGGGGAAGTGTTAAGCCATTTTCCGTCGTATATTATATTGTAGGTCGGTTCAATTCCTATACCGAATGCGAAAACAGCTAAAATTTCACCATTATCCTCACAAACGTAACCTATACCAAGATTCATATCATCTATTGCGCTTTTGGTGTTAGGATAATCTCCGTTCCACTGGTCTTTATTGCCGCTTTCACGCATAAATTTTTTTGCAGCGGAATAGATTTCTTCTATATCGGTCAAATCTGCTTCGCGTGTTTTGCGTATAATCATAGTTTTAACCTTTCAATATGGCATATTGGAAAAAGGACGATGAAAAATCATCGTCCTTTTTGGTGCGGGAAACGGGGGTCGAACCCGTACGGTAAAACCACACGCCCCTCAAACGTGCGCGTCTGCCTGTTCCGCCACTCCCGCAACAGCTTTTTTATTATACACTAAAAACTTTGTTTTGTCAAGTGCTTTTTTTGATTTTTATAAATTTTTATAAAATTAGTTTGACATATTGACATAGTTGGTTTTTAATGGTATAATAAAACAAACGATTGAACAATCATTCAACTGACTGTGAGGTAAAATATGAAGTTATATGAAAGAGGAAACGTGCCGCTTTGTGAGTGCAACGAGGTTCATACCGATATCGTTAAAAACAGAAAAGAACTGATGCCCGATGAAGAAACGCTTTATGACCTTTCTGATTTTTTTAAGATATTTGGCGACTCTACAAGAATGAGTATTCTTTTTGCGATTGACGGGGAGCCGATGTGTGTATGCGATATTGCGGAGCTTCTCGGAATGACGAAATCGGCGGTTTCACATCAGCTTAAAATATTGAGGCAAAGTGATTTGATTACTTATCGCAAATCAGGAAAAAACGTTTTTTATACACTTAGTGACGACCACGTTCGTGATATAATTGAGAAGGCGTTAGAACATATTAAAGAATAATTACATAAAAGGGGAAATGTTATGAAATTTAAATTTACAGTTACGGGACTTGATTGCCCGAATTGCGCGGCTAAGCTTGCATCTATGATGGAGGCAAAAGAGGAAATAGACAGCGCTAAGATTAATTTTTTGACAGAAAAGCTTACGGTTGAATCAGCAATTTCCGAGGATTCGCTCTATGCTCTTCTTTCGGATACGGCAAAATCGTTTTCTAAATCAGTTAAAATAAAAAAATGAGAAAAATCAGTTCTTTTGCAACAAGTGAGCTTGGCAGAATTGTTTTAGGGCTCATGTTCTTTATTCCTGCGCTAATAACCGATTATGCCGGCGTAGGAGTGTTACCATTTATATTTTATATTGCCGCGTTAATTATTTCAGGATATATGGTTTTTATTGATGCTGTACGCGGAATAATAAGGAGAGATCTTCTTGATGAGAAATTTCTCATGTCGGTTGCTGCTATTGGCGCAATGTTTGTCGGAGAGGCAAGTGAGGGAGTTGCGGTTATGCTGTTTTTCCTTGTCGGAGAATTCTTTGAGCATAAAGCCGTTGCCAAGTCGAGAAAATCTATACGTTCGCTAATGGATATCCGTCCGGATGAAGCATGCGTAGTTTTGAACGGAGAGGAAAAGTATATCGATGCGGATGAGGTTGAAATAGGTTCCTTGATTGTAATAAGAGCAGGGGAAAGAGTGCCTATTGATTCTAAAGTCGTTTCCGGAAGCGCCGACGTTGATACATCCGCTCTTACAGGCGAATCGATTCCTTGTTCGGTGAGCGTGGGAAGTGAAATAAGCGGAGGCTCTGTTATTTTAAACGGCGTAATCACCGCAAAAACCTTGAGGACAGCAGACGAATCTGCCGCTGCACGTATACTTGAACTCGTTGAAAATGCTAACGACCGTAAATCAAGGACCGAAAATTTTATAACCGCATTCTCACAAATCTATACTCCGATAGTCGTAGTTTTGGCATTACTCCTTGCAGTGATTCCACCTATTTTTAGATTGACAGTTTTTAGCGAGTCAATTTACAGAGCTTTAATTTTCCTTGTTATATCCTGCCCGTGCGCGCTTGTTATCTCTGTTCCGATGGCTTTTTTTGGAGGTATCGGGGGCGCGGCTTCTAAAGGAATTCTCTATAAAGGCGGCAATACATTTTCTGCTCTTGCAAAAGCTGATACTTTTGCGTTTGATAAAACAGGAACCCTTACAAGCGGAGAGTTTTTTGTAACGGATATAAATCCCGCAGGAGTGAGTAGCGACTATCTTCTGTATTTGGCGGCGAGCGCAGAATATGGCTCGAATCATCCTATTGCATCGTGTATAAAAGAGTCCTCGAAAAGAAAAAGTGTCCCATCCTCAACGACTGAGATCGCGGGAAAAGGCGTTATTTCCGTAGTTGACGGAATGAACGTTTGGGTAGGTAATATAGCTCTTATGGAAGAGAATAAAATACCTATGACAGGCGCCTATAAGCATGGAAACGTTTATGTTGCCTGCGACGGAAGATTTGTCGGAAGCATTACTGTGTCCGATAAGGTAAGATCTGAGGCGAAAAGTTCAATTTGCGCTCTTAGAAAATCCGGTGTGAAAAATATACTGATGCTCTCGGGAGACAGACGTGAAAATGCAGAACGCGTTGGAAAATCATTAGATATAGACGAAATTCATTCCGAACTTCTGCCCGGAGATAAATATGCAAAAATAGAGGAATTGTCAAATTTAAGCGGCGTTGTATATGTCGGAGACGGAATAAACGACGCTCCTGCTATAGCTCTTGCGGACGTTGGAATAGCTATGGGCGGTATAGGCTCGGATTCTGCGATAGAGGCTGCTGACGTTGTAATTATGTCTGACAATCTTATGAAAATTTCAACAGCTGTTAAAATAGCGAGAAAAACGGTACGGATTTCTACAGAAAATATAATTTTTGCTCTTGGCGTAAAAGGACTTATACTTATACTCGGAGCACTTGGATTTGCTAATATGTGGCTTGCTGTGTTTGCCGACGTTGGAGTCGCTGCAATTGCAATACTCAATTCTATGCGTGCTTTGAGGGTGAAGGAAAATAATGTCTGAATATTATATGTTTAATAAGCCGCGCGGTTGTATAACCGCGCGCAGAGATTCAAGACAAATTACGGTGATGGATTATTTCCCCGAAGATAAAAGGGATGTTTTATTTCCGGTTGGCAGACTTGATAAGGATACGGAAGGGTTCATTTTGATAACCGATGACGGCAGACTGTGCTTTGATTTAATGAATCCGGAGCATCTGATTCCTAAAACGTATTTTTTCTGGGCGCAGGGAGTATTGTCGCCCGAAAAAATTCTTGAGATTGAATCGGGTGTTAATATTTATAAAAACAGTCCGTATCAAACCTCTCCTGCCAAAATAACAGTTGAGAGAATTGGAGTGCTTCGAGAAATCAAACATCTTCTTATTGGTGATGATATTAAGCTATCAAACAGGCGAGGGGAGACTCCGGTGGTCTCGGGCTATATAACGATAACCGAAGGTAAGAAGCATCAGGTTAAGCGTATGCTAAGATATGCCGACTGCAGAGTAGTGTACCTAAAAAGAGTTTCAATAGGTGATGTTTTCCTTGATGAAGCTATTGCTTCCGGTAAATATCGCGAGATGTCGAAAGAAGAAATTTCAAAGCTGAATAAAAAAATAAGCCTTGGTTAACTATGATACTTAGTTAACCAAGGCTTGTTTTTGTTATGTAAAATATATGACGGACATTTTGATCCAGAATGCATTGAAAAGCTTGACTTTATTTAGCAGGTTTAATATCTGTCTTTTATTTTTCTTTCAATTTCTCGGTTTGCATCCTTTTTTGCAATATCCTCGCGTTTATCGTAAAGCTTTTTACCACGGCAGAGACCGAGAGCCATTTTTACGTGTGATCCTTTGAAATATAGCGAAAGCGGAACAAGAGTATAACCATCTCTTGATACGAGGCCTGTAAGCTTCATTATTTCTCTTTTATGCATAAGAAGCTTTCGCGGACGTAAAGGGTCCTTATTAAAAATATTTCCTTGTTCATATGGACTGATATGTATTCCGAGGGCGAAAAGCTCTCCACCATCGGTTTCACAATAGGAATCTTTAAGATTTACGTTGCCTGCACGGAGTGATTTCACTTCGGTGCCGAAAAGCTCTATTCCTGCCTCGTAGGTTTCTTCTATAAAATAATCGTGTCTTGCTTTTTTGTTTTCCGTTATAATCTTATTAACGTTATTTTTTTCGTTCATAAAATCCTCTGGTAATAATGATTAATTATATTCTATCATATTTATAAGGCAAAATCAACACTTACTTTGTTATTTCGGAAATTAACTCGAGAATTTTGAATTTAATAACGTATTTTTTTGATATAAGCGCCTCTTCTTCGGCGGTGTATTTTGGTGTTGATACGGCTGCATCAAGGCAAAGAGGCGGGAAAATAACGCACCACCAGTTTTTTCCTTCTCCCTCTCCGATTATTATTCTAAGAGAGGTGTAGTATCCGCAGGGAAGCGAAAAGTTTTCATATACTCTCGTATCATACCATTCTTCGCTTAGAGTCACTTCGGTATTATAGTTATATCCAAGCTCCTTGATTTTTTTATCTGCAAACGCTCGTATTTCATCCATTTTCTCAAAAAGCTCAGCTTCTGCTTTGTTAACGCTTTCAAAAACTGAAAGCTCTTTTCCGTATACCTTTAAGATTTCATCCCGTAGCGTCAGCTTTAACGCCTGATCCTCTTTGCTGTCTGAATTTGCAAGAATATGTAGTCTAACGGTGTCTTCGTATATCGCGCATTCAGCTTCTGTCGGAATTGCAGCTATAAAAATCGTTGCAATAAGTATCATCATAATAGGTGTAATAAGTTTTTTCATTTTTTTCTCCGTTCATAAACACGTCTATTGATGTGATTATTGACGGAAAAATGAGAAATATTCAAGTTTTTGAATAAGTTTTTAAATAAATGGTTGACTTATAATTTTTTATATGGTATTATGATTATAAGTAAAATTTAATTGCTATTCTATGCGCTATTATAGATGGCAGAATAGAGGTTGAAATGAAGGAATACATTGCAAAAAAAGTATGTGCACAGATGTGCGTAAATGACGCAAGATGGGATAAAGTTCCCGAAATGAAGCTTGATTATGTATGGCCGGAGCATTATCCGTCTCCTTATAAGACGACGGCTCAGCTTGTACACAGCGACAGCGGTATAACCGTCAGAATGACAACTGATGAATGGCCGCTTACGATTACCGCAATGCGACTTAACGAATCGGTATGTATAGACAGCTGCATGGAATTCTTCTTTACACCAAATCTTGTTGACGAAAATTATATTAATCTCGAGATGAATCCTGTGGGAACCGCTCTTGTGGAGTTTGGTCCCGGAAGAGGTAGAAGATCGAGTCTTGACATTCGCGGCTGCGGATTTGTTATAGAAACACTTATAAAACCCGAAGAGAGTTGGACTCTTATGGCGTATATTCCTTACGCATTTCTTGAAAAGCATTTCTCATGCTGTGATAAAAAGATAAGAGCCAATTTCTATAAGTGTGGTGACAAAACGGTTGCTAAGCATTATTCTGCTTGGAATGCGGTTGGAACACCGGCGCCGGATTATCACCGCCCTGAGTATTTTGCTGAAATTACGTTATCCGAAGAGAAAATATAAACTAAAAGGATTTTTTATATGAACGAAACATATAGTGAATGGAACGGATTTAAATCTGTTGAATTTGAATTTGAAAATCGCAAGGCAATATTAGTGTTTCCAAAATGCGCTTGCGATGGGAATAAGTGGCTTCTTAAAACAGAATACTTCGGCGCCTTCCCGAATCTTGAGATCAGTATGCTTGAGATGGGGTATCATCTTGCATACATAGCGAATATAACTCGTTGGATGGTTCCGGATGATATTGACGTTAAGGCTCGCTTTGCGGAGTTTATTATCGAAAAGTATTCTCTTAACAGAAAATGCGTACCCGTTGGAATGAGCTGCGGAGGACTTCAAGCGGTTTACTTTGCCGCTAAATATCCGGAGTATATTTCCTCGCTGTATCTTGACGCGCCTGTTATGAATCTTTTAAGTTGCCCAATGGCGATTGGACGCAGCGGTGATTTTGACGGAATGATAAAAGAGTTTTTTGATGCGACGGGAATAACTTTGTCTGAGCTTTTAAATTACAGAAATCATCCCATTGATAACGCACCTGCAATTCTTGCGGCAAATATTCCGATATTTCTCGTATCGGGAGACAGCGACACTGTCGTTCCGTATCATGAAAACGGATACTATCTGAGTGAGCTTTATAAAAACGGCGGCGGTGAACTTGTCGAGGTAATCAAACCCGGAGCAGACCATCATCCCCATGGACTTGAAGACAATACTCCAATAATCGATTTTATTGAAAAGCATTATTCTATAAAATAAAGAATCTGCTAGCTTTATCGAAAGAATATTCCCTTAATGCAAATGAGGGTAGCTCAATTTTTTGAACTTGGGCTATCCTCTTTTCCGTTTTCAATGGGGACGTATAGGTAATCACGCATATCGTACCTAAATTCCTTAATAATTATGAAATAAGTTTATTTTTTTGATATAAATTTAATCAGAATGTCTTATTAAAAAATAATTTATAAAAACACTTGAATTTTTTATAAATATAGTTTATAATATAATTGCTGTGAAAAAAGAAAATACGTCCTGACGACTTCAGAGAGGCTGCGGTGGGTGCGAGCAGTTGTTTAAAGGTGCGTTTTCCGCTTTTTGAGCATTCGGCGATGAGTCGAGGGGAAGTCCCCTTACAGACGGCACGAGTGAAAATCAAATTTGATTTTAATTTGGGTGGCAACACGGAGTTATTCGTCCCATTGTTGAGGACGGATGGCTCTTTTTTGTTTATAATTGCGATTGCAAAGGAGATATAAAATGCTTGATATTAAATTTTTAAGAGAAAACCCTGAACTTGTAAAAGAAAACATTAAGAAGAAATTTCAGGATTCAAAGCTTCCTCTTGTGGATGAGGTAATAGCTCTTGACGAGGAGCTCAGACAGAATAAAAAGCGCGCTGACGACCTTAGAGCAAACAGAAATAAGGTTTCAAAATCAATAGGCGCACTTATGGGACAGAAGAAGTTTGAAGAAGCGGAGGCCGCGAAAAAGCTTGTTTCAGAGCAGGCGGCTGAGCTTGCGGCTTGTGAGGCAAAGGAAGCCGAGCTTGAAGAAAAAGTAAAGAAAATAATGATGATAATTCCCAACATCATTGACCCATCCGTTCCAATCGGTAAGGACGATTCCGAAAACGTCGAGGTAGAGAAGTACGGTGAACCCGTAGTTCCCGCGTTTGAAATTCCTTATCATTCTGATATTATGGAGCGCTTTGACGGTATTGACCTTGACAGCGCGCGCAGAGTTGCAGGTAACGGATTCTATTACCTTATGGGAGATATCGCCCGTCTTCATTCCGCTGTAATTTCATATGCTCGCGATTTTATGATTGACCGCGGATTTACTTATTGCATTCCTCCGTATATGATTCGCTCAAACGTAGTTACGGGCGTTATGTCATTTGCTGAGATGGACGCTATGATGTATAAGATTGAAGGTGAGGACCTTTATCTTATCGGAACGTCAGAGCATTCTATGATAGGTAAATTTATTGATCAGATTCTCCCCGAAGCGTCTCTTCCTCAAACGCTTACGTCTTATTCTCCTTGCTTCCGTAAGGAGAAGGGCGCTCACGGAATCGAGGAGCGCGGTGTATACAGAATTCATCAGTTTGAAAAGCAGGAAATGATAGTGGTTTGTAAGCCTGAAGATTCTAAGACTTGGTTTGATAAGCTCTGGCAAAATACCGTTGACCTTTTCCGCACTCTTGATATTCCGGTAAGAACGCTTGAATGCTGCTCGGGCGACCTTGCCGACCTCAAGGTGAAGTCTATTGACGTTGAGGCTTGGTCACCGCGTCAAAAGAAGTATTTCGAGGTTGGCTCATGCTCTAATCTCGGTGATGCTCAGGCAAGACGCCTTAAAATCCGTGTTAAAGGTGAAGACGGAAAGACGTATCTTGCACATACACTTAACAATACTGTTGTTGCTCCTCCGAGAATGCTTATAGCTTTCCTTGAGAACAATCTTAACGGGGACGGTTCTGTCAATATTCCCGAAGCTCTTCGTCCTTATATGGGCGGAAAAGAGATTTTGATTCCTAAGAAGTAATATGAGAAAAATACTTGTTCTAGCTGGGCCGAGCGCAGTTGGCAAAACAACCGTGATGAAAAAAATTCTTGATGTTCATGCTGAATTTGAATTCGTTCGCTCGGCAACCACGCGCGAGGTGCGTAACGATTCTCATAAATCCGAGTATATTTATCTTTCAAAATCCGAGTTTTGGGCGAGGATTGAAAACGGTGAAATGCTTGAATATACAGAATTCGGAGGCAATTTTTACGGTACTCCTGCCTCAGAGCTTGAAAGGATATTTGAAGAGGGAAGAATACCGCTTCTTATTCTTGATATAAACGGTGTGAAATCATTGAAAAGCGGAAGTTTTGGTTTTGAAACATACGCTGTTTATATAACGGCTGACATTAATCTTCTTGACGAAAGACTCTATGAAAGAGCATTGGCAGACGGATTAACTGAAAAAGCTCTTTCTGTATTCACAGAACGCAAAAGAAGAAACAGACTTGACCTTGAAAAAATCTCAGAGATGTCTTATCTTTTTGATGCAACAATTGAAAATACAGAAATAGAACCCACTGTCGAAAAAATAGTCTCCCTCTTTCGAGAATAACAAAAAACCTGCAATTTGCAGGTTTTTTGTTATTCTCGGGTATATTTCATTCTTACTTCTTCTTTTAAATATGATGTAAAATAAATTGAATATGCAATAAAGAGAACTGCGGTTGCCGTCACCACGAGATTAAACCACGGAATAGGAGAAGCTGCAATCATTACATCGTTTATATTTGTAAAGACGAACTGAACTTCACTGTTCAAGAATATATTAACACATTTTGTAAGAGCGGATAAAATACCAAGTCCGATAAGTATGTAGGTTTTTGTGAAAAGTGATTTGTGATAGTCCTTTTCCATTCTGAGATATCTATCGCTTTGCGGATTAACGCCGGTATTATTAAGTATAAATTCTTTTAGCGTTTTTATGGAAATTAAAAGAAAAACGGTGATAGCAATAAATTCTGCCACTCCAAATATTTGAACCCAGAGATAAGCATTTCTTGCCTCGCTGTTTTTTATCAAATCGAGGTACTCGTATTTTGAATGGAACATAACAGAGAAAATGTACGCGATAGCTGATATAGCTATAAACAGAAATCCCGATATATATAAGGTAATATTCTTTGATACATGCTTGCGCATTGCGAAAAAAGATGCAATCAAAAATATGCCAAATATAAAGTTGGGCAGAATGTTGATTTTATTAAAACTGTCGAATGAAATATCAAGCATAAATATTGATGCGGCAGCTACGAGAGTTAATGAAAACGATATTCTTCTGATTTTTCTTTTTGTTTCAAACTTTAATTCGACATCTTCGCTTGCCATATGTTCAAGAGCTTCGCTGAAAAGGCCTTCTTTATAAACTGATTTAGCATACTTTAATACTCTTGCGAGCCATACGGCTCCAACTATCAATCCAAGAATTTGCGCGAAAATAAGTGCGTGAGAATAAAATCTCGAAGCGGTAAGTATCTGCCCGTTTTCATTAACTCTTGTGAGTAGAAACAGGTCGGGCAGGGCATAAAGAGCTGATTTGCATATTGCAAAGAAATACGTATATCCTTTAAGGGTATCAACAAGCATAGTTCTGCAGCCGCGCTTATTGAGAGGAAACGGTTTTATTAAGGATTCAGCAGATGTTCTTTCACCAAGATGAGTCAGCGCGGCAAAAATATTTTTAATTGCTTGAATAACGAAAATTGCTTCTACAATAGCAAACGTTAATGACATAAGCGCGTAAACGTCGTTATCATGAACGTTTTCTCCCCTTACCATAAGTATGAAAAGGAATGCGGGAAATTTTGCAATATTGAGCCAAGCAAGCTTTAAAAATGAAACTCGCGCCTCCTCGAAATATGCAGCGGAGTCCGCGGCTTTTTCGAAAAGCTTTGCAAGAATAAACCAAGCAATAAAGTCGGGAAGGGGATCAAAAATATTTATGTTTGGATTAAAGAGAAGAACTAAACTTAAAATCAATAATCCGTAAAATCTTTTTCTGCTTATCTTGTCCATAAATTATTTCTTCTTTTTCTGATTTTTTTCTTTTAATTTGTTTAGTTTGTATTCAGCATATTCCTTTTGCTTTTCTGCTGTATGCTCACGGTATTTATTTACGAATTCAAATTTTGACGGCTTATTTATCACGTCGTTTTCCTTATCCTCGGGCATACATATTCTCATATACGATGAGTATATCGTTACGAGATTTACTATAATTATTATAAAAGAACAGAGCAGCATAAGTACGCTTATAACCGAAAGTACTTTTATATCAATTATATCTCCAAGCGCGTGAATTGAAAGAACTGAAAGAATGGCAAATATGCCGAATGAGATAGGCATAGCTAATCTCGCGCGTCTGGCAAGTTTAAAAAGACCGACTTCGTTTGCCACGGATTCAATTCCCAAAAGAATGAACGTTGTCAAAACCGTGATTATAAGATAGCGTGGGATATCTGTGTAATCTAATATTAACGCGTTTTTGCTTGGAATAAACATAGTATATACTTGGCATACAAGTTCAACGAGGCCTATTGCCGCAAGCACGGTAGATGAGAAAAACGCTCCCTTAAATTGTCTGTTAACTGCCCCGAGCTTATAAAGACCCATAGCCATAACGAGCGCGGCAATAACGTCTGTGAAAGTATAATAGGTTACGTTCATTAAGAGGAAATAACCTATAAAAAGTGCTCCGAATCCCATATCAGAAAGTCCTTTATTATTAATCTGCTGAGGAATCGCTTATTCCGCAGCATTTTTTGTATTTTTTACCGCTTCCGCAAGGACACGGATCATTTCTTCCAACCTTTTTGGAAACCGCAGGCTTTTTGACTATCGAAGGCTTTCCGTCAGCAAATCCCTCAGACGTGGGTTTAGCTATTTGTACTCGCTCGGTCGCCCGCGCTCTCGGCATAACGGAAAGTATCTGTCTTACTGTATCTTCTCTGATGTCCTCAATCATTTGATCAAACAGGTCAGCTCCTTGGATTCTGTACATGGCAACTGGGTCTCTTTGTGCGTATGAATTAAGACCTACGTATTCCTTAAGCTCATCCATGTTGTCGAGATGCTCCATCCATTTTTTATCAACGTTCTGTAAGAGAATAACCTTTTCGACTTCACGCATAGCGCCCTCGGGAATTCCTTCTGTATTATCAAAGAGTCGATCCTTTGATGCGTGTATTTCAAGCGCCCTTTGAATAAGCTCTTCTTTCCACTCCTCTAAATTTATCGATGCGAGTTCTTCGTTTGTGTATTTGAAATCTCTGCTGTCCGTTATAAGACCTTGATAATGGTTTTTAAACTCATCTATTCTTATCTCTTCGCCGCCGAGATAGGAATCAAAGGCGTTTGAAACGGATTGTTTTATCATATCAACAATTTTTTCTTTAATATCATTTTCAAAAAGAACCTCTGAGCGCTGCTTGTAGATAACCTGTCTCTGCTGGTTCATTACGTCGTCGTACGTGAGAACGTGTTTTCTTCTTGAAAAGTTATTCGCTTCAATTCGCTTTTGCGCGCTTTCTATAGAATTCGAGAGCATGCGCGCCTCTATGGGAGTATTTTCATCAAGTCCGAGTCTTGCGGTAATTGCAGAGAGTCTTTCCGATGCGCCGAAAAGTCTGATAAGGTCGTCCTCAAGGGAAAGGAAGAATCTTGATACGCCGGGGTCACCCTGTCTTCCGCTTCGTCCGCGAAGCTGATTGTCTATACGTCTGCTCTCGTGGCGCTCTGTTCCGAGTATGAAAAGACCGCCTGCCTCACGTACCTTGTCCGCTTCGGGCTTTATTTCTTCTTTGTATTTATTGTAAAGCTCCTTAAAGGTTGCGCGAGCTGAAATAACCTCCTCGTCAGAAGTCTCGGCTACGCCTGTCGCCATAGCAATTAACGCTTCGTCAATGCCCATTTTACGCATATCGCGTTTTGCCATATATTCAGGGTTTCCGCCGAGCATAATGTCCGTACCGCGTCCTGCCATGTTGGTGGATATCGTAACGGCACCGGGACAGCCTGCCTGTGCGACGATCTCGGCTTCCTTTTCGTGGTACTTTGCGTTAAGCACGACGTGCTTTATGCCGTTTGCCGTGAGCTTTTTGGAAAGTGCCTCGGAGCGTTCGATCGACACCGTACCGACAAGCACGGGCTGACCTTTTGCCTGACATTCCTTTATCTGCTCGATTATCGCCTTGAATTTCATATCCATCGTCTTGTAAACGACGTCGTTTTGGTCTTTTCTTATCATAGGACGGTTGGTCGGTATCTCGACGACGTCGAGGTTGTATATTTCACGGAATTCGTCGTCCTCGGTAAGTGCCGTACCCGTCATACCCGAAAGCTTTTCGTACATACGGAAAAGGTTCTGGAAGGTGATGGTCGCAAGCGTTTTCGATTCCTTTTCGACAGTCACGCCCTCTTTTGCTTCTATTGCCTGGTGAAGACCGTCGGAGTATCTTCTGCCGTACATAAGACGGCCCGTGAACGTGTCAACGATTATAACTTCGCCGTCACGTACGACGTAATCTTCGTCGATGTGCATACTTCCGTGAGCCTTTATCGCCTGGTTTATGTGGTGTGCAAGCTCGGAGTTTTCAGGGTCGGAAAGGTTTTCGATACCGAAGAATTTTTCAGCCTTTTCGATACCTGCTTTAGCCAAAACGGACGTTTTCGCTTTTTCGTCTATGATGTAGTCGTAGCCTGCCGTCTTTTCGTCCATATCCTCCTTCGAGTCGATCTCTTTTATCTTGTAAGGACGCAGACCGCGGGCGAATTTGTCGGCTTTTTCGTATATATCGGTCGGCTTTGAGCCTTGACCGGAGATGATAAGAGGCGTTCTTGCTTCGTCAATGAGTATGGAGTCGACCTCGTCAACGATGGCAAACGCATGACCTCTCTGTACCATATGCTCTTTATAGATGACCATATTGTCACGCAGGTAGTCAAATCCGAACTCGTTGTTCGTACCGTAGGTGATGTCGCAGGCGTATGCGGCACGCTTTTCGGCGTTCTTTCCGCCGGGGATGATAAGACCGCAGGAAAGACCGAGGAAGTTGTAAACTCTTCCCATTTCCTCGCAGTCACGTGTTGCAAGGTAGTCGTTGACGGTGATAACGTGAACGCCCTTGCCCGACAAAGCGTTAAGATACGCAGGGAGCGTTGCCACGAGCGTTTTACCTTCACCCGTCTTCATTTCCGCAATTCTTCCCTGGTGTATGATGATACCGCCGATGAGCTGTACCCTGAAGGGACGCTTTCCGAGTACACGCCAGTCGGCTTCTCTTACCGTTGCAAACGCTTCGGGCAGAATGTCGTCAAGCGTCTGTCCTGCGGCAAGACGGTCCTTGAGTATCTGCGTCATTTTCTTCAGCTCTTCGTCGGCCTTGTTTTTAAATTCATCCTCAAGCGCTTCTATCTTGTTTACAAGAGGCATTATTTTTTTGATCTGCTTTTCGCTGTAAGTGCCGAAAAGCTTTTGCATTATTCCCATTGTAATTCTCCTCGGGTTGTTATTTATATATTATTATTCCTTATTAATAGATTTATGGCTGTGCAGTTGTATAATTTTATTATATATTATTTTCTTACTTAAAGTGGGTGTATTTTGTAAATTTTGTTTACTTGTATCAGGGTGCAAGGTTCTGTGGGTATAGCCTCGAGTGGTGTATTAAAAACGAAGTCACGTCCGTTTTTCAAAATTCTTCATAAATTCAGAGCTTGCTTCGATAATTACAGCACACGGTCTCGGGTCTTCGTAAAAGATGACGTGCTTTTCTTTCGGTAGAAGACTTTGGACTCTTTTGTATATTCTGTAATTTTTCGTTTTCAACAGCTTTTTTGCCTCTTTATATGTCATTATTTCATCGCAAAGCGATAAAGAAAGGTCGAAAATGACGGTTTCCTTCTTTCCCGTTTTTCTTATCACGTAAAACAGTCCGCCGTCGAGCTTGTAAATGTATTCCGTAAGGCAAAATCTGAAAAATACCTGAAAAGAAAATATAAGAAAGAAAGCGGCAAAGACCGTGAAATAAAGCGGATATTCCGTGTGCAGTGAAAAATACGAGCACAGCGACGATATCAAAAGAAGCAAAAACGAAAGCGTGCAGGCAAGAGTCCTGTGCAAAGGCGGAACGTAAATATTATTTTTCATCGCCGTTTATTTCTTTGAGCTCGTCTGCGTAGGCTTTGTCGAACAGCTCTTTTGCACGCGGAGAGTTTTCCGTTATGTAAAGATACCCCATAAGCGTTTCAAAGCCCGTGGCGCGTCTGTAATCACCGACGCTTGCGCTTTTCGGGTGGCCTCCGTGCATATTGCGTCCGCGCTTGAATACGTCCGTTTCTTCTTCCGTTAAAACGGAGAGTATCTTTTCAACACATTCGCTTTGCTTCGGCGCCGTCACAAAGGAGCGTGACAGTTTATTCAGCTTTCCTGCATTCGATATACCTGTTTTTATGAGATATTCTCGCACCATAAGCTCGATCACGGCATCGCCGTAATACGCCAGGGCGGACGGTGCGGGAAGATTTATTTTATCCATTAAGTTTTTCCTTTACGGCGTCGTTTATTTTTTTACGCAAATTAAGTATATAGTCGGGCGACATGGGATAATCCTTGAAGGTAAGGGGCTTTTCAAGACCTTCTTCAATGAGCTTCAGTACGGCGTCACGTCCTATGAAGCTTTCGGCAAGCTTCAAAGCGCGGATATCCTGAAGCGCATCGTAAAATACGCAAAGGCGGATGGATTCGTACGCCGTG
Organism: Eubacteriales bacterium; assembly: GCA_045542035.1. Taxonomy (GTDB): domain Bacteria; phylum Bacillota; class Clostridia; order Oscillospirales; family CAG-272; genus UBA1740. The sequence continues at coordinate 1,565 of JAZQKG010000102.1, read as the reverse complement.
CCGTTTTGTGCGGGATATACCGAGTAGGTATCCCCTGCGGGTACCCAGTTGTCACCGTCGGTGAACAAATACGGATTGACGTGGTCGTACGAGCCGCTGTTGTTGTAGAAGTTGTAGCCCCAGTGCAAAAATCCCGAAATATTGTATTTGTACATCTGTATACCGATTATTCTCGTGCGGCTTGACGGCATACATATAAATCTGTTTGATACTCTGCTGTACTGTGCGCTGCAGTAGTATACCCAAAGGTCGTCTATTTCAGCATCAACAAACGGTTCTGCGTGGTCGATGGACGGAATGGGGTTGTCTATTATTCCGCTTTTGTAGAATTCAAAATCGGAAAGTGCGTCAACGACCTTTACGTCGGATAAAAGGTCGGAAATTCCGCTTTTTGCCGCTTTGTATTTTTCGTAAACATTTTTATTCGGCTCGTCGGAAATGTGGAAAAGCGCTGTTTTGAGTATTCCGAGAGAACTCATTTTTTCTTTAAGCGCAGGTATCAAAGCACGTAAGAACGTGCGGTATTCTTCACTGCAGGAGTCCGTATCCCAGCCGAATATCTTCTTGTATTCACCGTTTTCGTACGCCATTACCTTCGGTGCGTGAGCCGCACCCCATTGGGTGAAAAAGGGCGATATCTCAAAGCGTTCCGTTCCGCACTCACGGCATATCTTTACGAACTTTTCAAATAAGGAAAAGTCAAATTTATATGCGTTTCCGTCTTTTTCTATACGCACGAGCTGGGCTGTAAGACGGTCGTGACCGGGGATGGTGTCAAATGCAGGAGTCAAAACGGGCGTAAGCAGTGTATTTATACCGTTTTTGACGGCTGTCCTTACGTAATTTTTCAGTATTTCAAAATACTTTTCGGAGAACATCTCCTCGTTGTAGTAGTATGACAGCGCATCGTAGTGAAACCACTGCGTAAACGACGTTTCCTGCTTCGGAAGCTCACAGTCGATGATGTCAAGGGTGATAGACGTACTGCAGTAAACGGTGTCACCGCGTACAAGCTCGGCTGTGAAGGTGTGAACACCGGGCGCAAGATCTGTATCAAACGTCACAAAAACGCTTTGCAGTTGGTTGTAAAGCAGAGTTACGCTGTTTTCGTAGCGGAGCGGGATGAGAACGTCGGGATAAAGACCGGGCTCCGTTCTCAGCACACCGTCTTTTATACCGGGGAACATCGCAAACGACACCGGTACGCTTTTTACCTCTCTTAACGAATATTCTCCGAGCGTCGTGTCCGTGCGTAAAACGAATCTTTCGGCGTGATTGGTGCTTTCTTCAAAAGATACGACAAGCTGAAAAGAAACTCTTTCGTTTTTGAAAAAAGAGAGCTTGTCAACAGACTTGATGCTTTCGTAATCACTGTCTAAAAATACTTTTTCAAGCGATGATACAAATTTAGCTTTTACAACCATTTTTTCTTCCTTTTTACGTTTGTTTTTTGTTATCCGATTTCATCGGATTTTCCCGAAACGGCGGGCAAGCCACCGCCATACATCATACGGGCCGCCTGGGGCGCCGACCCCTACCGATTTTATCTATTATCTATTATCTAT
>JAZQKG010000101.1:0-2795 GCA_045542035.1 Eubacteriales bacterium | reverse complement strand
ACTGCCGTTAAAGCTGTCGTGCGCTTCCGTCACTACAAGGTTAACCCTTTTACCGCTCAGGGTATTCAGGTAATTTAAGCCTTTTTTAAGTTTAGAGTAAGACTTTTTAGCATTATCCGTCATATCACCCTTAAAGGCTTTTACATTTTTATATCTAAAAAGAGACCAAGACAAACGTCTTAGTCTCCTCGTTTTTTCGTTTTAATCTATATCTTCCGCTACCGAGGTTGCAAAGTTATCAAGCTGCTCGGGATGCAAAAGATAACGTTTGATTTTTTTGAACGCAGACGCGTAATAATAACCGTCGCAAATACGCTCGTCGGTTACTACTTTAAAGGTAACGAAATGATGCCGTTCTCTTGTTCCGTCACGTTTAATCGCATCAGCAGAAAAAATACTTCCATAGGAGATAAATACGGGCAGAGTTCCAAAATTATAAAGGTGATGATATATAGCCGGTATTCCGAGTGAGCCCATTGACGTAATTATCATTGAGCCGTGAAAGGGACTTACTTTCATTAATGACTTAGGCAGCCAACCAATGTAATCAAGGGCGCGAAGAATAGCCATAGCGCCTCTGAATATAAAGCCCGGTATTTTATTTATTATTTTTGCTGTTTTATCAAAATCAGTGTTGTTTTCAACAGCTTCATGCGCTACCTTCTGAAATTTCTTATATACGTTGTAAATATTATCGCGGGGATCAAATTCTATTTTTATGCACGTATCGGGAGACTCAAGAGAAAGCTCCTTTTTTATCGTCATAACACATTCTATGTTTTTTCTTGAATAAATACGCTGTCCCGCAATAAATCTGTTTATACCCGGTCGTTCTGATACAACTCTTACATATGCCGCAAGTATAACGTGCAAAAGAGTCATGTCGGTATATCCCTCTTTATGCTTTTCATCAAGATATCTCTCAATATTCGTGATATCGATAACGTCCTCAAATGAATTCTGCGAATCGGAACGAACGTTCATTATGTAAGGAACAACGTAACTCATAGGAGGTAGCGTACGAACTCTTCTTCCCTCTTTTCTGTCACCGAAGCGACGCTTGCGAGGCTTGTAAGCCGGAGTATCGTATGTTACTATATTTTCATGACGCGTTTCCTTGTCGACGGTTTCTTTCAAATCTTGCATAAAATTAATCCTTTATTTATATAAATGACATCTTATTGTAACATATTTGGAGAAAATAGTCAAGATTTATTTTTTTGTTCAATATTTGACGGATTTTCGAAAAAAATAATCAGCCGATGCCAAACGCATCGGCTGATTAAGAACACAGCAATTAGTTTGCGCTCTGTTTAGCTTCTGCTATAATCTTGTCTGTCAAGGACGCCGGCACTTCCTCGTATCTTACGTAATCGAAGTCAAACTTACCTCTTCCTTGAGTCATTGCTCTCAACGAAATTACGTAATCGGTCATTTCGGCAAAAGGAACTTCGGCAAGAATTATCTGATATGAGCTTCCATCATCAGCAGGCTCTATACCCATAACTCTTCCGCGGCGCTTATTAAGGTCGCCCATAACGTCTCCAACGTAATTATCGGGAATACGAACCTTAAGCTCTCCGACAGGCTCAAGAAGAACGGGCTGCGCCTTAGGAAGTCCCTCGCGGTATGCAATACCCGCGGCAAGCTTGAAGGAAATTTCATTTGAGTCTACGTCGTGATACGAACCGTCGTAAAGATTAGCCGCAAGATTTACAACAGGATATCCCGCAAGAACACCCTTTTGCATACACTCGCGAAGTCCCTGCTCTACCGCCGGGAAGAAGTTCTTCGGAACTGCTCCTCCAAATACAGACTCGGTAAACGTAAGTCCTTCAGCCTCTCCGGGTGAGAACGTAATTTTTACGTGTCCGTACTGACCCGAACCGCCGGACTGCTTTTTATGCTTACCTTCAACGTCAACCTTTTTCTTTATCGTTTCTCTGTACGCAAGTCTCGGTTTAGTCAAATCAACAGATGCTCCGTAACGGCTCTTGAGCTTGGAAACAATAATATCAAGATGTATATCGCCAAGACCGGAAATTGTAAGCTGCTTTGTTTCGGAGTTGTTCTCGTACTTTATCGTAAGATCTTCTTCAAGAAGTCTTGCAATACCTGTGGAAATCTTATCCTCATCTCCTTTAGCTTTAGGAGATATCGCCATAGTCATATAAGGTCTTGGATATTTAATCGGCAGATATTTAATATTTCCGGAAAGCGTTGTTAGAGTATCGTTAGTATTAGTATTTGAAAGCTTAGCGGTTACACCGATATCTCCGCAAGAAAGAGAATCAACGTCTATCTGCTTTTTACCGCGCATAATAAATATCTTATTAAGCTTTTCGGTTACTCCCGAAGTGGTATTTCTGAGAGTCATATCCTTAGTAAGCTCACCGTTCATAACCTTGAAGAAGGACATCTTTCCAACAAATGGGTCAGCTATAGTTTTGAAAACGAATAGCGAGGTATCTTTGCTATCCATATCAATCGCAATTTCGCTAACGTTGCCTTCTTCGTCAACAATATGTTCAACCTTGCGCGCGATAGGTCTCGGGAAAGATTCTGCAATAGTGTCAAGAAGGGTCTTTATACCCCAGTTTTTAAGAGCCGCGCCGCAAAATACAGGAACAATATCACCCTTAATAATACCTTCATGAATAGCTTCAAGCGCTTCTTCTCTTGAAATAGGCTCTTCATTAAAGAATTTATCCATAAGTTCATCACTTGTCTGCGCTATTGCCTCAAGGAGCATAGCATGATATTCATCACACACATCCTTAAATTTATCGAAGTCG
>JAZQKG010000100.1:0-40231 GCA_045542035.1 Eubacteriales bacterium | reverse complement strand
AATATTTAGACAGACTTTTTTGTTTTCTTTCTTTTCGCTTCTCTTTCCTTACCGCGCTCGATGTTCGCGGCTATAATACTCTCAATTTTTCCTCAAGTCGGAGGCCAAGCGGTCTTAGGAAGACAATGTCATAAATCAACTCCTTGGCTCACAGAACGACATGGCTACGATCCGACTTGCTTTTTTAATATTTAGACAGACTTTTTTGTTTTCTTTCTTTTCGCTTCTCTTTCCTTACCGCGCTCGATGTTCGCGGCTATAATACTCTCAATTTTTCCTCTGAACAGTTGCATAAGTACGGTAAACACCACTCCAACGGCAAGCATAATAATAAATATCAGGAAATTATGCATAATCGGCTTAAAGCGCAACATATCTCCAAGCAAAAAAATTGACACGGGTATTGCTATTGCTATCAACCCGCCTATCAGCGACACGACGGTCGCACGCCATTTCGTAAACGGCTTACAAAGAGAGACGAGATTGATAAACGCAACTACAAGAATAACCGCCATGGCTATCGAGTTTCTTGATTCGAGTGTCATCGTGACGAATTTTTCAACTATCATCAATGCGATAACGGGTATCAGCATCGAAAGCGCGTTCGGGAAGCTTCGTATAATGACCGTTTCAAGATACGAGCCCTCGATACGCTTGTTATTGGGCTCGAGCGCGAGAAGCACCGAAGCAAAGCCGATAACGAACATTTCAAGCAGAATGAACTGCTTCGGCTCGAACGGATATCCCGACATCGTGATAACCGAAATTATCGACAGAATTATCGTGAATATGGTTTTCATAAGATAGAGAACCGAGGATTGACGCACGTTGTTTATGCATCTGCGCCCCTCTCTCACCACGTCCGGAAGAGAGGAAAAATCGGAATTCATAAGAACGATGTGCGACACCTTTCTCGCCATTTCGCTTCCGTCAGCCATAGCGATAGCGCAGTTGCTCTCCTTCAGCGCGAGGGTATCGTTTACACCGTCACCCGTCATCGCGACGGTATGACCGTTTATTCTGAGCGTTTTTATAAGAAGCACCTTTTGCTCGGGCGTTACTCTTCCGAACACCGTATAATCCTCAGCCGATTCTATAAGCTCCTCGTCGGTGAGGCTTTCACAGGATATGTACTTATCCGCGTTGTTTATGCCGACGCGCCCCGCGATAGTGGACACCGTCTCGGCATGGTCGCCTGAGATAACCTTAAGCGTTACTCCCTGCTCCTGAAAATTCGCTATCGTTTCCTTTGCCGCAGGTCTTATTCTGTCGCTTATCGCGATAAGCGCAAGCGCCTTACCCTCGGTGTCAAGGTCATCGTGTCTGACGAGAATAAGCACGCGCTCACCCTCCTTCGCATGCACCGAAATCATCCTTTCGACATCATCCGAAATCGGACACGGAACGAAGTGCGGAGCGCCTATTGAAAAGGCGCCGAGACCGACTATTGAAACGGCGGAATACTTTCTCGCCGATGAAAAAGGAATCTTTTTTATTATTTTGACAGATACGTCCTTTCCAAATCTGTCTATAAGCGCCGCCGAGGTATTGTTCACGCTCTGCTCCGTGCCCTCAATATGCGACATAATCCGCTCAATCTCCGAAAGCTCGGTTCCGTCAAGAGACTCAACCGCCGTTACGTGCATAGTTCCGTCGGTTATAGTTCCCGTCTTATCGAGGCAGACGACGTCCGCGCTCGCAAGCATCTCTATTGAATACATATCCTGAACGAGCGTTTTCTTTTTCGAAAGATTGATTACGCTGAGCGTCAAGGTCAGCGTTACGAGAAGATATATTCCCGCGGGTATCATTCCGACGACGGAGCCGCAGGTCTTTACCGTTGCCGTTATTACGTCCTTATAGGATATCCAGTTGGAAAAAAACAGAATGGCAGACATCGGTATAAGGAAAACGCCTATCGATTTTATAAGCTTATTAAGGTCGTGGAAAAGGTTAGAGGTCGGGGCTTTGAAATTCTTTGCCGCCTTTTCTATTTTGTGAACATAATTATCCTTTCCGACGTTCACGACTCTCGCGTAAACGCTTCCGCCGACAAGAAAGCTTCCGGCAAGGATTTTATCGCCGACGTTCTTTTTTATCGCGTCGGACTCACCCGTAAGCATACTTTCGTTAGCCTCGGCAAATCCCGAGATAACTATCGCGTCGGAGAGAACCTGCCTTCCCATCTCGACGAGCATAACGTCACCGAGAACAATCTCACCCGCGTCAATGCTGACAAGCTCGCCGTCCCTTATCACCGTAGCCTTCGGCTCGGTCGTAACAGACAGCTTTTCAACCGTTCGTTTCGCCTTCATCTCCTGGAAAATGGAAATCGCCAGGTTCGGAATAACGATAGCGAGAAAGGTCATATTAGTAAAGCTTTTGCATATCGCGAGCAGCAGCGTCACGATAAGCCAGACGAGGTTGAAATAGGTAAAGAGATTATCTCTTACTATTTTTCCGTAACTCTTTCCAACCTGCTCGTCGCTGATATTAACTTTTCCCGCCGCCTTGAGAGCGGCAGCCTCTTCCGAGGTCAACCCCTCGGGTATGCCCTCTGTGTCTTTTAAATCTATGAATTCCATTGAAAAAACTCCTCGTATATGATAATATATCATATTAGCGTGATAAAGTCAACCTCAAAAACTCTTTTAAATAAAAATTTAAAAAAAATTAAAAAACGAAAAAACTATTGACATTGAGGGAGATTTATATTATAATCTTACTGAAAAGCTATGACGGAGAGAGTAGACGCGAAGGAATGCCAAGCGAGTCGGGTACGGTGGGAGCCGATGCAGGAGGACGCGAGCGAAAATCACTTCCGAGCCGCCGCCCCGAATCAAGTAGGGTCGGACGCAGGTTCTGCGTTAAAGAACGCATATTGTTTGATATGTGAATAGGTGGTATATCTACATTTTCCCGTTCCGTATGGAGCGGTTTTTTATTTTGCATCAAAATACGGAGATAAAATATGAAAGAACTTTACACAAAGGTTTCAACGAACCTTAACTTCGTTGAACGAGAGAAAGCAACCAGAAAATTCTGGGAAGAAAACAAGATTTTTGAAAAGAGCATTGACGAAAGAAAACACGGCGACAACTTCACCTTCTACGACGGACCGCCCACGGCAAACGGAAAGCCCCATATAGGCCACGTTCTTACCCGTGTTATAAAGGATATGATTCCAAGGTACCAGACTATGAAGGGCAAACGCGTTCTTCGTAAGGCGGGCTGGGATACCCACGGCCTTCCCGTTGAGCTTGAGGTTGAAAAGAAGCTTGGAATAGACGGAAAGGACCAGATTGAAAGCTACGGTCTTGAGCCGTTCATCGCTCACTGTAAGGAATCGGTATGGAATTACAAAGGAATGTGGGAGGACTTCTCCGCGACGGTTGGATTCTGGGCGGATATGGACGACCCATACGTTACTTATACGAACGACTTTATCGAGTCGGAATGGTGGGCGCTTAAGCAGATATGGGACAAGGGTCTGCTTTACAAAGGCTTCAAGATAGTTCCCTACTGCCCCCGCTGCGGCACACCCCTTTCCTCTCACGAGGTTGCGCAGGGATACAAAACGGTTAAGGAGCGCTCTGCCGTAGTTCGCTTTAAATGCGCTGACGAGGACTCGTACTTCCTCGCCTGGACGACGACACCCTGGACTCTTCCCTCGAATACTGCTCTTTGCGTCAACCCGAAGGACACCTACTGCAAGGTAAAGGCAGCCGACGGCTACACCTACTATATGGCTAAGGAGCTTCTTGACAAGGTTCTCTCACCTCTTGCGAAGGAAGGCGAGGCAGCTTACGAGATTCTCGAAGAAATGGAAGGCTCGGCTCTTGAGCGCCGCGAGTATATTCCCCTTTTCGAGTGCACGGGAGAAGAAAGCAAAAAGCAGAACAAGAAAGCTCATTTCGTTACCTGCGACAGCTACGTAACGATGTCCGACGGTACGGGTATAGTTCATATCGCTCCCGCATTCGGTGAGGACGACTCGCGCGTCGGAAGAAATTACGACCTTCCCTTCGTTCAGTTCGTTGACGGTCAGGGCAATATGACGAAGGAGACACCCTACGCCGGAACATTCGTTAAGGATGCCGACAAACTTATCCTCGTTGACCTTGAAAAAGAGGGCAAGCTCTTCTCCGCTCCGAAGTTTGAGCATGATTATCCTCACTGCTGGAGATGTAACACACCCCTTATCTACTACGCCCGCGACACCTGGTTTATCAAGATGACCGCGGTTCGCGAAAACCTTATAAGAAACAACAACACGGTTAACTGGATTCCCGAGAGCATAGGAAAAGGAAGATTCGGCGACTGGCTTGAAAATATTCAGGACTGGGGTCTTTCAAGAAACAGATATTGGGGAACTCCTCTTAATATCTGGGAATGCTCCTGCGGACACCACCATTCGATAGGCTCGATTGAAGAGCTTAAATCAATGTCCGATAACTGTCCCGAAAACATCGAGCTTCACAGACCCTTTATTGACGAAGTCACCATAAAGTGCCCGAAGTGTCAAGGTGAGATGAAGAGGGTCAGCGAGGTTATCGACTGCTGGTTTGACTCTGGCTCAATGCCCTTCGCTCAGTGGCATTACCCCTTTGAAAACAAAGAGATGTTTGACAGCCAGTTCCCCGCTAACTTCATAAGCGAGGGCGTTGACCAGACGCGCGGTTGGTTCTACTCTCTTATGGCGATATCAACCCTTATCTTTGACTGCGCTCCCTATAAGAACGTTCTCGTTCTCGGTCACGTTCTTGATAAGGACGGTCAGAAGATGTCAAAATCCAAGGGTAACGCGGTCGACCCGTTCGAAGCGCTTGAAACCTACGGAGCTGACGCTATCCGCTGGTACTTCTATTCAAACTCTGCCCCCTGGCTTCCCAACCGTTTCTACGGCGAAGCGGTTACGGAGGGACAGCGCAAGTTTATGGGAACGCTCTGGAACACCTACGCATTCTATGTTCTTTACGCTAATATAGACGGCTTTGACCCGACAAAACACACTCTTGATAAATCCACCCTCTCGGTTATGGATAAGTGGATTCTCTCAAAGCTTAACTCCGCGGTTAAAGCAGTAGATAACTATCTTGAAAATTACAAGATAACAGAAGCAACGAGAGTTCTTGAGGACTTCGTTGACGAGCTTTCGAACTGGTACGTGCGCCGCAGCCGCGAGCGCTTCTGGGTGAAGGATATGCCGACCGATAAGGTTAACGCTTATCTCACGCTCTATACCTCTCTCGTCACCGTCGCGAAGATTTCAGCTCCTATGATTCCGTTTATGACAGAGGAAATATACAGAAATCTCGTTTGCTCACTTGATGCATCCGCACCTATATCTATACATCTGTGTGACTTCCCCGAAGCCGACGAGTCTCTTATCGACAAGGCGCTTGAGGAAAATATGGACGAGGTTGTAAAGGTTGTAGTTCTTGGAAGAGCCTGCCGCAACGCCGCAAACATCAAAAACCGCCAGCCCGTGTCAAAAATGTACGTAAAATCCAATAAAACTCCCGACGAATCGTTTATCCCCGTAATCGCGGAGGAGCTTAACGTTAAATGCGTTGAATTTACCGACAGCGTAAGAGAATTTACGACATATTCATTCAAGCCGCAGCTTCGCACCGTCGGTCCTAAGTACGGCAAATATCTCGGACAGATAAAGGCGCTTCTTACAAGCCTTGACGGCAATGCCGCAATGGATGAGATTGAAAACAGCGGAGCTTTGAAGCTTGATATTCCGGACGCAGACGTTTCGCTCACCAAAGAGGACCTTCTTATAGAAATGACGAAGAAGGAAGGCTTTGAATCGCTAAGCGATAAAGGCATTACCGTAGTTATAGACAAAAACCTTACCCCCGAGCTTATCGAGGAAGGAAACGTTCGCGAGATAATCTCCAAAATCCAGACAATGCGTAAGGACTCCGGATTTGAGGTTATGGACCGCATCCGTGTCGCATTTTCAGATAACTCTGCAATACTTGATATCGCTAAGAGAAATGCCGCAGAGATATGCGACGAAACCCTCGCCGACGAAATTTCCGAAGGAACTCTTGAGTTCTCTAAGGAATGGAACATCAACGGCGAAAAAGTCACCCTCTCTGTAGAAAAAGTTAAATAAAATTACAAAAGAGCTTGGCGCCGCCAAGCTCTTTTTCTCTACACTTACAAAGCTAATTAATGACTAACAAATTTCACAAGATGCTTTCTTGCGAACTGAAGCGCATCACGATAGTCAAACAACCGAAAATAAAGCTCCCGCTTTGCCAAGACTTAACAGGTAAAGCGGGAGAGTTTTGTTTTTATATGATATATTTTTGCTGATAGTAAACAACCTTCTGCTTATATTCTACGCTTCCGATAGTTTCCTCTGTGTATTTATGCATATCAAGAGTTCCCTCTTTAGCCATTTCAATTACACAGCCGGCAACATTTGAGCAGTGGTCCGAAACTCTCTCAAAGTTATTAAGAAGGTCGGAGAGAATAAATCCGTGCTCAATAGTGCACTCGTTCTTCTGAAGTCTAAGAACGTGATTAAGCTTGATTTGGTCGCGAAGCTCGTCAACAACCTCTTCGATAGGCTCTACCTCTACCGCAAGCTTGATATCATTCTCAACAAAGCATTTTCCAGTAATATCAAGAATTTCTTCAATCGCGGAACGTATAACACGCATTTCCTTCGTAGCCTGCTCGGAGAAGGAAATCTTCTTATCCTTCATTTCCTCAGCTGATTCAACGATATTAACCGAGTGGTCGGAAATTCTTTCAAGGTCTCCTATTATATGAAGAAGCTTGGTTACCTGAACGGCGTCCTGCCTGCTCATATCGCAGCCCGAGAGCTTAACGAGATAGCTTCCAAGCGCATCCTCGTATTTATCCGCCTTTTCCTCAAGGTCACGTATTTCATTAGCTAATTTAGCGTCGTAATTATCAAATAGCGTCAAGGATTTTTTAAGCGCGGACATCGAAGCCTCAGCCATCTCGAAGGTTACTTTCGCCGCCTGCTCCGCAGCTATTGAAGGAGTTTCAAAGAGACGCTCGTCAAGTCTGTTAACCGTTTCATCGCCACTCTTCTTATCGCGGACGGTGAGCACCGCAAGCTTTTCAAGCTGCTTATAGAACGGAGCTATCACAAGAACAGAAAGAAGCTTGAACACCGTATGAACGAAAGCAACGCCCCAGGCGTTTATAGCCGATTCAACCGGGATAAGACTGAATATCGCGTTAATAATATAGAATAGCGAAAGCCAAACGACAACGCCTATAATATTAAAATAAAGATGTATTATCGCTGCGCGTTTACCGTTTTTGTTAGCGCTTATCGAAGAAATAAGAGCGGTAACGCAAGTACCGATATTCTGACCCATTATAATCGGTATAGCCGCTCCGTAGGTTATAGCGCCGGTTACCGTAAGCGACTGAAGTATACCGACAGATGCAGATGAGGACTGAACGATAACCGTAAGAATCAATCCGGCAAAAATACCGAGAATTGGGTTTTCGAACATCGTGAGTATCGATTGGAATTCGGGATCGCCTTTAAGTCCCGCAACAGAGCCGGACATAAGATCCATACCAACCATAAGAACCGCAAAGCCGAGAAGAATATTTCCTATATCCTTTTTCTTTCCTCTCTTTACAAACATAATGAAGCATATGCCTATAACCGCAAGAACAGGCATCCAGGCATCCGGCTTCAGCCATTCAATCCAGGCGAGAGTCGAGCCGCCCTCTCCGATACTTGAGAGAGCCGTGAGCCACGCCGTTACCGCAGTTCCTACGTTCGCGCCCATAATTACGCCGACCGATTGAAGAAGCGTCATAGTTCCCGAGTTAACGAAACCGACGACCATAACCGTCGTTGCCGACGAGGACTGAATAACCGCGGTAACACCGAGACCGAGCAAGAATCCGCGAAGCGGATTTGAGGTCATTTTTCCAAGAATAACCTTAAGCTGATTACCCGCGCTCTTTTTGAGCGAATCGCCCATAATCTCCATTCCGTAAAGGAAAAGAGCAAGACCGCAGAATAAAGTAAGTACGTCAAATACTGTCATTTATACCTCCAAGATGAGAAATTATTATGATTCGTACACACCGGCAATCTCGCCAACGTCACGAAGAATATACTTAGGTCTATAAGGAAACGTTTTTATGTTTTCCATATTCGTAACACCCGTAAGCACGAGAGCCGTGTCAAGCTCGCTCTCGATTCCCGCTATTATATCGGTGTCCATTCTGTCGCCTATTATCGCCGCGTCAATTCTGTGGCAATCGAGCTTTTTCAGCGCGTGGCGCATCATAAGCGGGTTAGGCTTGCCGACGAAATAGGCGCTTTTGCCCGTTGTCATTTCAATAGGAGCGACAAGCGCGCGGCATGCAGGTATAATTCCGTTTTCCGATGGACCCGTCAAATCGCTATTTGTTCCTATAAGCTTAGCGCCGTTCATAACGAGACGCACAGCTTTTTCTATTTTTTCATAATTTAGCGAGCGTGTTTCTCCAAACACAACGTAGTCGGGGTTAACGTCATTCATACTGAATCCCGCCTCGTAAAGCGCGAAGGTCAAACCGGGCTCGCCTATTACGTAAACCGAGCCTCCCTTGCACTGACTCGCGAGAAAGGAAGCCGTAGCGAGCGCGCTTGTGTAGAAATGACTCTCGTCAACCGAAAGGCCCATACGTCCGAGCTTCTGCGCAAGCTCCCTCGGAGAACGCTCCGAGCTGTTAGTGAGGAAAAGAAATTTCTTTCCGTTTTCATTTAACCATCTGACGAAATCCTCAACGTGAGGAATTATTCTGTTGCCGTGATAAATAACACCGTCCATATCGCATATAAACGCGCTTTTATTTCTGAGCTCTGTCAAATCCTGATGCATATATTCTCCATTCCGCTGCCCAAGGCAACTTTATTATACGAATTGCTGATTGTTTATTATTAGCCTGAACGTCATTCCGAGCTTGTCCGCGGCCTTGCGGCAAAGCATCATACGTCCAAGGAAAATTTCAAAATAATCCATAAGAGAGCTTATTGACGTGTCTATTTTCAGTTTAAGCTGAATTTCTTTTTTATCTCCGCAGATTTCAAGGTCGGATTCCTCAACCGAGTAGTTTACCCTATCGTGAATATCAAAGGTGGCAAAATCAATATTTCTCACCCTTGAGCGTCTGACGTCAGACTTATCCGCGAGAATAAGAGCCGCCGCAACCGCGTTGACCGGAACTCCCGTTCCCTCATCGTGATTTCCTATCGCCGTAACTATAGCCGCGATATCCTCAGCGGGCATTCCCATATTATCAAGAATACGGAATGCCATAACCGCTCCGCTTTGCGAATGCTCAATTCTGTTTACGAGGTTTCCTATATCATGAAGATAGCCTGCAATTTTCGCAAGCTCCACCGTATGCGCGTCATATTCAAGCGCCTCTAAAATGCGCGCTGCGGTGTCTGCCGCCTTTCCTACGTGAGCGAAGCTATGCTCGGTATAACCTAGCGCCTTGAGCGATTCATCAGCCGCTGTTATATATTTTTTTATAGCGTCGTTCCTTTTTATGCTTTCGTAAGTAATCATGAAGCTCTCCTCAGCCTTTTTGAAGGTAAAATTATGTCTTTTTTATCCTACCCCATTATAATTATACTTGTTTCTCTCATCTTTTTCAAGTTTTTTATAAAAAAATAGTGAACAAATTTTCTCCTGTATCCTGCGGCAAGCAATCCACTCTGCACAACACAAGTAAGATTTTATAGGTTTTGAGGATAATATACGCGAAAATTTCGAGCGTTTATCATTTTAGTTTTATCATTTTAAATATTTGACTTTTTATCCTTGACATATATATTTATATATGATATAATTATACATTCTCTTAAATTTTGGAGGGTAAATAATGGAATTTTTAAAGTATTTACAAGAGTTTAACGTCGTTTCTGTGGCGGTCAGAATTGTTCTGGCGATGATAATCGGAGGCCTTATCGGTATCGAGCGCGGAAAGCAAGGGCGTGCCGCGGGAATGAGAACGCATATACTCGTCTGTCTCGGAGCGGCGCTCACCGCTATGATAGGCTTTTACGTCAATCAGGTGCTTGACCTTTCCACCGACCCGATGAGAATTTCAGCGCAGGTAGTCTCGGGAATAGGTTTTCTTGGCGTAGGAACAATTCTTCTTAAAGGAAGATTTCAGATAACAGGTCTCACAACGGCGGCATGCGTCTGGGCAACCGCTACGATAGGCCTCGCTCTCGGAGCAGGATTCTATGAAGGCGCAATCCTTACCTTCGCAGCAATTTTCCTTACCGTTACTCTTTTACATAAGCTTGAATACAAGTTCGGAAAGCATCAGAAAAGATTCGGCATGTACATTGAAATCAATTGCGATAAGTCGATTCGCCGAATCATCAACCATCTAGAGATTAACTATCACGCGTCAGGCATTCAGGTAACAGCATCCCGCAGCGGCATTTCGGGCAATATCGGGATCGAAGCCAATATGAGCAATATAAAAAACCAAAATCCTCCCGCGAAAATATCAAAAGAGCTCGAGGAGCTCGACTACGTAGTCTTCGCTATAGAGTCGGTATAATCCCATAAATTAAAATAATCAAAAAGTCTTTCTCAAACGCAAAAAAGCATTTGAGAAAGACTTTTTTATAGTAAGGGGGCGAAGATGCGGACTAAATTTCTTACGCACCACTCGCGAAAAGTGAGCCTTGCGTCCTTATCATCAATTTCTAGAGAGACTGAGGCTGTATTTAAAAATTCTTCTTTTATTTTAATTACGGTATCCGAGCCGTATATCCACACGGCGTCCTCGAAGTGATGAACGAGGCTTCTGAAGTCGAGATTTATAGTTCCTATCACGGCGTATAAATCGTCGCTTACCATGCATTTTTCATGGATAAAGCCGGGGGTGTACTCACATATTTTTATTCCCGACCTCATAAGGTTTGGGTATGAGCTTTTCGTCATAACTTTTACAATTTTTTTATCGGCAAGCCTGGGTGTTATTATTCTTACGTCGACTCCGCGCATAGCGGCATTGCGCAGCGATTCGGTTAAGTCATAATCTATTATGAGGTACGGAGTGGTTATATAGACGTAATTTTTCGCCTGATTGATTATGTTCAAAAAGGCGTTTTTACCTACCGGACGGTTATACACGGGCGCGGGACCCGTGCCGAACGGCAGATAATATCCCCCGTCAGACTCCTCGGATTTATTCACTGCTGAAAGGTATTTTTCATATTCTGTAATTTTTCCAACCGTCGTGTCCCACATTGACAAAAACAGCTTTACGAAGCCGAGTACCGCCTCACCCGCGATTCTTATTCCGCTGTCCTTCCAATGTCCGAACCGCATTTTTTTGTTTATATACTCGTCAGCAATATTTATACCGCCCGTGTAAGCCGCGCCGCCGTCGGTTATGAGTATCTTTCTGTGGTCACGGTTATTGTGCGCGGTTGTTATTCTCGGTGACACGGGCGCGAACCTCAGGCATTTTATGCCCTCCGCGCGCAATTTTTTGTCATAACTGAGGGGAAGCGTTTTCATACATCCTATATCATCGTAAAGAACTCTTACCTCAACGCCCTCACCCGCCTTTTTTACCAGAGCGGCGTGAATTTCCGACCACATAAATCCCTCGTCTATTATAAAATACTCAAGGAAAATAAATCTTTTGGCATTTAATATATCGGCAAGCATATCACGAAACATACTCTCTCCGTCGGGATAATATTTCGAGGAGGAATTGCGATATACCGCTGAGAGCCTGTCATCGTTTAATATGGCAAACGCTTTACCTGCCGCAAGCTCATCCACCGACCTCAGCTCCGAAAAAGCCTCGTCTACTCTGCCGTCAGCTCCGTACCCCGTGTCACAAAAAGCAGAAAGCTCGTTTTGAATTTCATTCATCAGCCGAGCCTCCTTGCGCGACACTCTCCTCGAATAAAACATAGCGTAGAGCGCCATTCCGAAAAACGGAACGACGAGCACGACGACGAGCCAGGAGACCTTGTACTCGGGATTTGCGTCTCTGTTTATAATGCTTATCACCGCGGCAATATTAACCGCCACCAAAAAAGCGAAAATGAAAAGCGAATAGTCATAGGCAAAATACATTACGAGTCCAATGATAACAAGCTCGGCAAGAATCAAAACAGCCGAGATAAAATATCTTGAAAATATTAAGCTGCACAGTTTTCTCACGTTGTCACCTCAAAAAACAAACGGTTCAAAAATATATTAACTATATTTTATCACCGTTTATTTAAGCGTTATTCTATTTTTTGTAAATTTTTTATTATAAATTAAAGATGCAAAACTCTGTCTTTAATTTCTTCGGTGCGTCCCTGATTCCAATACTGCGTTCCAATATATCCGCAGGTGCGACGCGCGACGTTCATCTTCGACTGGTCGCGGTTTTTGCAGTTTGGGCACTCCCAAACGAGCTTACCGTCCGAGTCCTTTTCAATAGCTATTTCACCGTCGTAACCGCACACCTGGCAGTAATCGCTTTTCGTATTAAGCTCGGCGTACATAATGTTATCGTATATAAATTCCATAACACCGAGAACGGCTTCAATATTATTTTGCATATCCGGAACCTCAACGTATGAAATAGCGCCGCCGGGTGAGAGCGCCTGGAATTTCGCCTCGAACGCAAGCTTATCAAACGCGTCCATCGGCTCGGTTACGTGAACGTGATAGGAGTTCGTGATATAGCTTCTGTCTGTGACACCCTTTACTATGCCGAAGCGGCTTTGCAGGCATTTCGCAAACTTATACGTCGTGCTCTCAAGCGGAGTTCCGTAAAGAGAATAGTCTATATTCTCCTCTCCCTTCCACTTTGCGGTATATCTGTTGAGCGCGCGCATTATTTCAAGTCCAAGCTCCTCTCCCTCAGGCTCTGTGAGCTTTTTCCCCGAAAGAGCGTACACGCATTCCCAGAGTCCGGCATATCCGAGAGAAAGCGTTGAGTATCCCCCGTGTAAATATTTATCTATAGCTTCACCCTTTTTAAGTCTTGTCAAGGCTCCGTGCTGCCAGAGTATAGGCGCGGCGTCGGAAAGAGTTCCCGAAAGCCTTTCGTGGCGACACTTGAGCGCCCTGTGGCAAAGCTCCATTCGCTCGTCGAATATTCTCCAGAACGCGTCCATATCCCCACCGGCCGAAAGCCCGATATCAACGAGATTGACCGTAACGACGCCCTGATTAAATCTTCCGTAATACTTCGGTTTTCCGTCCTCGTCAACGTAAGGGGTCAAAAAGCTTCTGCAACCCATGCAGGTATAGCACTGTCCGTCACCGTTTTTGTCAATCTTATTTTGAAGCATTATCTTCTCGGAGATATAATCGGGAACCATGCGCTTAGCCGTGCACTTCGCGGCAAGCTTCGTTAGATAAAAATACTTAGTTCCCTCTCTAACGTTATCCTCCTCAAGCACGTATATAAGCTTCGGGAAAGCTGGAGTTATCCATATTCCCGCCTCGTTCTTCACACCCTGAGTCCTCTGAATAAGAACCTCCTCGATGATGAGCGCAAGGTCCTTCCTTTCCCGCTCGTTGCAAGCCTCGCCAAGATACATAAACACGGTTATGAACGGCGCCTGTCCGTTCGTCGTTAAAAGCGTTACGACCTGATACTGAATACACTGAACGCCCTTCTGTATTTCGCGGCGGAGTCTTTTTTCGGTAATCCTCAAGATAGCTTCCTCGTCAAAAACCCCAACCTCAGCGAGCTCACTCTCAACACTGGCGCGTATCTTCTTACGGCTTACGTCAACGAATGGCGCAAGGTGCGTCAAACTTATCGACTGACCGCCGTACTGATTCGACGCTACCTGCGCTATAATCTGCGTCGCGATATTGCATGCCGTCGAAAAGCTGTGCGGCTTCTCTATCATCGTTCCGCTTATTACAGTTCCGTTCTGGAGCATATCCTCAAGGTTCACAAGGTCGCAGTTATGCATATGCTGCGCGAAATAGTCGGCGTCATGGAAATGAATAATTCCCTCCTCGTGCGCCTTCACGATATCCGCGGGAAGAAGAATTCTTCTCGTTATATCCTTCGAAACCTCTCCCGCCATATAGTCGCGCTGAACGCTGTTTACAGTAGGATTCTTATTCGCGTTCTCCTGCTTTACCTCTTCGTTATTGCACTCGATAAGCGTAAGTATCTTATCGTCGGTCGTATTCGATTTACGAACCAGCTCTCTTTTATATCTGTACGTTATATAAGCCTTAGCAAGAGTAAACGCGCCGAGCTTCATTATCTCATCCTCTACCATATCCTGCACCTCTTCAACGCTGACCGCGCGTCCCATCGCCTCGCAACCGCGCACAACGTTTTCGGTTATAAGCTCAATAGCCTTTTCGGTAATTCTGTCCTTTTCCTCTACCGCGACGTTTGCCTTTCTTACCGCAACCGATATTTTTTCTCCGTCAAATACCGCTTCCGATCCGTTTCTTTTAATTAGCTTCATATTCTATTCCTATCTATTTATTCTGATTTTTGTGTCGGTGTTTAATATTATAACTATATCTTGTGTTTTTGTCAATAGGGAATATCAACATATTGTAGTTTTGCGTTAAAAATTTTAGACTCCAAAATTCTGTTTTTTTGTACATATTAGCAATTGACAGACTCGAAATTCAAATATTTCAAGGCAGAAACAAGCAAGATTTGGTTAATTTTTACAAATATATATTTTTTGCGGCAAATATGTTAAAATTTATTTTCTATTTGAATAAAAAAAATTCATAAATATATAGTATAATTATTGCTGTATATTTTTAAAAAGAAAGAAGAAAACGTTAAATGCTTCAATTAAGGGAGATTAAAAAGGATTACGTCACAGCGTCCGAAACGGTATCGGCGTTAAAGGGCGTAAGCATTTCATTCCGCAGGAAAGAGTTCGTCTCTATTCTCGGCCCTTCGGGCTGCGGAAAAACCACTCTGCTTAATATCATAGGCGGTCTTGACCACTACACGTCGGGCGACCTTATAATAGGCGGCAGAAGCACGAAATCCTACAAGGACAGAGACTGGGACGTATACAGAAACCACAGAATAGGATTTATATTCCAGAGCTATAACCTTATACCCCATCAGACAATACTCGGAAACGTTGAGCTCGCCCTCACGATATCCGGCGTCAGCCGCGAGGAAAGAATAAGAAAGGCGAAGATCGCTCTTGACCGCGTCGGCCTTTCGGGTCAGTACTACAAAAAGCCGAATCAGCTCTCAGGCGGACAGTGCCAGCGCGTTGCGATAGCCCGCGCTCTCGTGAACGACCCCGAGATACTTCTTGCCGACGAGCCGACAGGTGCTCTTGATACGGTAACGTCTGTTCAGATAATGGACCTTATCAAAGAAATTTCGGGTGAGCGCCTTGTTATTATGGTAACGCACAACCCCGAAATAGCAGACAAATATTCCTCAAGAATAATCCGCCTGCTTGACGGCAGAGTTATCGAAGACACAAATCCCTTCTCACCCGAGGATGAAGCGGCAGAATGCGCGGCTATTATAAAGGCAGACGAGGAAGCGCTCAATGAAGAGCTTTCTTCTGCGACTACCGAAAAAGAGCGCAAGAAAATTGAGAAGAAGCGCAAGGAAAGAGCCAAGATGTCCTTCTTCACTGCGTTTATGCTCTCCGCGAGAAACCTTATATCAAAAAAAGGTCGTACCGCAATGGTCGGTATTGCCGGCTCTATCGGTATTATAGGAATCGCGCTCGTGCTTGCCTTCTCCGCGGGAATCAAGGGATACATCGCCTCAATGCAGGACGATATGCTCTCGGGAAACCCGATTGAGATTGCCGAAAGCACCTATGACCTCGACGCCCTTACGGGAATTATGGAAAGCGATATGAAAGAGGATATCGTTAAGCAGCCTAACAGAGTATATATCAACTCACTCGTCGAATACCTTGCGAAGATGAACAAGGATATAAACTCAATTATGGTTGAAAACGAATTAACCAAGGAGTACATAGATTACGTTAAGGCTATGCCCAAGGAATATTACGCGGCTATGACGCTCGGTTACGGAGTTGACTTAAACGCCAACCTTTTCGTTGATTACAAATTCAATTCGTCATCAAATCCGATAAAGATTTCGGTCAACAGAATGACCAATATGTACACCGCGATACTTAAAGACTCGGCATTCGCGGATTACGCAAGCTACGTAACGGCGCTCGCTCCCTCTATGGAGCAGCTCCCGAACGATATGAATTATATCTCCGGTCAGTACGACGTTGTTGCCGGCAGAATGCCCGAGGGCAAGGATGAAATCCTGCTCGTTCTCGACCCGAGCGACGAGCTTTCCGACCTTCTTCTCGCGAGATTCGGCTTCTATACCCAAGAGGAGTTCACCGAGATAATCAAAAAAGCAACTGAGGACGGATACGACGCGTCGCAAACAGCCTACCGCGACTCCTTCTCCTACGAGGAGCTTCTTGACCAAAACAAAGTAATATCCTGGTATCCGAACGACACCGTATTTGAGGAAATAACCACGAATATTTTCGGAACCGAAATAAAATCGATAAAGTATAACAGCACCTCCGACAATTTTGATAAAACCAATGCGGTTGACCTTAAGGTCGTGGGAATTCTCTCTCCGAAGGACACTATTTCGTTCGGTTCACTCTCCACCGGTATTTTCTATACCGAGGAGCTTACGAATCACATTCTCGAGGTCAATAAAAACTCAGCCGTTATAAACTACCTCACCGACGAGGCAAACAAGGCTATCCTTGAAGCGTCGTACTATAACTTCGCCTACTCATACGACTATATCGGTTACGATAAAACCGAAGCCGACAAGGCGACAGCTCAGGGCACCGTCGGCCCGACTATGAGCATACTTGCGAGCATGATGGGCTCGATGGGCGGCAGCTCATCCTCAATAGACTTCTCGAAGCTTCAGGAGACCTTCGTTCGCAACCTCGGCGGAAACGATATTGCGAATGACGTTTTAATCTATCCCAAAAGCTTTGACGAAAAAGAGCTCGTTACCGAATATCTTGACGCATGGAACAGTGATGAAACTGTTACCGTCGGTGGAGTTGATATTCTCCGTGAGAACAGAAATGACGTTACCTATACCGACACGCTTGAGCTTATTATATCGATAATAAATACGATGATAGACGTTATCTCGTACGCGCTTATAGCATTTACTTCCGTTTCGCTTGTAGTTTCTACGGTTATGATAGGTATTATAACCTACGTTTCGGTTGTTGAGCGTATTAAGGAAATTGGTGTTATCCGCTCGCTCGGAGGACGCAAAAAGGACGTCAGCCACCTCTTCAACGCGGAAACCTTTATTATCGGTCTGCTTGCAGGTCTTATAGGTGTCGGAGCAACATATCTCATTTCGATAGTTGTTAACCTGATTCTTAAGCCTCTTATTGGCTACGCGCATATCGCCGCCCTGCCGATATCCAACGCGATAATACTCGTGCTGCTCAGCGTAGGTCTCACTCTTATCTCGGGCCTTATCCCCGCGAAGAGCGCCGCAAAGCAGGACCCCGTCGTAGCGCTCAGAACTGAATAATTACGTACCGTTCGGTACACGGCGATTAAAGTCATAAATAATGCAAAGACTTGCATGCCTCGGATATGTCATAGTATCCACGGTGTGCAAGTCTTTTGCTTGTTATTATTTACGTTCCTTTTTTAAGAACACTTAAATATGCTGAATAGGCATAGGTTTTGCCCTCGGTTTTTGTAAGGATACCAAGAGATATGAGATTCTTAATTGAGAGAGCCGTTGTGTTGTAGGTTAAATCAAGGGCTTTTGACGTTTTAACCGTATCTATTATTGGATTTTCCTCAATGTATTCAAAGAGTCTTGTTGCGTTGGTTCTGGCTCTGCCAAGAGTTTGAATCTTTGCATAATTCTCTTCATGCAGCTTATGCAATTCATTTATGGTTGCAATTGCATCCTCTGCAGACTCGGCTACGGCTCTTAAGAAGAACTTAATCCACTGCTCATAATTTCCTTTTAATCTTACCTCGCTCATTCTATCGTAGTATTCCACTCTATTCGCTTTAAGGAAATACGAGATATACAGCGCGGGAGACGTGAGAACCTTCTTATCCATTAAAAAGAGTGTTATTAAAAGTCTTCCTACTCTGCCGTTTCCGTCAAGGAACGGATGAATAGATTCGAACTGATAATGAATCAGCGCTGCTTGGATAAGCCAATCTAAGCTATCTTCACTATTCATATACTTTTCAAGCTCGGACATACACTCAACCATATCTACTGTATTGGGGGGTATATATCTTGCATTCTTGAGTGTACTACCTGCTCCGCCTATCCAGTTCTGCGAGGTTCTGAATTCTCCGGGAGATTTATCTGCGCCTCTAACGCTATGCATAAGATGCGCGTGTGTTTCACGGATGAGCCTATTACAAAGCGGAAGGGTTTTCAATCTTTCTACCGCGTAGTCGGTTGCTTTAATATAATTTACAACGTCAGATAAATCTCTATTTGCATTTTGGTCTATTGTAGGATCGAGGACGTCTTCAAGAGTTGCTTGTGTTCCTTCTATTTGAGAAGACATAAGCGCTTCTTTTCTGACGTACATTGACGTGAACAGCTTTATACTTGGAATATGTGCTGTAATACTTTCTAGGGCGTAAACCTGCTTATTGGCTTCTACAAGCAGCGAAACCATTTCCTCGTCCATCTCTATTTCGGGAGGCAGGGCTGCAGGGACGAAGGATTTATATTCCATATCTCCCGAAAGGTTTGAAACATACTTTCCCGATTTGTTCATCTGTATTCCTCCTAACTGAAATTTATATTACTATTATACCCTAATTTTTTCATTTTGTCAATTTAAAATGAAATTTTTCTTTATTTTAAAATAGTATTTTTCATTTTAATTGATTAATCTGAAATTTTCTTATCTGTTCCGGTTCTCTTTTTTCATTTTTAAAAAAGACACCTTAGATTTTCACCTAAGATGCCTGCATCTTCAAACAAATTGCCTTTATCAAAATTTGAATGCCCCAAAAATGTTATAATCATTTCTAATTTGTTTTATGCTCAATTCTCTCTATATTTTGAAGAGCATACTCACAGCACTGCACCATCAAATTATTAAGTGATACATTTTTGTCCTGCGTAACCTCAACGAAAAAACAGTGTAATTTATACCTTACACTTTATAATTTTGTTTAAATTAAAATTAAACTCACGAATAAAACAGAAAATAATGCATAAAATTATAAAAAAGTCTTGACAAAGCGTAATTTATGTGATAAAATAATCAAGCGCTTAAAAAATAGCTTAGCGGAATTGTGTAAAGGTAGCACAGCAGACTCTGACTCTGTATGTCTGGGTTCGAATCCTAGTTCCGCTGCCAAAAAAACCGACCCTCGTGGTCGGTTTTTTGATTATACAAATACACATAAAAATAAGCAATTATTGCGTATTAAATCGACACGAGCGAAGCTCCTGCAGCATAGTATGTAACGATATTATAAAACAATATTACGGTATGAGAGGACGTTATGTACTACAAAAGAAATGAAATCAATATTTATCCCCTGCTTCGAAGACTGCCCCACGCGGTAGCGGTGATGAGAGGCAACTCAAAAAACAGAGAGATTGAAGGAACGGTCAAATTTTATCAAACTGCAAGCGGCGTTTTAATCGTTGCAGATATATTTGGACTTCCCGTTTCCGCGGATGCGTGCAAGAACAATATTTTTGCTTTCCATATTCACGACGGGGAGGACTGCAGCGGAAACGAGGAGGATCCGTTTTTCAATGCAGGAACACATTACAATCCCTATAAATGCCCTCACCCTCATCACGCGGGAGATATGCCGCCACTTTTCAGCGCAGGCGATCGAGCGTTTCTTGCTTTTCTTACAGACAGGTTTAGCGTAAATGAGGTCGTCGGCAAAACGGTAATCATTCATGACCGCCCCGATGATTTTACAGCGCAGCCATCCGGAAACGCGGGCAAAAAAATAGCTTGCGGCATCATTTCAAAAGTAAGACGTTGAGCAACCGTCTAAAAAGGTCTAAATCGCAAAAGAGGATATGGGGAATGTAAGCGAAAATCTTCGCTTTTCGACCCGAAGACGTATAAAAATATGTCTTCCTTTTACTTTTAGTTATTTTCGGTTACGCCTAAATGCACCAACTCCTTTTATTTTATATCGGTGTCAAAGCGCGTTTACCATTTTATAGTTGATTTTACAGCTAAAATATGATATAATTGATTTAGAAATTCGGTAAAGCCTGGCTTGTTCCGAAAGACAAATTTTTATGAAAGGATTGGTAATATTATGAAAATTCAATTTATCGGAGCTGCGCACGAGGTAACGGGGAGCTGTACTCTACTTGAGGTAAATGACAGATATTATCTCGTCGATTGCGGTATGGAACAGGGTGTTGACGTATTTCAAAACGTTGACCTGCCTATTCCCGCAAGCAAGGTCGACGCCGTATTCCTCACACACGCTCATATTGACCATTCGGGAATGTTACCAAGACTTTATAAGGACGGCTTCCGAGGCATTATATACGCAACTCCCGCAACGGTTAAATTAGCAGACGTCATGCTGAAGGACAGCGCCCATATTCAGATGAGCGAAGCTGAATGGAAAAACAGGAAGGCAGAACGATCGGGAGATGACAGTTTTACACCGACCTACACTCTTGACGATGCTATCGGAGCTATTAAGCTATTCAAATCGGTCGAATACGATAAAAGAATAACCGCGTCAGCCGGCGTTGATATCAGATTTACGGATATCGGACATCTGCTTGGCTCGGCTGCTGTTGAGCTTTGGCTCAGAGAAGGAGAAAACGAAAAGAAAATCGTTTTCAGCGGTGACGTAGGAAATACGAATCAACCAATAATAAAGGACCCGACACCGATATCAGAAACGGATTATCTTGTTTTAGAGTCAACGTACGGAAGCAGAAACCACGAGAGGTACAGCGACACGGTAGAAGCTTTTGCGCGGCTTATCGACGCGGCGCTGACAAGAGGCGGAAACGTTATCATTCCCTCTTTCGCAATCGGACGCACACAGGAGCTTTTATACGCTATACGTGAAATCAAGCAAAAGGGACTGACAAAAAGCACCGATTTTCCCGTCTACGTCGACAGTCCGCTTGCCATTGAAGCGACCGAGATATTTTCAAAATGCGATATCTCCTGCTTTGATGAAGAAACGCGCCTACTGATTTCTCAGGGCATTGACCCTATCAAATTCCCGAACCTGCGCCTTTCCGTTACCGTTGAAGAATCCAAGCATATAAACGAAACGCCTGAACCTAAGGTAATTATTTCCGCAAGCGGAATGTGCGAGGCGGGAAGAATCAGGCACCACCTTAAGCATAACCTTTGGAGACCGCAAAATCTCATTCTCTTCGTAGGATATCAGGCGGAGGGCACTCTCGGACGGCATCTGATTGAAGGCGCCGAAAGCGTCAGACTGTTTGGCGAGGATATAGCGGTCAGAGCTGAAATCCGTTCCCTAAAGGGTACGAGCGGACACGCGGACCAAGAAGGGCTTATAAACTGGCTGAAGAGCTTTTCAAAGAAACCATATACGGTATTTTTGAATCACGGAAACGAGGAATCCATCGCTGCTCTTGCGGATGAATTGAAGGAGCGCGGTTATGCGATTGAGACCCCGTTCAGCGGCACGGAATACGACCTCGTGAGAGGTATTATGACCGCGTACACCGAAAAGAAGCGCGTCACCGCGGCAGACGCGGCTAAGGCGCGTTCGAGAAAGAACAGCGTCCATCGCGACCTTGTATCGCAGGCGGAGGCACTACTCGCTCTCGCAAAGCGGTGCGAGAACCGTCCCAATAAGGAAAACGCCAAGTTTGCCGCTCAAATCAGAGCAATGATGGATAAATGGGAAAGATAATTTCACCCCGCGGAATACAGACGCGGATGCATCTTGACAAACCGACAAATTAGTGCTATAATCTACAAATAAAATACCCAACGAGGCATTGATATGATACTTGCGATAGATATCGGCAATTCAAATTTGACTCTCGGCGGTTTTTCTGGGGACGAGCTTTCCTTCGTCGCGCGTATTTCAACAGATTCCACAGCCACCGAGGACGATTACGCATACCGTATTTTAAATATACTGTCACTCTACAATATAGACAAAACGCTGATAGACGGGGCTATAATTTCATCCGTCGTTCCTCAGCTTAACGGCATTATAAGCGGCGCGGTTAAAAAAATCTTCTCGATTGACCCGCTTCTTGTCGGACCGGGTATAAAAACCGGAATTAAAATTCAGTGCGATAATCCCGCGTCGGTCGGCGCAGACCTTATATGCGCGTCGGTTGCCGTTCACTTTATTTACGGAACGCCCGCTCTCATCGTTGATATGGGAACTGCGACGAAAATAACCTTTGTCGACAGTAGCGGCGCTTTCGTCGGTACGTCAATAATGCCGGGAGTTTATATGGGACTTTCAGCTCTTTCCGAAAAAACGGCGCAGCTTCCCAAGGTGAGCCTTGACGCCCCCTGCTCTGTGATAGCTAAAAACACCGCCGACTGTATGAAATCGGGCGTTATATTCGGAAACGCGAGTATGGTGGACGGAATGATAGAGCGAGTAAAATCCGAGACGAAAGAAAAGGTTTCGGTTTATCTGACCGGCGGATGCGCGCGGCTCATATACCCACACTGCAAAACCGATATGATTCTTGACGAGAATCTCACCCTTAAGGGTCTTAACATTATATATAGGAAAAACAGCTGAATTTCCAAGGTATTAGGTATTAACCGAATAACAAACCGTATTCGGATATAATATAATTTTATATGCGTTGTACCGCTAAAAACGCGGACGACAGCAAGGAGGAATTATGAAAACGTCAAACAAACAAAAACTGCAAACCGAAAAGCTTGTGCTTATGGCATTGCTCACAGCGCTCGTCGCAGTACTCTCCTATTTGGGAGGATTTATTAAAATCGGCGGACTTGCTTCAATCTCGCTCACACTTATCCCCGTAGTTCTCGGCGGAGCTTTGCTCGGCCCCTTGACAGGCGCTTGGCTTGGAGGCGTTGCGGGAGCGGTATTCTTTGCCACGGCAGACGCGGCATTCTGGTTCAGCCTTAGCATTCCCGGAACGGTTATAACCGTATTGGTAAAAGGAATTCTCTCCGGTCTTTGCGCAGGACTTGCTTACAGATTTTTTGAAAAGTTCAACCGTTATCTCGCGGTTATAATCAGCGCTGTTATATGCCCTATCGTTAACACGGGAATATTCCTTATCGGCTGCCTTGTATTCTTTCTTGATACGGTTAATTCAATGGCGGCAGGCGAAGGTATGTCCGTCGCAGGATATCTCATCGTCTTTTTCGTAGGACTTAACTTTGTTTTCGAGCTTGTGCTGAACATAATCGTCAGCCCCGCGATTCTGAGAATAATTAACATAAAAAAGAAAAACAAAGCTTAATTTTAAGGCGGCAAGGAATTATCCAAGCCGCCTTAAAATATAAAAATACGGAGAATAAGCAATGCATCTTTTCGCGCCTAAGTATTATAAAAATTTTAAATGCATAGCATCCGAGTGCAAGCACTCCTGCTGCGCTAACTGGGAGATTGATATTGACAAAGAAGCCCTAAGGCGCTATGAATCGGCAAATTCGAGCTATAAAGACGCGGTTATTAGCTCCATCTATACCGATAAAGCCGATGGCGTGTCACATTTTCGCCTGAATTCAGACGGAAGATGCTCCCATCTTGACTCTGACGGACTTTGCAAAATAATACTTGAACTCGGAGAGAATTATCTCTGCGACATCTGCCGCGAGCATCCGCGATTCTATAACAATACCAAAAGGGGACTCGAGGTGGGAATCGGCGCCGTTTGCGAGGAGGCGTGTAAAATTATTCTTGAATCCGGCGATTATGCCGTAATAGAAGCAATAGGCACTGCCGATGGCAAAGCGCCAAGCTTCGCATTTGATGCCATATCCGAAAGAGAAAAGATTTATTCAATACTGTCGGATAGGTCTCTTCACTACGAAAAAAGGCTCTCCGAAATACGAAACCTGTACCGGATAAGCCTTGAATCGTTTTTGGACTCCGAGTGGCGATGCACTCTGTCAGAGCTTGAATACATAGAGGAAAAGAATGCGTCACTCTTTGGGCGATACTCTTCAACCGTAACGGCTCCTGCCGAACGCGAAATTTATCTTGAGAGATTTCTCGCTTATCTGATATACAGGCATGCAAGCGAGGCAAAGTCGGAGAGAGATTTTCGCAAAGCCTTAGCCTTCTCGCTTTTTTGCGAAAGACTTTTCGCTTCTATGATAGCAGATACGAAACCCAAAAGCTTTGAAGACATTATCAACCTTGCTCGGATTATCTCAATGGAAATTGAATATTCCACCGAAAACAAGGACTCAATTCTCATGGATATGGAATTTATAATTTAGACGTACGCTGTTTTTTCCTCTCAACAAACTTTATAATTTTCATTTTTGGGAAGTGGTTACTTGTTCAACAGCCACTCTGCCGCATCCACAATTTTAACGCCCTCATATTGATATTCGGGATTTCTTGTTCTCGCTATCACCATTTTGGGATAGGCATCTTTGATTTTAAGCAGAGGTTCTACTTCTCGTTTAAACGTATCGGGATGTGTTATATTGTCCGAAACCTGAATATAAATCTTCT
Source organism: Eubacteriales bacterium (assembly GCA_045542035.1). GTDB lineage: Bacteria > Bacillota > Clostridia > Oscillospirales > CAG-272 > UBA1740. The sequence goes on along the minus strand of JAZQKG010000100.1, from coordinate 15,515 downwards.
CGTTTCTTTTCAAGGCAACAAAGTCAATTTCTTTTTTGTACAAGACCCCCACATAAACCTCGTAACCACGTCTGAGCAGTTCCATTGCAACGATGTTTTCGATTACTCTGCCATTATCCAAGTTTTTCGTACCGAGCTTGGAATAACGGAAGGTGTGATCGCTTAAATAATACTTATCGTTAGAGGCAAGATATTTTTTTCCTTTAATATCGTATCTGCGAAACTTATAGAAAGCGAAAGAGTTGCAAAGATAATTCAGATAATTACCTACTGTTTTATGATTAATTTTATCCTTGTTTGATACGAGCGTGTCCGTAATACTTCTTGCCGAAGTTAAGTTAGATACGTTATCCATTAAGAATTGGGAAATTCTATCCATCAAAGCAGTATTTTTGATGTTATACTTTTGCCGTATATCTCTTAAAATCAACGTATCAAAAACGGTTTCAATATAATCATATTTATCCTCCCGTTCTTTATATAGATAAGAACCGGACATGCCGCCTTCGAGCATATAGTTATCAAAAGCGGTATATTTGTCTGTTAGCCCGAAGTAATTAACATACTCAGCAAAGGAGAACGGATATACTTTAATCTCAAATGTTCTGCCGGTAAACAATGTTGCCAAGTCTGAGCTGAGCAAGAAAGCGTTAGAACCTGTGATATAAATATCGTACATCTCAGTTGCGTGTAAATTGTTTATGCACAATTCAAATTTATCGCACATTTGAATTTCGTCGATTAAAACGAAATTGTCTTTACCATCTACATAACTGCTTTCGATATATTCGTTAAGAGCCTTATATTTTTTTAAGTTATCATACTTAGATAGATTAAAATTGATGTGGATAATATTAGCGTCGGGAGTGTTTTTCTGCACATAGGCTTTGAATGCTTCCAATAGCTTGGATTTGCCGGAACGTCTCACGCCCGTCAGCACTTTGATATCGGGAGTTCCGATGACTCCTATCATTTTATCTAAGTATTGTTTTCTTTCAATTAGTTTCATATAAAACCACCTCGCAAAGCTATTATACCATATTCGTTTCCCAATTTCAATATATTTTCATTTTTGGGAAGTGAATTTTCTGTAAAAATTGAAAATTAACAGAAACACCGTAGAATTAACGGCGCAGTTAATTCTCATTGCCCATCGCGCATAGCAGTGAGCATTATTCCCCGTCGATGGTTATATTTATTCCGTTGACCTCAACGCCGCCGTCAACGCGAATCATCACGTATTTTACGTTATTGATAACCTGCGTTGAGACGAGGTCGCGGTGCTCGGGGTCTACCTTTATTGACACCTCGGGAGTTGTAACCTCGAACTTATTAACCGAAACGATATTCTTTGGGGAAAGCTCTGCGTTTTTGCCGAAATTTTCGTCAAAGAATTTATCAAGCTCATCAATTTTTTCATCCCCTATTCCACAGCCCGCAAGAACGGTTTTAACCGTTTCCTTGGTAATCATAAGCGGCTCGGGGTCGCGCGACTCCTTATGCGACTCAATCATCTCGCCTATCTGCGCGTGAACCGAGCGCACGACCTCAAAGCTGCACTCATCGGCAAGAACGTCGCTAAGGCATCCGTTAAAGGTTGCCTTTTGCATTTTCGGGGGCATCTTTGGCTCCGAGGCGAAAACATTCTGCGTAAAGTCCTTATAATTTTCGGATATGCTCCTCGTGTAATAGATGGCGTTATAAATATTCGTCTTTCTGTCATCAAACGCCGGGAACATAAATCCAAGCTCGGGCGAGGCAAGAAGCGCCGACGCGCTCAGCGCGTGGAACAGGCTGTCAGCCTCTTTGAACGAGAGCGTCTCCGGCATACTCTTCACGGGGCAGACCGCGCATATTACGTACGAGAAAACCTCTGACGAGCCACTCTCTTCCCCATCCTTTCCGTACGAGAAAACGTCGTATACGTCATTTGCAAGAAGAATTACGTAATTCGAATCAAAATTCAGACTTTCTGTGACACGGGTATAGAACTGCTCAAGTAAATCTACGTCAGAAAGGCGGCTTTTAACAAGTCCCATAAGCAGTTTATGCTCCTCGCTCTCGGATACCTGCTTTGTGCTGAACGATATATCTGTAAGGTTGGTTCCGAGACTTCCCGAAAGCGTTTTTTTCATAACCGTGAGCAGCTTTTCGCTGACTACGGAATCCGACACGCCTATCGACTGTGATATTCTTGAAATTATCTGCTTATTACCGTTAACGAAGCATCCGACAATTTTCGGTATATTGCTCTTTTCGGGTCGGAAGCGTCTTTTTATCTCTCTGAGTTCCTTTTCTGTCATAACTTTCTCCAAAATACTTATTTTTTCTACAAAATATATTACCACAGATAAAGAGTTAAGTCAACAAAAAAACAAAAAAACAATGCTCTCAACCAACCCTTTTCGGTGGGGTAAAAGCATAAAGAATATGTAAATTTTAGATTTCGGATACCTGCGAAAATATACTTGAACCGCATTATAAATAAATTATTGACAAAAACTTTTAAAAAGGGTATACTATAGATATCTAAAATAAAAGGCATCTAAAACTAAAAATATATTCTAAAAGGAACGGATATAAAATTATGTCAGGTATAATTGATTCAAAAGCATTATTTAATATCGGCTACGGACTTTACGTAGTCACAACGAACGACGGAAAAAAGGATAACGGCTTAATCGTCAACACCGTAACGCAGGTGACGAGCTCGCCCGAAAGAGTCGCGGTTACAGTAAATAAGGCTAACTACTCGCACGACACGATAAAAAATACGGGCAAAATGAACGTTAACTGCCTCTCCACCGAAGCGCCATTCAAGGTATTCGAGGCGTTTGGCTTTAAGAGCGGAAGAGACACGGATAAATTCAAAGACTGCGCGCCCGAGCGCTCCGAAAACGGCCTCGTAGTTCTTCCCCGTTATATCAACGCGTTTATGTCGCTTGCGGTTGAGCAATATATTGACCTCGGAACTCACGGAATGTTTATATGCGACGTAACCGAAGCGAAGGTTATATCGGACAAAGAGACTATGACCTACACTTATTACCACAAAAACGTGAAACCGAAGCCAAAGACCGAAAAGAAAAAGGGATACGTCTGCAAGATATGCGGATATATCCATGACGAAGAGGAGCTTCCCGCCGATTTCATCTGCCCGATATGCAAACACGGGGCTGAGGATTTCGAGGAAATCAAGTAAAATAACGCGACACGGGGCGCGCCCCGTATAAAAGGAGTATTTATGCAGCTTGTACTTTTGACCGCGCTTGGAGTTGGCGGAGCCACCGTTATCGGAGCGGTTATAGGCTTTATTTTTAAAGGTATATCACACAAATTTTCGGATATCGTGCTATCGTTCGCGGGAGGAGTAATGCTTGCGGCAGCGGTGCTTGGCCTTATCGTTCCCTCTCTTGATTACGGAGGGAAATACGGTTTATTAATAACGGTTGCGGGAATATTTGCAGGCGCCGTTTGCCTTAACCTTATCGACAAACTCGTTCCCCATCTTCACAAGCTTGCGGGCGCGGATATAGAATCTCATAAAGATACTAATCTCAGCAAGGTTCTGCTTTTCGTTACCGCAATTGCGATACATAATCTCCCGGAGGGTATCGCGGCGGGAGTCGGCTTCGGCTCGGGAGACACCTCGCAGGCATTGATAATAGCGCTCGGAATAGCGCTTCAAAACGTTCCCGAGGGAATGGTAGTTATAGGTCCTATGATAGCGGCAGGTGTTAAACCCGGAAGAACTATGATAATCGCGGTTATTACAGGACTTATAGAAGTTGTCGGTACGCTTATAGGATATTTCGCGGTCAGCATAGCTTCGGCAATACTTCCTTTCGCGCTTGCCTTTGCGGGCGGCACGATGCTTTACGTCATAAGCGACGAAATGATTCCCGAAACCCACTCGCACGGACATGAGCGAGGCGCAACATACGCGCTTCTCGTCGGCTTCTGCCTTATGCTCGTCACAGACGTTTTGCTTGGATAACTTAAATCTTTCAAAAAATCCGCCGGATAGGCGGATTTTTTTGTTGTTTTTCAACATTGCAAAATTACCGTTATTATGCTAAAATTAAACTTATATTTACATAATATAACAATTTTAAAGACAAAAAAGAAAGGAAGAAGAGAAACAAATGCTTGCATACATACTGTCTATATGCGAACCAAAATATCACCCGATAATCGAGCATATTTACTACACGTATCAAGAAGATATGGTAAGATTTGCAAAATTCAGGCTGAGAAACCGAAATATTCCAAATTATGAAATTGAAGCAGAGGACGTAGTTCAGAACTCATTTATAAAGATAGTTACTTACGCGTACAAAATTGACCAAAAATCTCCGCCAAAGATTTTGAAATCCTACGTTATGACGATTGTGAAAAACGAATCCAGCTCCTTCGTGCACAAATTCTTTAAGCAACCCGAAGCAGAAGCGCTTGAAGGTGAGTTCGCCTCAATGGAGGATTACACCGCCACGCTAAACATTCTTAATATTTATGAAGATATAATCGACGCGATAGAAAGCCTTGATTATATCTACAGCGTTCCGATTTATCTGAAGGTCGTAATGGACTTTGATATTGACGAAATATCCGTGATGCTTGAAATATGCGAAAAGACCGTATATACAAGAATTGAACGCGCAAAGAAAATGCTTAAACAAAAAGTAGGAGATAAGTTTATATGAATAAGAAAACCGGTAACATTCTTTTAAGAGACGCGCTTATAGAAGCGATGCTGAGAGAATTTGACAGAGATATGGAAAAATGCGAGGAAAGCCCGATATGCTCTCCCGAGCATTATAAGAAAATGAGCGAAATAGTCGGCTTCGACGTTACAAAGCCGAGAAGAAAGCCGAGAATGAGAAAGAAGGTTATTATCTTTATAATAGCAGCTGCCCTCGCCCTCACAGGCTGCGTAGCTGTCTTCTACCGCCAGATTGGAAACTTTATAGAAGAGGTCTACGAAAAATACATCAAGGTGCATTTTGTTGAGGAAACCCCTGCCGCTCCAACCGAAATCGAGGACGTTTATACGTTGACATATGTGCCGGAAGGATATAAGTTAGCTAAACAGAGCATTAACGCCATACATATCCGTCAAGAATATTCCAATGAAGCCAAAGACACAATAGTATTTGAGCAAAACGCAATCAATAGCACCATATGTATTTTAGATGCAGAAAAGGGAAAAACTATTTTTATAGAGCATAAAAACATTCTCATATATTGTAAAACCATAAAAGACAAATATTATTATTTATGGAACACCTCATTTTATCAGTTTTCAATATGCTCTAGATACAGCCTTGACGAAAGAGAAATAGTTAAAATAATTGAAGGTATAACAACTAAATAAATTTCTTAAAGGTTACAAAAAAATTTGCAACATTTTTGAAGAATTTCGCTAAAAAAAACAGTATTATATTATATACGATTCATATAGTCTGTGGGCGTCATTATATTTTTCTTTACTTTAGAAAGGCTTTTAATATGAAAAGATTTACTACTTTGTTTTTATCTGTTTTTTTAGCAATAAGTTTATTTTTCTGTGGGACTATGTCTGTTTTAGCCTCAGCAGAAGAAGCAATCACAAGCAATTCTTCTCGCCTAGCAAATTGTGATATGGCAACTTTCAGATTTGCGGTTGTTAATAATACATTGTGCGCAGGAATATCTTATTATGCCAACGAAGATACATTTACACATGCAAAACTAACTCTGTCATTTAAGAAAAAACATTTGGTGTTCTTCTGGAAAACAGTGGAAATTGGATACATAGATGAAGAATGGATGGGTTACTGTTATGATTTAGACGGAGAGTTTTATCAAGAATTCCCCGCAACAGGAAGCGGAACTTATAGAGCTTATTTTACTTTTGAAGTTTACGGAACGTCAGGTGTCACCGATGTTATAGAGGAAACTCTTGAAGACAGTTATTGATTTTTACTATTTATCAACATGCGCGGCCATATGAATCATATTACGCTTGGGGCGGTTGCTCCAAGCGTTTTTTTATTTTTTAAAAATTGTTTTATTTGTTTGAAGAATTTCGCCTGTTATCTTAGTATTCTATGGTGGAACCGATTTTGCGGCTACGGTTCTTACATTTTGAAACCGAAAGGAGATGACGTTATGAAATTCTGTAAACAAATCTTGTACACGGCATACGCTGAAAGAATGAACAGAATAAAGCAAAAAAATCCCCTGCCTCCGAGGTAAAATTCGCCGGATGACTTAACTTGTCACGGTGAGTTGCCTCGGAGGCTTTTTTATTTTATTCGGAAAATTCGAAAAAGATATTAAACAAACAATTTTAAAAAAACAATTTGAAAGGAACGTTTTAAATGAAAACAAAATATATTGTTACCGAAAACAAATACATAGACGGAGATAAGACACGCGTCGGCTACGGAATTGCGGCAATTAAGGAGCAGGACGGTATTTCCGTCATTCTTGAGTCCTACTCGGACATCTCTCCGAATGAGGATAAGGTGCGCGAGCTTGCAAGCGAATGCAACGCTCACGGGCTTTCAAAGGCTCACCTCTCTGACGTAGTTGAGGACTTCTTAGCTACTGTATAATTTTATATATAGGGATTGTCTCAAAATGAGGCAACCCCTAATTTTGTTAATTTTTACAAATAATAATATTTATCTTGACTGTAATAATTAAATATGTTAAAATATCCAATGTGAATTGACTTATTACATTTTATGTGAGGTGAAGACTTTGGCTGAAACCGAATCCACAAGGGTTAATCTAAGCAAAAAGCAGTGGGCTAAAATAATAACGGCGTCATTTCTCGTTTTGCTTGCTAATCTTTTATTCTTCCTTATGCTCTGGATAATCGACAGGTACGACGACGTTCAGTTCGACCAGATACTCTATCAAATAAAATCTCCCGTAGCAGGAACAAACGGAAGTCTTATAGGAAGCGCCATAGTAAGAGTCGTTGTTGTCGGATTCCTTGTTACTGCCGCCGAAATCTTTATTTATCTTATACTCGCCGGCAAATTCAAAGAAAAATTTGCGAAATTCAAAAAGTACGTTGCGTATTCCGCTTCGAGGGTTGCGTTATTCTTCAAAAAAAGATTTATGCCTATATCCGCATCAATTCTCGTCTGCTCTATCACCGTATTTGTTCTGAGACTAAACGTTCACGCGTTTATTGCGGGAGCGCTAACCCCCTCGGATTTTATTGAAAAGCATTACGTAGACCCCGAGCAAACCGAGATAGTATTCCCCGAGGAAAAGAGAAATCTTATTTATATATTCCTTGAATCCTTGGAAACGACCTATTCCGACACCTCGGTTGGCGGAAATATTACGACCGATTTCGTTCCCGAGCTCACAAAGCTTGCAAAAGAGAACGTAAGCTTCACAGGGGCTGACGGAAACATGGGCGCGTATTCATATATAGGAACGAGATGGACGGCAGCGGCAATGTTCACGCAGACGTCAGGCGTCGTTATAAAAGTGCCTATAAATTTTGACACGTATGGCACTGACGGAACCTATATGCCCGGAATTTCAACCCTTGGAGACGTGCTCGCAAAAGAGGGATACGAGCAATCCATCCTTCTTGGCTCTGACGCGGGATTTGCGGCAAGAGACGTTTATTTTACCGAGCACGGAAACTATAAAATAATAGACGCCTACTCTCTTATAAAAGAGGGAAAGCTTCCTGAGGATTATTGGGAATGGTGGGGCTTTGAGGATGAGAAGCTCTTCGCCTTTGCGAAAGAAGAATTGACACGCCTTGCGGCTACCGGTAAGCCCTTTAACTTCACGACGCTCACGGCAGACACGCACTTCCCCGACGGATATGAATGCCGCCTTTGCGAAGATAAATATGAAAATCAGTACGCAAACGTTCTTGCATGCTCATCAAAGCAGGTTTATGAATTTATAAATTGGTGCAAAGAGCAGCCGTTCTATGAAAATACAACGATAATTCTTTCAGGCGACCATCTGACGATGGACCCCGAGTTCCTCGAGGGCATTAACGAAAACTATATTCGTACAACCTATAACTGCATTATAAACCCCGCGATAGAGCCCGTAAATGAAACGGGCAGAGAGTTTGGAACGTTTGATATGTTCCCCACCACTATTGCCGCTCTTGGAGCTACAATTGAGGGTGAGAGACTCGGAATCGGAACAAACCTGTTTTCGTCGGAAGAGACGCTTACCGAAAAATACGGCTTCGATAAGCTCGAAGAAGAGCTGTGTAAGCGTTCTGACTTTTATATTAATACCTTCTACGACGAGCAAACAAAGGAAAAGTTTGAACAAAAATCGAAAAGTAAATAAAAATACGGATATAACAAAATAGCGCTTTAGCGAAATAACCGCAGTATTTATTTTTTCGCTTTAGGGATTGACAAAAAATCAAATTTAAGGTATAATATGTTTACAGCTTTTACATGACTGACGGAAATACGCGGAATACCGCGGGGAAATGTAGAAGTCTTAAGCCGACCGTCTGGGCAAATCAGTTACAAAGCTGACTTGCCCTTTTTTTGTTTGAAATCGGTAAGTCACAGACTTACGGAAAGGAAAGTATTATGACACATGAAAATTGGCGCGGTTTTACCGCAGGAGTCTGGCAGGACGAAATAAACGTGCGCGACTTTATTCAAAAAAATTACAAGGAATACACGGGCGATTCTGGATTTCTTTCAGACGCAACTCCGAGAACAAAGGACCTTATGAAAAGGGTCCAGGCTCTCTTCACGCTTGAAAGACAGTTTGGCGGAGTTCTTGATATAGACACCGATACGGTTTCATCCCTTACCAGCTACTCTCCCGGATATATAGACAAGGAAAATGAAATAATAGTCGGTATGCAGACAAACCGCCCCTTAAAACGCGGAGTCAACCCCTTTGGCGGTATAAGAATGGCGCGCCAGGCTTGCGAAGCGTACGGATACAAGCTCAGTCGCAAGGTTGAAGAGGAGTTCAGATTCCGCACGACTCACAACGACGGAGTTTTCCGCGCATATACAGACGAGATGCGCGCGGCGCGTAAATGTCACGTTATAACAGGCTTGCCAGATGCGTACGGAAGAGGACGCATAATCGGAGATTACAGGCGCGTCGCTCTTTACGGTATTGACAAGCTTATAGAAGAAAAGAAAAAAGATAAAAACTCACTTAATAACGCAAATTTTGATACGGAAACTATTCGTCTTAACGAAGAGCTTTTCAGACAAATAGCCTTTCTCGGTTATTTGAAGGAAATGGCAGCTATGTACGGATTTGATATCAGCCAACCTGCTAAAGATGCAAGAGAGGCTATTCAGTGGACTTATTTTGCATACCTTGGAGCGATAAAGGAGCAGAACGGCGCAGCAATGTCTCTCGGACGGGTATCGACGTTTTTCGACATTTACATCGAGCGCGATATAGCCGAAGGCAAGCTTACGGAAGAAGGCGCGCAGGAGCTTATGGACGATTTCGTTATTAAGCTTCGTATTGCCCGCCACCTCAGAACTCCGGAATACAACGAGCTTTTCGGCGGAGACCCCATGTGGATCACCGAAGCGGTTGGCGGAATGGGCGAGGACGGTAGGACTTTGGTCACAAAAAACAGCTACCGTATGCTAAACACCCTTTATACACTCGGTTCTTCACCAGAGCCTAATCTCACTGTGCTTTGGTCGCTATCCCTTCCCGAAGCGTTCAAGAAATTCTGCGCTAAGGTTTCTGCGGATACTGATTCAATACAGTACGAGAGTGATGACGTTATGCGCCCTATCTACGGCGACGATTACGCAATTGCATGCTGCGTCTCGGCAATGAAGGTCGGAAAGCAAATGCAGTTTTTCGGCGCGCGCTGTAACCTTGCAAAGCTACTTCTTATCGCAATTAACGGCGGTTACGATACCACAAGCGGTATGCATATCGGCCCTCAGATGCCCGTAATGAGCGCAGATAAGCTTGATTACGACGAGGTTATGGAACGGTTCAACATTTACAACGAGTGGCTCTGCCATCTTTACGTAAATACAATGAACGTAATTCACTATATGCACGATAAATATGCATATGAAAAGACTCAGATGGCGCTTCACGATACGTCGGTTGAAAGATTTATGGCGTTCGGAATCGCAGGTCTTTCGGTTGTTGCGGACTCACTCAGCGCTATAAAATACGCAAACGTCAGACCTATAAAGAATGACGACGGATATATAACGGAATTTGATACGGTTGGCGACTTCCCCAAATACGGCAACGATGATGACAGAGTCGATCTTATTGCCAAGGATATGACTCACAGAGTTATTACCGAGCTTCGCAAGACGCCGACATACAGAAACGCTATACACACGCTCTCAGTCCTCACGATAACCTCAAACGTTATGTACGGAAAGAATACCGGAGCAACTCCCGACGGCCGCAAGGCGCAAGCGCCCTTCGCGCCCGGAGCAAATCCAATGCATAACAGAGAAGAAAACGGCGCTCTTGCATCTCTCAATTCGGTTGCAAAAATCAGCTATGACGATTGCCGCGACGGAATATCCAACACCTTCTCTATCACCCCAGATGCTCTCGGAAAAACAGAAGATGAAAGAATTAAAAATCTTGTGTCTATTCTTGACGGATATTTCTCAAAGGGCGCGCATCATATCAACGTTAACGTTATGAACCGTGAGCTTTTAATGAAAGCCTATGAAAATCCCGAGGATTATCCAAACCTCACGATAAGAGTATCCGGCTACGCGGTTAATTTCAACAAGCTCTCACGCGAGCAGCAGAGAGAAGTAATAAGCCGCACCTTCCATGAAAGCATATGAGTGAAAATCAGATTATTGGAAGAATTCATTCCTTCCAGTCGCTCGGTACGGTTGACGGACCGGGGGTTCGCTTCGTCGTATTCATGCAGGGATGCAGCCTTAAATGCGTCTGCTGTCACAATCCCGACACCCATAATATGAGCGAAGGCGTTCCCTACACTCCCGAAGAAGTTGTAAAAAAAGTTACACGGTACCGTGAGTACTTCGGGAGCGATGGGGGCATCACCCTCTCGGGAGGCGAACCGCTATTGCAGGCAAAATTTGCTCGTAAGCTTTTTTCGCTCTGCCATGCGGAGGGAATAAACACATGTCTTGACACCTCGGGAATCATACTTAACAGTGACGTTAAAGAGCTTCTCCGGGAAACCGACAGAGTTCTCCTTGATATAAAATATACAAACGACGAAGATTACCGCAAATACGTTGGATGCTCAATAAAACCCGTATTTGAGTTTCTTGAATACTTAAATCAAAACGGCGTAAATACAACAGTAAGACAGGTCATAATTCCTACTCTCAACGACAGCGACGAAAACATACTCAGACTGAAAGAAATAATCCGCAGACACCCATGCGTTGATAAAGTCGAGCTTTTGCCGTTCAGAAAAATATGCCAGACAAAATACGACAGCATGAAAATCCCCTTCCCGCTCGCTCATATTCCCGAGCCCGAAAGCAGCGAAATGACAAGACTCAACGCTATATTAAACAAAAAATAAAAAATACCGTATCTTAGGAAAAAATCCTTTGATACGGTATTTTTAATAAAAAGCAAACTTTCGGGAATAATAACAAAAACGCAAAGGAGATTTTAAAATGATAGAACAAGATACTATAAAATTACTTCGCGAGTGCGACGCGGGGGTCAAAATGGGAGTTAAGTCTATTGATGACGTTTTAAAATACGTAAAGTCCGATAGGCTTGAAAAGCGTCTTATAGACTGCAAAAACGAGCATGAAAAGCTAAACGGAGAAATTCAGGGTCAGCTTGACAGGTTTGGTGACGACGGAAAAAATCCTAATCCCATTGCTCAAGGAATGTCATGGATGAAAACGAACATGAAAATAGCAATGAATGATTCGGACAAAACCGTAGCCGACCTTATGACAGACGGTTGTAATATGGGAGTAAAATCGCTTAACAGATATCTGAACCAGTATGAAGCAGCCGATGAATTCGCGAAGGATATAACAAAACGGCTTATTAATCTCGAAGAAAAGCTCGCGGTAGATATTCGTTGCTTTCTATAGTGAAAATATTACAAAAAACAGGCAGTTTATTTGAAAACTGCCTGTTTTTTTGTAAATCATTGTTTACGGATTGCAGGTTCCGCACGGCTCATATTCGTCTTCTATAAGGTCCTGTCTTGTTCCGGTATATGTAGCTTTATTATTCTCTGACATTGTTTTAACTCCGGAGCAATCCTCTTTGTGAAACTTTTTTGACGAAGTATTTAAAATAAATGTCTCCTCCCCTTCTTCAACGCCCGAGGAAGTACCCGTGTCAGCTGAATCCTTATCATCTGATGGCGGTGGATCTGTTGAAAGACGGCTTTCTCCCGTTCTGAAATCAATTACAATTCCAGGTTGCTCGTTATACACGTAAACACAAAACGATATTTCATCATCTTCTATAGATTTAGCTTCCATCAAAACTCCGCTCGCCACGAGGTTATATCCGTCGTATATCGGCGTGACGCGGTAAAGAACGTGATTGTTGGTTTCCTTTACATAGTCAGCGACCATATCTTCAAACGGAAGCATTCCTTCGACATTCATATATCTCGTTCCGGTGATAAGATTTTTCTCGTTATCGTTTTCCCCTGTCAGCTGAAAGCCTATAAGATGACATCTGTTGTAAAGATATTTTCCGTCAACTATATCATATTTTACGCTGTGCCAGCCTGACGGCTTAACGTGTCCGATAGCGCCCCTGTCCTCTGTCGGCATAAGATTCTTTCCGATACACGAAATGGCAACTCCGCATCTTCCGAGAGAGTCAAGCTCGCTAAAGGTTTCACATGCAGAATCTGTTTTTTCATCGGTAAAGAACGGTATGTTTTCATTTATAATTACGTATGGAGTCGAGCCATCGAAATCCGGAATCGTTTCGAAAGAAACTGACGGCGCGCCGGTGCCTTCCGGAAAAATAAGAGACTTTAAATCGTCAATTGAGCAGCTAGTAAATAATATTGAAATTACGGTTATAAGACATAATAAAAGCGATATTTTTCTTTTCATTTTCGAATTCCTTTCTGTAGCTCGTTAATATTTCCACAGCTCCCGTGTGATTTTTTCGTGGGAATTTCCCGTGAATTCAACAGTTTCGACTAAATGCATTCCCTCCAACTCAGGAGAAAAATCAAGCTTAAAATCAAATGGATATTTCTTGTTCCATTTGTATATATAAATCTCTTTAATCCTGTTTTTATATTCCGAAAGGCTCTTATCCTCAATAAACACGAAATCACCGTCTTTTGCTTCCTTCAGCGGCTCTGAAGCTGAAATTATACGAGATATATTTTCTGAAAACAGCGGTAAAGAATATGAGGATACTACTATATTTCTTTCCCCTGCGCATGTTAACATATCCGCAGTGACAATCCTATCTCTCGACTGACGTCTTTTATTAAACATCATACCTCCGCCGTCGGATATGCATACCGCAACAGTCATATTTTCTCCTTTCTATACGCAAAATCTTTGATTTTGGCAGACACAGTCTGCATAGTCGCTCTTTTTAAAGAGCGACCCGTGAGGTTATTATAACATATAAATTTTCATTTTACAAGCGAAGATAATAATTAAATTAATTTACAATTTTCCCCTTGCGTAAATATATAAAATATGTTATTATATAATTATGTGATTTTATTTTGTTACCCAGCGCTAAAATGTATTACGGAGATGCATATGATAAATTTTAAAAAATTTTTACTTCTGGCAGTAATACTGTCAATTACGCTTTCTACCGTTTCCTGCGCGCAATCTTCGGACAAAGACAAAAAAGAGGAAAGCATATTTCTTTCTGAAAGCAACATAGAAATTTCGACATTAGGGGAAGTCCGCACCGTCAAAGCAACGGTTCTTCCTATGGACGCGACAGACCAAACAGTAACGTGGAGTTCATCCGACACAAGCGTCGCCACCTGTGTGGACGGTATTATAACGGCTGTCGGATACGGAGTCTGCATCGTGCGCGCTGTGTGCGGAAGCGCGACCTCTGTGTGTACGGTAAAAATACAGAATCCTAACCCGCGTGTATCTATATTACAAAAAGATGTCGTTATCAAGGAGCTGCAATCATCAAAGCAGCTTACGGCAGTGGCGTACACGAGCGAAAATATAACCGATTCTGTCACATGGTCAAGCTCAAACCCAAGCGTCGCGACTTGCGTTAACGGCTTGGTTACTGCAAAAAGATATGGCGTATGCAAAATAACAGCTATTGCGTCAAACGGAGACTATGACGTATCCACGGTGATTGTAAAAGACCCCAACGAGCAAACCTTAACCCTTTCAAAATCCGTGCTTACACTTGGTTTGAATCAATCTCAGCTTCTCGAAGTAACCAAAACAGAGCTTGCGGGTGACACTGTTAGCTGGATATCGTCTAACGAAACAATTGCTACGTGCGAAAACGGCACGATCAAAGGAGTTGGCAACGGAGTTTGCGCTATAATAGCTATAACGGAAAATGGCATTTCGGATTGTTGCGTTGTCACGGTCGGTGAGTATACAGTACATACACCGCCCGCTGAAATAGTTAATTTCGACATACCGGAAATTCCAATGAAGCTAAGCTATGTTGATAGATCTACGGGTCAAATCGCTTCGGTGTCCGTAGCTACCTCGTATAATCTGAACAGTTTTATTGCCGACAACGGTAAATTGCGTATGATTATAGAAATCAACTACGTAAAAATATACGATATAAACGGCATAAACGGAACCTCTCCTGTCGCGGTAACAACGCAGTTATATAAAGAGAACGGGGTGGCCGCGCTTAATAAAGAGACGAAAAAATATACAAATCTGAAAATCGGAGACGGTTTTAAGGTTCCGGTGCGAGAATTCTACGTTGGAACGCCCATAAATAATCAACCGAGAGAGTTATATATCCTTTTCGATCCCTACACTGAATCATAAAAGGAATTAATATGAGTTTAATAAAAAGCAAACTTTTGGAATCGCTGAAATCGATTCTTCCAATTGCGTTAATCGTTTTTATTCTGTCAATAACAATAACGCCCATAAGCTCGGGCGATATGCTTCTCTTTTTAATCGGCATAGCGTTTCTGGTTTTTGGCATGAGCCTCTTTAATATGGGCGCTGAAATGTCAATGCAGCCGCTCGGTGTAAAAATAGGTTCATCAATCGCTTCATCGGGCAAGATATGGTTAATTGCTTTCGTAAGCTTTATAATTGGAATTATAGTGACTATATCAGAGCCGGACCTTCAAATTCTGGCGGAACAGGTATCGGATATTCCTAATCTTGTGCTTATTCTTACGGTTTCGCTCGGTGTGGGTATCTTCCTTATGATAGCCCTGCTCAGAATAGTGTTCGGACTGAGCCTTAATATAATCCTCGTAGCATTTTACATAACGGCTTTTATTATTTCATTCTTCCTTCCCGAAGGATTCCGCCCTCTCGCTTTTGACTCAGGAGGAGTTACCACGGGGCCTATGACCGTTC
>JAZQKG010000099.1:0-13318 GCA_045542035.1 Eubacteriales bacterium | reverse complement strand
CATTGCTAAGACCGTTGAAAACGGCGGATGCGGCGAGTGCCAGACCTCTTGTCAGTCTGCATGCAAGACCTCTTGCGGCGTTGCAAATCAGCAATGCGAAAATCAGAATAAGTAATTCGTTTTTCTGATATAAACGCTGCCTCCTAAAAAGGCAGCGTTTATTATTGCTTTTTTATGCGTAATATGATGCTTGACTAAGGAGAATAAAAATGGTCCACCAGTATAAATTAAACGGATATAATATCGTGCTTGATACCGCAAGCGGCTCGGTTCATACGGTTGACGAGGTCGCTTATGACATAATAGCTATGTATAAAAACGAGGAGCCTCAAAAAATTGTTGAGGCAATGCTCAAAAAGTACGCTCATCTTGACGACGTTACCGAGGATGAGATTCTTGGATGCATTGACGATATACGCGCGCTTGAGGACGCGGGAAAGCTTTTTTCTGAGGATAAATACGAAAAGCTCGCTTACAGCTATAAGAATAACAGTAACGTTATCAAGGCTATGTGTCTTCACGTTGCGCACACCTGTAATCTTAACTGCTCTTATTGCTTCGCGAGTCAGGGAAAATATCAGGGTGACAGGGCTGTTATGAGCTATGAGGTCGGAAAGCGCGCGTTCGATTTTCTTATTGAGAAATCCGGCAGCCGCAGAAACCTTGAGGTTGACTTTTTCGGCGGTGAGCCGCTTATGAACTGGGACGTTGTAAAAAAGCTCGTCGCATATGCGAGAAGCATTGAAAAGGAGCATAATAAAAACTTCCGCTTCACACTTACGACAAACGGTATGCTTATAGACGACGAGGTCATTGATTTTCTTAATAAAGAAATGTCTAACGTTGTCCTGAGCCTTGACGGGCGCCCCGAGGTTAACGACCATTTCCGTAAAGATTATAAAGGCCGCGGAAGCTATGAGGTGATAGTTCCTAAGTTTAAGCGCTTAGTTGAGGCTCGCGGAGGTAAAAATTATTACGTGCGCGGAACGTATACTCATAACAACGTTGATTTCACAAATGACATTTTACATATGGCTGATCTCGGATTTACCGAACTCAGTATGGAACCCGTAGTTTGCCCTCCCGGTGACCCATACGCGCTTACGGAAGAGGATCTTCCGAAGCTCTTCGAGCAATATGAAATACTTGCAAAGGAAATGATAAAGCGCAAAAAAGAGGGAAGGGGATTTACCTTCTACCACTATATGCTTGACCTTAAAAACGGTCCCTGCATTTATAAGCGCATAACCGGGTGCGGCTCAGGAACAGAATACGTTTCGGTAACTCCTTGGGGAGAGCTGTATCCCTGCCACCAATTCGTAGGAGACGAGAAATACAGTCTAGGAAATATATGGGACGGAATAAAGAATACTGAGGTTCAGGACGAATTCCGCTCATGTAACGCATACGCAAGGGAAGAGTGCAAGGATTGCTGGGCAAAGCTTTACTGCTCGGGCGGATGCGCGGCAAACGCTTATCACTCGACCGGAAGCATCAACGGTATATATAAATACGGATGTGAGCTTTTCAAAAAGAGAATCGAATGCGCCGTTATGATACAGGTCGCGGAAGCCGAAGAGTGATGAAAACTCCTATTTACGACTTTGTAAAGAAATATATAGAAAGAGAGCCTTCGCGCTTTCATATGCCCGGACATAAGGGTAAAAGCTTTCTTGGGTGTGAGAGTTTTGATATAACCGAAATTTCAGGCGCGGATACTCTTTACAGCGCTGACGGAATAATAGAAGAAAGCGAGAATAACGCGACACGCCTCTTCGGAAGCGCTCATACGTTTTATTCCGCGGAGGGAGCGACCCTTGCGATAAAAGCGATGATTGCGCTTGCGGTCAGCGGAAAAGAAAAGGGTGAGCGCCCTGTTGTGATGGCGGCGCGAAACGCGCATAAATCCTTTATCTACGCATGCGCGCTTCTCGATATTGACGTTATCTGGCTTTACCCAAGCCGCGCTGACCATTTATGCTCGGCTAAGGTCTCGGCAAAAGAAATAGAAGCCGCGATTACAGCAGATAAAAAGCCTGATGCCGTTTATCTTACATCACCCGATTATCTTGGAAATATAGCCGACGTCAAAGGAATATCCACGGTGTGCAGAGCGCATGGGGTCCCGCTTCTTGTGGATAACGCGCATGGAGCTTATCTTCGCTTTCTTTCACCGTCACAGCACCCGATATCGCTTGGAGCTGATATGTGCTGCGATTCGGCTCATAAAACGCTTCCTGCGCTGACGGGCGGAGCATATCTTCATATATCAAAAAGCGCAAACTCAGTCTACCTTTCATCCGCGAGAAATATGCTCTCGGTTTTTGCGTCTACAAGTCCTTCTTATCTTATTCTCCAGTCGCTTGACCTTTGTAATAAATATCTTTCGGAGAATTACATTTTGAGGCTTTCGGAAACTGTAGAAAAACTAAATAATTTAAAATCGAAGCTTAGCGACGCGGGATTTGAAATTTCAGAGTGTGAGCCGCTTAAACTTGTTATAAAAATTTCAAAATTCGGATATACAGGCTATGATGCTGCTGAGATTTTGAGAAATAAAAATATAGAAATTGAATTTTTCGACGGTGAATATACCGTATTTATGATAACTCCCGAAAACACCGATGCGGACCTTGAAAGACTTGAGGCGGCTCTGCTTTCTTTAGAGAGAAAAAAAGAACTGCAAGAATGCGCTGTGCCAATTGTTCGCGGTGTTAAGCGTATGTCTATCAGAGAGGCTGTTTTTTCAAAAAAGGAGAAAGTTTCTGTTGAGCGCGCGATAGGAAAAATTTCAGCATCCCCAACCGTATCCTGTCCGCCCGCAATTCCCATTGCGGTCAGCGGCGAGGTTATTACAAAGGAGGCGGTAGAATTGTTTAATAAATATAATATCGCTGAGGTTGAGGTAGTAAAATGACAGATTATAAAAGAGAGTTTGAGTTTTATAAAAAGGCTCTTTACGAGGATGTTATTCCGTTCTGGGAAAAGTACTCTCCGGACTATGAGCGCGGAGGAGTTTTTACATGCTTTTCAAATAGCGGAGATAAGCTTCTTTCTGAGGATAAATATATATGGAGCCAGGGCCGTATGCTATGGGTCCTTTCGAGACTTGAAAATGGGAATTGCGTTTTCTCTTGACTTATATCTTCACACAAGAGCGCGTGTAGAAAGCGGAAATTTCCGCACAGACCCATATCCAGTGCCTAAGGGTTACCGCACACACGGCATAACAATGATACTCACCAATACTGCTAGGACTCTAGCAGATGCTCTCCTTTTCGGTGACGATCCCGAATTTTCCGAGTGGTATCCGAAAGTAAAGGAATACACGTTTAAAACATTCTCGAACAGAGAAAACGACAGGGGAGAGTGGATTCAGATCCGCGCAAGAGACGGTTCTCCTGAGAACAGAGTTGTCGCGCTTCCCGTAGACGATCCATTTCATATTATGAGAAACTTGCTTCTTATAATAGAATCGCTTGAGTCAAAGATTAAATCATAAGGAGATTTTTATGACTGCTCTTTTTGCTTTTCAAACAGGTTTTATTATTACGAGTGTTCTGATTGCGCTTGGTTTTATATTCGTTTTCGGAACAATAATATTTACATTCGTGCGTGTTGCAAAGAATAATAAGATAAACGATGCTATGCCTAAGGTAACCGTAAGCGCAAGGGCTGTATCGAAGCGCACTCACGTGTTTGGCAGGCGCCATGCTTCGACGTGTTATTACGTGACCTTTGAGCTCGACGGAGGAGATAGAACCGAACTTTCCGTTTTCGGCTCGGTTTACGGAATGATAGCCGAGGGTGATGAAGGAGCGCTAACTTTTCAGGGCACGCGTTTTCTTGGATTCGAAAGGAACATATAAAATTACAGCCGAGACGGATTAACACGTCTCGGCTGCGTTTTTTAAAAGCTAAATTAATTATTATCAAAGCTCCATGATGAAATAATGTATATTCTATCATGCTCGCTTACTGTGTACTTAATCTTGATTTTGTCTCCGATTCTTACAAGAATAAGCTCCTCGTCAGCTTCAAGATAGCCTTTGTAAACGTCGCCCTCGCTATCGGTGATATAAACAGTGGCAACGTCCGCAACCATAGCTATTCTTACGTTTTCAATGGTTATTGATTTTTCTGCGTCTTCGTCACCGGTAGTTATATTGCTTTGCTTTAAGAGCTTTTTGTATGAACTCATAGCCTCGGTTTGAGTAGAGCCTGTCGCAACGATACTGTAGTTTTCAACGTTTACGAGAGCGTAAAGCTTGACAAGACCCGCGGCGTCTTTAAGCACCATAATATAGGTTGCTTGACCTGAGATGTTAACGAGGGAGGGGAATGAAGCTACGTAGCCCTTTTCCTGCACCTCGCCCTCTGCGGCGCCCATTGCGGAATGCTCCTCAGCGCCTATTACGGGATAGAATTTGTATTCACCTGTACGCGCGTTTGAAAGAATAAATCCGATATTTGATTTATCACCCGAAACAGAGGTCACGCCGGTGAAGTACCAAACGTCGTCTCCGCGGGCTATATAACCGAAATCATCGGTTGTTTGCTTGCAGCCCTTGTTGCCTATAATGCTGTTGATAAATCCACCGGAAAGTGTGCCTTGCCAGTTGTACTTTTCACTTGCAAGGTTACCCGTGTAAACAATATCAATCCAAGAGGGAGCGTCCTTTACTGCGTAAAGCTTGCTGTCACCGGTTGTGGGATCGAATATTATTACTTCGTTTACGTCCATTGCACCGAAAAGTGAAACTCTTGCCGTAGCGCAGGAAACTATGTAATAGGGATTTCCCTCATCGTCAATTTCAAAGCTTATAGATTCAAATATTTTAGTGGGGTATGAGAAGCGGAGCTTTCTTTTAAGGTCCTGGTTGAAAAACGCACTTTCGGCATAATACATAGGCTCTGAGAATTCAAGATAGTCAGCGTCGCTCTTTACCGGATCGACCATTACCATGCCGGGTATACCGTTTTTGTTATTGTTTATCCATTTGAAAAATCCGTCGTATTCAAGGTTCGCGACCTTTTTGGGCTTGCCCTGATAATTTATCTGAGTGTAATTCGCTCCGACGTCATACTGAGAAACGACGTGTGAAAGCGCTCCAAGCTCACGATTTCCGAGCATAGTCGCGGAAGCGCTGTCCATAAGAGCAATATTCGTTATTTCGGTCGTCTCGGGCATATCGTCCTTAAAGACTGCCTCCTCAACGGTTATCACGGAGGCGTATTTCTTGGCAAAAAATAGGGTAGAGGAGAATATTCCTCCAAATATCGCAACAACAATAGGAAGAAGCACAGCGCCTATAACAAAGTATTTTGCTTTTCCTGGGGTTGAAAACTCTACTTTAAAGCTTTTAACGTAGGCGTCTGTGGCTTTGTTTTTAACGCGCGTGCTTACTAATTTAAAGCCAAGGTACGGAAACGTGAATGAAAGAATTACCGCTGTCAGATAAAACCAGAATCCGACCGAATGGGGATTGAGCGGGGGGAGTAAGAAATAATACAGTATAAATGAAATTGCAAGTCCGATACCTATTGATATCAGAAGCTTTTTGTAGTTAAGACTAATTTTCTTCATTTTTTTGCTCCATTCGTTTATTTGCGTTAATTCTATTATAAATCAAATATTATTATTTTGCAATACCCGATTGCTAAATCTAAAGAAATATGCTAAAATTAAACGGTAAAACGCGTGAAAGGGGAAATTTATGAGAAAAGGCAAAAAAACAAATATGCATTTACTTGCGCTGATATCTCTCTTCAGCGCCTTGATATGCGTATGCTCGTTTATTTCAATACCTTTCGTAATTCCGATAACGCTTCAGCTTTTTGGGGTGTACCTTGCGCTTTTTACTCTTGGTGGAAAGCGAGGACTGATGTCGGTCATTTTGTATATTTCTATCGGGGCTGTGGGGCTCCCGGTCTTCTCGGGATTTACGGGTGGAATATCGCGCCTGTTTGATGCGACGGGTGGATATATATTCGGATTTGTCGTACTGTCTGTCGTATATCTTGCGACATCTTCGGTATTGCCAAGACAGAGGATATTTACCGCGCTTTCTTCGGCATTATCCCTTATTTCGCTTTACTTAACCGGTTCTCTATGGTATGCACTCATTTATCTTGAAGGCGCTGAGAGCATCATTTACGTTCTTTCGGTTTCGGTTTTGCCTTTTATTCTTCCCGACGCAATAAAGATAATTATGGCGTATATCATATCCGAAAGAATTTCGGTAATAATTAAAAACTCTATTGATTAATATTTCATTTTATGATAGAATATTTATACAACTGTTTTGCCGAGACGCAACTATGAAATCTTTTTGGTTCGCTTTCGGATACCGGGCGCGAACACGAAACCGACGTTGCGGCCATGCGCGCGATAAACGCGATGAGCCTTGCGAAGCTTTATAAAGTTAAGGAGAATAAAGGTGGATAAAAATAAGGTTGACAGAATAAATGAGCTTGCCAGAATCTCAAAGAGCCGCGAGCTTACAGAGGATGAAAAGCGGGAGCAAAAGACGCTCAGGGACGAGTATATAAAGGAATACCGCGAGGCGCTCAGAGGAAATAAATAATATTAAAAGCCGCATAGACGGCGGAATGGAGACGGAATGGAAAAACTATGTTCTGTATGTAATAAAAAGGTGGATTCTGAGACAGCCGCCATACTCACAATAGGGGGATATGGCAATCCAAAATATATTTGTGAGGAATGCGACGGAGATTTTGCCGAGGCAACGGGGGCAAAAGACTTAGAGGCGATAAAGTCTGCCATGGACAGAATCGGCAAGAAAATGTCATTATCCGACCCGAATGATAAGCTCGTTTTAAAAACCGTAGAGGATATTATGGCGGAGGCATCGGCTCGCGCGAAGAAAATTCAAGAGGGAACGTATGACTTTTCAGCTGAGGAAGCCGAGGAGTCTAAAGAAGAGCAGGAGATTCCCGAGGAGCTCCGAGAAACCGAAGAGGATAAGGAGCTTGACAGGAAGGAAGCTGAGAGAAACAAAAAAATCGACAGGATAATAAACTGGGTCAGCGCTATTCTGCTGCTTGGAGTTCTCGGATACGCGATTTATAGATTAATTACCAATTTTATTTAGAATTAAAAGGAAATCCTCCGCATATTTTTAAGCGGAGGATTTTTTATGTCAGTTACCGATTTGCTCCCGTTAATAATAACGTTCATAGGAGCTTTTTTTCTTATGAGGCTAAGGTTTTTCTTTGTAGCTCATCCGATAAAGGTAATCAAGAAAATCGGGGAAACAGTCAAGGATAAACCGTCAAGAAAATCCCTTGCTCTCGCGCTTGCGGGAACGCTCGGAGTTGGGAATATAGTAGGCGTCGCCTACGGTATTTCGGTTGGGGGCGCGGGAAGTTTATTCTGGATATTTATTTCCGGTTTTTTTGCCTCCGTGATAAAATACGCCGAGTCATCGCTCGCTGCCGATATGCTTGTCCGCGGACGTGGCGGAATGATGTACGTCATTTCATCATCGTTTAAGAAATGCGGTAAATTTTTTGGTACGTTATACGCGTTTTTGTGCCTTTTGCTGTCATTTTCAATGGGCGCGGCATTGCAGTCTCGCAGCGCAGTGAGCGCGGGGATGCGTTTGATAAAAGTAAATCCCGCAATTTTGTCGCTTGCGTTCGCCATTCTATGCGCCGCGGTAGTTCTTGGGGGCGCAAAAAAGATTGAAAACGCAGCGTCTGTCATTATACCGTTGTCAACAATTATTTACATAAGCATATGCGTTTTCGTTTTGGGGAAAAACATAGGCAATATGCCGTCGGTGATATCAAACGTTATATCAGATGCTTTCGATTTTAAGAGCGCCGTCGGGGGCGTGTCGGGATTTTGCATATCAAAATCCTTAAAAGAGGGGTATTCGAGAGGGCTTCTCTCAAATGAGGCGGGAGCGGGAACGTCTGCTATGGCTCAAACCCGCGCAAAAAACTTAACTCCGTCAGACGTCGGACTTCTGGGAGCTGTCGAGGTGTTTTTTGATACGTCGCTTTTATGCACTCTGACGGGATTTGCGGTGCTTTCCTCGAATAGCGGTACGGAGCTTGTCGGGGACGGTATGGAAATCGTTTTGTCCGCGGTGCGTTCATCGGTCGGAAGGGGCGGGGAGCTTGCGGTAATACTGCTTGTTTTCGCTTTTGCTTATTCGACTGTAATATGCTGGTATTATTACGGATGCGAGTGCGTCGAATATCTTCTTGGGGACAGGGGGGGCGTTGTATTTTGCGCTGCATTTATTTTGATCTCATTCGCGGGATTTCAGATTCCCGAGAAATATGTTATCAGACTTACCGACGTTATTCTTTTTCTTATGAGTTTGCTCACGGTTTCAGCGCTTATAAAAAATTCCGAGAGGATCGTAATCCTCTCGGAAGAAAACGGTTTATTAAAGAAGTCGGATAGAGGAAAGAAGCGTATGTCCCGATGAAATTACTTTCTCGGTGTTTTCTTTAGCCTCGTTTTCGCTTATCTCGGAAGTAATGAATGCGCATTCTTCGCTGTCTATAAAATCAACGCTTCCGAAAGCTTTTTTGACAGTATCCTTCGCGTTCTTGTCAAACGCAAAATAACGTCTTGACATAAATGTGTCGAAATCTTTTACGGAGTTACTCTTTTCAAACGCGGGGTCGCTGATTCCGCCGATACGCATAACCTGCATAAGATCACCGACAACCGCGGATGCCGTAGCTCCCGCACCCGCGCCTTTTCCGTAGAACATAACGTTACCGAGAGGCTCGCCTACAACCTCAACCGCGTTGTATACACCGGATACTCCAGAAAGAGCGGAATCCTGACCGAGCATGAATGGAGCGACGAGGATATAGGGCGCGCCATCGGTCGCTACGCATCGGCCGAGAAGCTTTATTTTGCAGCCTATTTTTTCAGCGCACGCAACGTCCTCTTTGCGAATACCTGTGATTCCTTCGGTATGAATACTGTCGGTAGGAACGAGATTTCCTGTGGCAAGGGCCGCAAGAATAGCGATTTTTCTGCATGCGTCTGTTCCGAGGATGTCCGCGTCGGGATTTCTTTCAGCGTATCCCTTCACCTGCGCATCCTTGAGAGCTGAGTCAAAGTTGTCACCGAATGAGAACATTTTTGTGAGAATATAGTTCGTTGTTCCGTTGAGGATGCCTCTTACCTCGCGTATTTTATTCTGACCGATACAGGATATCATGGGAGATATAACGGGGATTCCGCCACCGACAGCCGCTTCAAAACGGTAGGATACACCGTTTTCCTTTGCAAGCTTTAAAAACTCGTCGCCGAAATTCGCAACGACCTCTTTATTTGAGGTTATAACGTTTTTCTTTGCTTCAAGCGCCGCTACCGTAAATTCATACGCAGGGTGAGAGCCTCCCATAACCTCTATAACTGTTGACACAGATTCGTCGTGTAAAATTATATTAAAATCGTGGACCACTCTGTCAGCGAAGGGTGAATCCGGAAAATCTCTTAAATCGAGAATGTATTTTATATTTATACTGTCACCGCCAAGCTTCGTTACCTCAGCAGAATTTTTGACTATCAGGTCAGCGACACCGCCGCCAACGACGCCAAAGCCTAAAATTGCAATATTTGTCATTTTTTCGTCTCCGTTGAAAGTATATAAAATTATTTTAGCACAACGTAAAACAAAAATCAAGTCATAACGCAAAAATATCTCCCGCACGGAAGTGATAATCCATAACGGACAGTCACGCCAATGCGGGAGACTTTTGTTAAGCAGCCTCGTTTTCGTCTGTAATTCCTAGAGAGACCTGCTTTGATTCCTCGGTCAGATAGTCGAGAGGATCTACCGATGCGCCGTTCACGACTATTTCAAAGTGAAGATGCGCTTCGTCTGCTATTTCGGAGATCGCGCTGTCACCGACAACACCGATCTTTTCTCCGCTTGTTACTTCTTTTCCGACCGATACGAGTCCGTCGGCGGAGAGGTTCGAGTAGAGGGATTTGCTTCCGTCCTTATGAGTTATCTCAACGGTTTTGCCGAGGAGAGGGTCGGAATAAACCTTACTTACGTTACCTGCGGCTGCCGCGAATACGTCTGCGCCCTCCGCAGTCGAAACGTCAATGCCCGTGTGAATACGCCATTCTTCAAGCGTTGTTGAATAAACGGGAACGTCTGTGCTGTGGTGCTTCATTACCTTACCCGATACGGGGGAGATGAAGGTTACGGCATCGGAAGAGTCGCCCTGATTATCTTCACCACCGTCTGTGTTTCCGTTATCTCCGCTTTCGTTCCCGTCGCTTACCGGGGGATTCTGATTGTCACCGGGAGTATCTTTTTTTCTGTTGTTTGCCGCGATAATACCGACTATAATTGCCGTGATGCAAAGGAGCGCTATAACAGCGCCGTATACACTCTTAGCTACCGTGGGATTATCGCTGAATTTAAATTTCTTTTCCACTTTCTGTGTCCTTTCCTTTTGTGTTCTATTGCTATTCTCTCATAAAGTTTGGATTTTATTCACAAAAAAAGAATTTTGCGAAAATATTGCTTATTCGCTGAAAAGTCGTTTGCGGTTCTTGACAAGAGCGGATTTATAGTATATAATATTATAGTTAATAAATATTTTAGGAGACTTACTTAAGTATGCAGGACAAGATTTCACTTGCCGGCGATCTTGGAAGCGGGAAGAGCACGGTATCCAAAATTCTTATGGAGAGGCTTGGAGCTGAATATTATTCAACAGGCGCTATCGTGCGCTCGATAGCTGAAAAGCACGGAATGAGCGTCGTTGAGCTTAACGTGTATATGGAAACGCATCCCGAGATTGACCATGAGATAGACGACGGATTGAAAGAGCTTTCATCGGTGGACAAGCTATTGGTTATAGATTCAAGAATGGCGTGGCATTTTACCGAGGGTACTTTTAAGGTATACCTTTCCGCTGACCCAGAAACGAGCGCGCTTCGCATAATGAACGATAACCGCGCGGGAGAGCACGCGGCAACACTTGAAGAAACGGTAAAAGAGACGAAGGCGCGGCGCGAGAGCGAAAAAAAGAGATATATGACGCAGTATGGGGTGGATATAAAGGATCTGATGAACTATTCTCTTATCATTGATACCTCGCACGCAACACCCGAGGAGGTTGCCGAGCGCCTTATTTCGGAGTTTGAAAAATGGAAGCTTGACAAATCTTTAAAAAGCGCTTACATCACTCCGGAAAGACTGTTTTATCCCGACGACGAGGCTGACGCGGAGAAGATTTCAAAGCTTGCCGCGCTTCTTGATGCCGGTGAAGAAATTCCCGAAGTAACCGTTTTTGAAGAGGACGGAGAGTTTTATCTTTTGTCGGGAGTTGAATCGGCTCTCGCATATTCCTTCAACATGAGTACTTTTATTCCCGCAAGACTTACACGCGGAAGCGTTGGACAGGGAAAATACGTAAAGATGAAAAATTCGCTTTAAGAGGTAAATAATGCTTAAATTAAAGAAAATGACCGCGGAGCTTCTTTCACGCGCGGTAAAAGAAAAATTTGGAGATGGTCTGCTTTCGGAGGACGAGATATTCGCGATGCTTGAATATCCCCCGGATAAGAGTATGGGAGATATAGCGCTTCCTTGCTTCCGCCTTTCAAAAACGTTAAGACGCTCACCTGTTCAAATCGCGGAGGCGCTAAAGGACGGTCTTTGCTGCGAGGAGTTTTCGGAAATATCCTCGGTAGGCGGATATCTCAATTTTAAAATTGATACGCAGGCATTTTCCCGCCGTGTCGTAGCAGACGTATTTGAGCTTGGAGAAAAATACGGCTCGCCTATGTGCGGTGAGGGAAAAACCGTAGTCCTTGACTATTCCTCGCCAAACGTTGCAAAGCCATTCCACATCGGTCATCTCGGTACGACGGTTATAGGACATTCGCTAAAGCTTCTTCATGAGTTCGCCGGATATTCCTGCGTGGGTATAAACTATCTCGGAGACTGGGGAACTCAGTTCGGAAAGCTTATCGTTGCTTATAAGCTTTGGGGAGATAAAAAGACTGTTGAAGACGGCGGAGTTGACGAGCTTGTAAAGCTTTACGTCAAGATTAACAACGCTATAAAGGATGAAGAGGACGCAAGCGTTGCGGGACTTTCCGAGGAGGAAGCCGCAAAGGCGAAAAAATCCGAGCTTGCCGATAAATCGCGCGCGGAGTTTTCAAAGCTCGAGCATGGAGATGAGGAAAATCTCAAGCTGTGGCGTTGGTTCGTTGACGTCAGCCTTGAGGAGTATCAGAAAACCTATAAGCTTCTCGGAATAGAGTTCGACAGCTATAAGGGCGAGTCCTTCTATACAGACAAAATGCCCGCCCAGGTTGAGAAGCTTCGCAATATGGGGCTTCTTGAAATAGATGACGGAGCGTCAATAGTCAATCTTGAAAAATGGAATATGCCCGTTTGTCTTATTCTAAAGCGCGACGGCTCAACGCTCTATCCCACGCGTGATATAGCCGCGGCGGTTTACCGTAAGAATGAATATAATTTTGATAAGGCGATATACGTTACGAGCGCGGCTCAGTCGCTTCACTTCGCGCAGTGGTTTAAGGTTGTTGAGCTTATGGGATACGATTGGTATGATAAGCTCGTTCACGTTCCTTACGGAACTGTTAGTATAAACGGAGCAAAGCTTGCTACGAGAACGGGTAACGTTATTCTGCTAAAAGACCTTTTTGCAGAAGCAATAAGCCGTGTATACGATATAGCAAAAGAAAAGCACCCCGACGATGCGGAATGCAGAGAAATCGCAGAAAAAGTAGGCGTTGGAGCAATAGTGTTCTATTATCTTTCGAATAACCGTATGAGAGATATAAACTTCGTTATGGAAGAGGCTCTTTCGTTCGACGGTAATACAGGTCCTTACGTTCAGTATACCTACGCGAGAGCCTGCTCGGTGCTTGAAAAAACAGGCAGCGTTGGTAAGATGACGGATGCGCCGCTCGGTGAGCCTGAGGTTGCGCTCGCAAAGACGCTCGCGCTTTTCCCCGAACGCGTGAAGTGCGCGATAGACGATTACGAGCCGAGCGTTGTTACAAGATATATTCTTGATCTTGCGGCTTCGTTTAACTTCTTCTATCACGAATGCAAAATAGCAAACTGCGAGGACGAGGCGCTTCGCGAAAGCCGCATAGCATTGACTGCGGCAACAAAAAGAGTACTTGGTACGGCTCTTCATCTGATTTGTTTGCAGAGCCCCGAAAAGATATAATAACGAGAAAGGTTAGGTCATAAACTATGTCAGGACAAGTCGGATCGTAGCCATGTCGTTCTGTGAGCCAAGGAGTTGATTTATGACA
>JAZQKG010000098.1:0-39357 GCA_045542035.1 Eubacteriales bacterium | reverse complement strand
GTTGGTTCTACAAAGAACGGCCGTGATTCCGAGTCTAAGCGTCTTGGTGTTAAAAGAGCAGACGGACAGTTTGTTACCGCAGGTAATATTCAAGTCGGAGGCCAAGCGGTCTTAGGAAGACAATGTCATAAATCAACTCCTTGGCTCACAGAACGACATGGCTACGATCCGACTTGTTGGTTCTACAAAGAACGGCCGTGATTCCGAGTCTAAGCGTCTTGGTGTTAAAAGAGCAGACGGACAGTTTGTTACCGCAGGTAATATTCTTGTCAGACAGCGCGGAACGAAAATTCATCCCGGTAAGAACGTAGGTATCGGTACAGACGATACTCTCTTTGCTCTTGCAGACGGAAAAGTTAAGTTTGAGCACATTTCCGGCGGTAAGAAGCAGGTTAGCGTTTACGCTGACTAATATTGTCAAAAAAGAGTGGTTTGGCTACTCTTTTTTGTTTTAATTTTATATATTAAAGGTACGGAAGGAGATTTATATGTCAATACTTGTAACAGGCGGTACAGGTTATATCGGTTCGCATACCGTCGTTGAATTAATAAAGAGAGGCGAAGATGTTGTAATAGTTGATAACCTTTCTAACAGTAAGGAGTGCGTGCTT
Organism: Eubacteriales bacterium; assembly: GCA_045542035.1. GTDB lineage: Bacteria > Bacillota > Clostridia > Oscillospirales > CAG-272 > UBA1740. Next base: position 38,746 of record JAZQKG010000098.1, on the reverse strand, counting down.
GACAGAATCGAGAAGATAACGGGAAAGCGTCCCGAATTTATAAAATGCGATCTTCTTGATGAAGGTAAGCTTGAGGAAGTCTTTACTTCGCATCCCGATATAGAATCGGTTATTCATTTTGCAGGTCTGAAAGCGGTTGGGGAATCCTGCTCGCTTCCTCTTAAATATTATCATAACAATTTGACAGGCACGTTTAATCTTCTTTCTTCTATGATAAAGCATAGCGTATACAGAATAGTATTTTCTTCATCGGCTACTGTTTACGGTCTTCCCAAAACTGTTCCGATTAAAGAGGATTTTCCGCTTTCTACAACTAACCCTTACGGCGAAACAAAGCTTATGATTGAGCGTATTCTCAAGGACTGTACTGTTGCGTATCCCGAGCTTTCGGTTTGTGTTTTGCGTTATTTTAATCCAATCGGAGCGCATGAATCGGGACTAATCGGTGAAGATCCCCGAGGAATACCAAACAATCTTCTCCCGTATATTGCAAAGGTAGCCGCAGGAAAGCTTGAATGCCTCAGCGTGTTTGGAAACGATTATAATACGCCTGACGGAACGGGTGTTCGCGATTATATTCACGTTGTTGATTTGTCGCTTGCTCATCTTAAGGCGATTGATTATACCGGTAAAATGAAGGGTATTGATTATATAAACGTCGGAACCGGAAACGGATATTCAGTGCTTCAGATGGTTGAGGCATTTGGCAAATCCTGGGGAGCTCCTGTTAAATACAAAATAGCGCCTCGCCGCCCGGGTGATATAGCCGAGTGCTACGCAGACCCAACAAAAGCTTACGAGGTTCTTGGCTGGAAGGCTGAGCGCGGACTTGAGAAAATGTGCGAGGATTCTGCCCGTTGGCAGAGAATGAATCCCGACGGATATCCGGAAGATTAAATAAAACATTCAAAGGGGTGCCCGATTGAGTACCCCTTTTTGAAAGGAAATAAAAATGAGACCGCTTTCCGAAAAAAAGTTTTTCCTTCTTGATATGGACGGAACGATATATCTTGATAACGATTTGTTTGACGGAACGCTTGATTTTCTTTATAAAGTAAAGAAAAAAGGCGGAAAATATCTTTTTGTAACTAATAATTCCTCAAAAAGCGTGGATGCTTACGTCAACAAACTTGAACGCCTTGGAATTCCCGCATGCGCTGACGATTTTCTTACGTCAACCGACGCAACAGTTCTTTATATGAACTCAAACCACCCCGGTAAAAAGTTTTATTCTATGGGAACAAGGTCGTTTACGGAGCAACTCAAAAATTCTGGAGTTAACGTAACGACAGAGCTTGAGGACGATATTTTCGGTCTCGTTATTTCAAATGACACAGAGTTAACCTTTAAAAAGCTTGATGACGCTTGTATACTCCTTGGCAGAGGGGTTGAATATATTGCAACGAATCCCGACTGGGTTTGCCCCACCTCTTACGGCTACGTTCCCGATTGCGGAAGCTTTGCAGAGATGCTTGAGCACGCTACGGGCAGAAAACCGCTGTTTATTGGCAAACCAAAGCCCGAGATGCTTCTTCTTGCTATGGAAAAGTACGGATATTCAAAGGATGAAACCGTTATGATAGGCGACAGAGTATATACAGACATAGCATCGGGATATAACGCAGGTGTTGACACGATATTCGTGCTTTCGGGCGAGGGAACAGTTAAGGATGCCGAATCGAGCGACACAAAACCAACATACATTATTGAAAATATAAGAGAAGTATATAAAAGGATTTAAAAATGATAAACGTATCTAATTTAAGCTTTAATTTTGGAGGACAGCTTCTTTTTAAAGACGTTGATTTGAAGTTCACCCCAGGCAACTGTTACGGTATAATAGGCGCGAACGGAGCAGGAAAATCCACGTTCCTCAGAATTCTCTGCGGTGAGCTTGAGCCGACAAAGGGAGAGGTTTACATCCCCGCTGACGTGCGAATGTCGGTTTTAAAGCAGAACCACTTTGCTTATGAGGAATACACCGTTCTTGATACGGTTATAATGGGTAATCAGCGCCTCTACGAGATAATGAAAGAAAAGGACGCGCTTTACGCAAAAGAGGATTTCAGCGACGAGGACGGAATAAGAGCGTCTGAGCTCGAAGCCGAGTTTGCCGAGCTTAACGGCTGGGAAGCAGAGTCTGACGCGTCAAAGCTTATACAGGGGCTTGGAATGACGGATGACGCGCTTTATATGACTATGTCCTCATTGAAGGAAAGTGAAAAGGTTAAGGTGCTTCTTGCGCAGGCATTGTTTGGAAACCCCGATATAATTCTGCTTGACGAGCCTACGAACGGTCTTGATATAGACGCTGTTATGTGGCTTGAGGACTTTCTTGCGGATTATTTCGGAACAGTACTTGTCGTTTCGCATGACAGACATTTCCTTAACGACGTTTGCACCAATATTGTTGATATAGATTATAACGGAATAAAAATGTACGTAGGTAACTACGAGTTCTGGTATGAGTCGAGCCAGCTTATTCAGCGCATGATAAAAATGCAGAATAAGAAGAACGAGGAAAAAATTGCGGAGCTTCAAAGCTTTATTTCAAGGTTCTCCGCAAACAAGTCAAAATCAAGGCAGGCAACGTCACGCAGAAAGCTTCTTGATAAGCTTACTATCGAGGAGCTTCCCGCATCGTCGAGAAGATATCCGTTCATCGGCTTTGAAATGGATAGGGAACCCGGTAAGGAAATTCTTCACGTAGAAGGATTAACCAAAACCCTTGACGGAAATACTCTTTTCAAGGATCTTACATTCCACGTTTATAAGGATGATAAGATCGCCTTCGTAGGAAACGAGATGGCAATAACGCATCTCTTCAAAATTTTAAATGGGGAAGAGGAAGCAGACTCAGGTAAATTCAATTTCGGAGTTTCGATAACTACGTCTTATTTTCCGCACGATAATTCACCCTATTTTGACGGACACAATGAATCAATCCTTGATTGGATGCGTCAGTATTCCAAGGACCAAACAGAATCGTATCTGCGCGGATTCCTCGGGAAAATGCTTTTCTCAAACGAGGCTGTATTCAAGCCGGTTAACGTTCTTTCAGGCGGAGAAAAGGTAAGATGTATGTTCTCAAGAATGATGATGTTCGGCTCTAATATGCTTATTATCGACCAGCCGACAGACCACCTTGACCTTGAGTCTATAACGGCGGTTAACCACGGTATGCAGAACTTCAAGGGTAATATTCTTTTCTCCTCGCATGACTATGAAATAGTCAATACGGTAGCAAACAGAATTATAGAAATAAGACCCGACGGATTTATAGACCGCAAATGTACTTACGAGGAATTTCTTGAATATAAAAAGCAAAACAATTTATAATTCTTATAATAAAGCAGGGCAGAAATATAAAATTAATTACGGAGGTTTCTATGAATTTCAGAGAAATTGCTGAAAATCGTCAGTCATGCAGAAGCTATGACTCGACAAAACCGGTTGAAAACGAAAAAATAAAAGCGATACTTGAATCGGCAATTCTTGCTCCGTCCGCGTGCAACGGACAGCCGTATCATTTCACGGTGTGCAGGGGTGATGTAGCTGCGGCTGTTGCAAAAACGACTATGGGAATGGGAATGAATAAATTCGTAAGCGACGCTCCCGTTATGATCGTTATATCCGAGGAGTCTTACGTGCCCTCAGCAGCGCTTGGCGCAAAGGTAAAGAAATACGATTATCGCTCAATCGATATCGGAATTGCCGTAGCATATCTGACAGCGGAAGCGGCAGCGCAAGGACTTGGAACTTGTATTCTCGGTTGGTTTGACGATAAAAAAATCCGCGAAATCTGCGGACTTGAAAATCCCGTACGCCTCGTCATAACCCTTGGATATCCAAAGCCAGATGACCCCCACCGCCCCAAAAAGCGTAAACCATTTGACGAAATCGTGACAGAAAAATAATTCAACAAAAATGACCTGAACAAACTCAGGTCATTTTGTCTGAAATGGATAATAAAAAATGTCTTTCTCTCTTTGTGTAAATATTATTTATTATCCCTTGACATTTTTGATAAAATGTGATAAAATTAGTAACGTGCTTTGCGGGTGTGGCGGAATTGGCAGACGCGCCAGACTTAGGATCTGGTGGATTTCCGTGCAGGTTCAAGTCCTGTCACCCGCACCACTATGAGCGTAAGTTGAACCGCATGGTTTTGACTTGCGCTTTTTTGTAAAAACAAGGGCAGGACACCAATCCCACCCTTAAAGAAACTAATTGTTTTGAATATTTTACCCACCCATATGTAATAGACTACAAAACATCATAGGTGATAAAAAACGATGCTTCACTTGAAATACAAATCAATTTACAGTTACCGCATACTGTAAACTAAATCTATTCGTTCACTTATTACCAAGGCGTAGGAACACCGTCAACGTAATGCCAGTAAGAGAGATTGTTGTCGGTTGGCTGCGTTTCGGAATAACGATAGAATTTGACCAAGTGACTCGGAAAATCCGTTCCGGGATTGCTATTGAAGTTTGCATTGATTCCCATAAGTTCATCGTCTGTAGCACCGGATACATTAACGAACACATTCAACTTCTTTTTGCCGTTGCCGTCACCTGCAAAGAAGACAACCTGCTGTGGCAAATCACAAAGAATCACGTTTTCTGTTGCGTAATTCGAGCCGCTTCCGTTGGGAAGATGTATGCTGATTTGACTATATCCCTTACCGATTGCGAGCTCTGGAATTTCAACGGTTTTTGCTCTGGAAAAATACAATGGGAAATATGTTACAACATCATCCCAACCGTTTGAACCGTCACCTTCTTGATAGGTGGAAAGCTTTCCTGAAAAGGCAATGCTCTCAAAGTCAATGAGCGTGTTTTGACTGTTTCCTGCAAGTACGACGTTTTCGGGGAAGGTAAAGGTTCCCTCATTGTGACTGGTAACGATACCGCCGATGATCAAGGAAAAGTCATAAAAGGTATGCTGTGTGAGGTTATTAAAATCCAAAGAACCGTCATTTCCTTTTTTGGGGAAATCAAAGGTAGAAGTTGAAACAAGATTATTGGTGTAATCTCCAAAGTTCACCACACATCCTTCGTCAACACTGAGCCACTTAATAAATCGGATGCTGTTGGGAATATTGATCTCCTTCAAATGTGAGGAGTGGTTGTTTTTTACAGTTTTCCAGTTCATAATAGCTTTAACAGGCTTACCATCGTGTTCTGCGGGAATGTCCAACACCTCGGTTTTTTCTGTAATGTTTATGCCAGTGATGATGTAATAACTTCCGTCGTTGGAAAGCTCAAAATCAAATTTTGCAGAGGAACCTCCGCAAGCGGTAAGAGAAATGCACACACAAACACACATACTTACCGCAAGTAACATTGATACAAGTTTTTTCATAGAAAAACCTCCGTAAAATATTTTTCTTCGGTATTTATGTATTTGCTCACCTCATTATGCGGAAAACAAAAAAGTGCGCGACATCGAAGCCACGCACCGAAAACGCAAACCCCGATTGTTGTCACACAAATTTAATCAGAAGAGAAAAGCGTTTCTACATTCTAACTATGGGAATTTGCATTTTTACCAAATTCAAAAGTTAGAATGCACAAAAAGGGTATAATTATCCCTTTAACGTAAAAAGAAACAACTTTACCTCTGATTATTAAATTTGTGTGACACATATAGTATATCACAAACTACGTAGAATATCAAGGCATTTTGAAAAAAACAGCCGATATAAAAAATAACAACTTTGTCACCGTGGCATGTGCTTGTCTTGATACAAGTCGGTTCTCCGACTATTTCCCAAAACTCGTTTTGCTCGTTTCAGCGAGCTTCCGCATGCTGCGAATTAACTATAAAATACTTTTTTGCTTTATTAATGCTTTTAACTAAATAACATTAGGAGTGCAAATCGATTAGCTGGATTTGCACTCATTTTTTATAAAATATTTGCGCGAATAAAAATGCATAATATGCATAATTTTTATTGACATTTATTTTTAAAAGTATTATAATATATCTGTATAAATATATGCATAAGGAAAAGGACATTATTAATGAATAGAAAAACAGCCAGAGAGAATGCTTTTATTCTTCTTTTTGAACTTGCGTGTAAAAATGATGAAACCGCGGAAGAAATTTTTGATAAGGCGACAAACGTCAGAGAGCTTGAATGCGACAGCTATGTAAAGCAGGTGTTTTTTGGCGTAAATGAAAATATAAAGATTATCAACGAGTGCATAGACAAGTGCATTGTCGGTTGGAAATCAACAAGACTTTCTATCGTATCGCAGGCTATTTTGCGTCTTGCGGTTTATGAATTAATGTTTATTGAGGATATACCTGCTAAGGTATCGATAAACGAGGGAATTGAGCTTTCAAAGAAATATGACGATGATAAGGCTTTCATGCTTATCAATGGAGCTTTGAACGCTGCTGCTGAGCTTCTTAACAGAAAATGAGTGAAAGACAGATAGTAATAGGTATAGACACGAGCAATTACACGACGTCTGTCGCGCTTATGTATTCTGACGGTGAGCTTATCGCAAATATAAAGCGTCCGTTGCCCGTCAAAGAGGGGGAGCGCGGACTCAGACAGTCGGACGCTGTTTTTGCTCATATAAAAAACCTTCCGCCAGCAATGACAGAGGCGAGGGAATACCTCTCGGGACAAGCCCTCGCAGCTGTTGGCGTAAGCTCACGGCCGCGAAATATTGACGGCTCGTATATGCCGTGCTTTCTTTCAGGAGTTGCCGCGGCGGAAAGCATATCTGCGGCGTGCGGAATACCGATTTATAAGTTTTCGCATCAGTGCGGTCACGTTATGGCGGCAGTTTATTCTTCGGACAGCTTTGATTTACTTAACGGAGATGATTTCTGCGCTTTTCACGTTTCTGGTGGAACTACCGAGATGCTAAAGGTAAGCTATACCAAAAACGGATTTAATACGCGTCTTGTCGGCGGAACAGCCGATTTAAACGCGGGACAGATAATTGACAGAATCGGCGTTGCTATGGGATATCCTTTTCCCGCGGGCGCGCATCTTGAAAAGCTTGCTCTTGAAAATACAAAGAAGTTTATAAGCCGTAAGCCTAAAATTTCTGATTCTCGGGTTAATCTGTCCGGACTTGAAAATATGGCATTAAAGCTATATAACGAATCGGAAGACGCAAAGCTTACAGCTGCGTTTGTCCTTGATTATATAGGTAATTCGCTTATTATACTGGCAGAGGATTATGAGAACAAATACGGAAAGACTAAATTCGTGTTTGCCGGCGGAGTTATGTGCAACTCAATTATTAAAAAAATGATTACTGAAAGATTTGACGCTAAATTTGCCGAGCCGCAAATGTCTGCCGATAATGCGGTGGGAATTGCGGCGCTCACGGCAAGAAAGATAAAATAAATTCAGAGGAGGTGCGGTTATGGATATATCGTCACTCAGAGAGCGAACTTCTCCGAGCGCGTTAACGGTTTCCGAGCTTAACGGATATATAAAAAGAATATTTGATTCAGACCGCACTTTATCCGCAGTTACGGTAAAAGGCGAAATATCGAATTTCGTTAACCATAAAAGCGGTCATCTTTATTTTTCTTTAAAAGACACAGATAGCCAGATAAGAGCGGTTATGTTTCGCTCTTCGGCTCAACGGCTGAAATTCCTTCCCGAGAGCGGAATGAAGGTTATTCTTCACGGCTCTGTGACGGTTTATCAGCGTGACGGCTCGTATCAGTTATACGTTAACTCAATGGAGCCTGACGGAATAGGCGCTCTTTATCTCGCTTACGAGCAATTGAAGGAAAGACTGTCCGGTGAAGGACTGTTTGATGATATTTATAAAAAGGATATTCCGCGTTTTCCCGAAAAAATAGGAGTGATTACTTCTCCTACGGGAGCTGCCGTAAGAGATATAATAAACGTGACGGGGCGGAGATATCCGCTCGCAAAGATATATCTTTATCCCTCGCTCGTGCAGGGAGACGGCGCGGTTGAAAATTTAATTTCAGCTCTTGACTATTTTGAAAAGACAAAGCTCGTTGACGTTATTATAATAGGCCGCGGAGGCGGTTCGATAGAGGACCTTTGGGCGTTTAACAGCGAACAGCTTGCGCGAAAAATTTTCTCTATGAGTATACCGATAATTTCCGCGGTAGGACATGAGACCGATTTCACCATATGCGATTTCGTTTCTGACCTTCGCGCACCCACTCCCTCCGCAGCAGCGGAGCTTTCAGTTCCGGATATAAGAGAGCTTATAATGCGCCTTGACGGTATGTCGGAGAGGCTTTCGGACGCGCTTATGCGTCTCGTGGAGCGAAAAAGAGAAAAGCTCAATATTGTAATGAGCAGTGAGATTTTTAAAAAACCTTTAACGCCGATTAATGCAAAGCGTGATTTGCTTTCAGAGAAATACAACGAAATAATATCAAATATCAAAGAAATAATAGAGCAGAAAAGAATAGGTTTGGTTTTGAAAACAGAAAAGCTTAATGCTTTAAACCCTCTTTCAGTTATGGCGCGCGGGTATGCGGTAGCAGAAATCGACGGAAATATCATTAAAAGCGTGAAGAAAATCGCGAAGGGTGACGTTTTGACGGTGAAGTTTTCTGACGGTACGGTAGAGACGGGCGTAACGAAAATCACAAAAAAGAAAGGTGCGCAGTAAAATGAAAAAGAATATGAAATTTGAAGATGCGATACTTGCGCTTGAAGATATAGTAAAAAAGCTTGAATCGGGAAATTTTACGCTTGATGAATCTATTGGAGCATTTGAGGAAGCGATTCATCTCGTTAAAATATGCAATGAAAAGCTTGAAGATGCGGAACAAAAGGTAAGAATGCTCACAGAGGGTGAGGACGGGATAATAACCGACGTTCCGTTCGCGAATGAGGACGATGAGACTTGACGTTTTTTTAGCTGAAAATGGATATACGGCAAGCAGAACCGAGGCTAAGAATTTTATTGCGTCGGGAGCTGTCAAAATACGCGGCTCGGTGATAACGAAGCCTTCTTACGATATAGAAGCAGAAGAATCCGACGTTGAAATTGACAAAAGCTTTAAAAAGTACGTCAGCCGGGGCGGATATAAGCTTGAAGGCGCGCTTGTTGATTTTAAAATTGACGTAAAGGACAGACTTGCAATTGATATCGGCGCGTCGAGCGGCGGTTTCACCGACTGCCTTTTGCAAAATGGAGCGGCTCACGTTATTTGTGTCGATTCGGGCAGCGGACAGCTTTCGGAGAGTTTGCAAAACGATATAAGAGTAACCTCTTTAGAAAATTACAACGCGCGATATATGAGGCGCGAGGATTTTGATTACGTACCGAATCTCGCTGTTATGGACGTTTCTTTTATATCCGCAACGTACATTATTCCTGCGGTATATAATATACTGTCGGAAGAATCGGATTTTATCTGCCTTATAAAACCGCAGTTTGAGGTTGGAAAAAGCGGTATCGGAAAGGGCGGGATAGTCAAGAATGACAAAATAAGACAAAGCGCGGTAAATAAGGTTGCCGAATTTGCAAAAAGCGTTGGCTTTGAAGTTGTTTGCGTGGTTAAATCATCAATAGAGGGCGGCGACGGTAATATCGAATACCTTGCGCACCTCAGAAAGTGAAATTAAAATGAAACATATTGTCATAATACCGAATCCCAAAAAAGATAATGAGTTTTCGGTAACGAAAAATATTGTAGAAAAGCTAAATTTCTTCGGCTCGACAGTATATATCGAAAAAAAGTACGGTGAATGCTTTGATTCGTCTGCTATTTTATACGATAAGTTTCCAAAGGCTGCAGAAGCAATAATAGTCGTAGGCGGAGACGGCTCGGTTCTTGACGCGTCTGTAACTGCTATCGAAAACGATATACCGCTTCTTGCCGTCAATCTCGGAAAGGTTGGATATCTCAGCGAGGTTGAGCCGGATAATCTTGATATACTGTCTTGTCTTTTTTTGGGCAACTACGTAATTGAAGAAAAGATGCTTCTTTCGGTAACGCATATAAGCTTGGGACTTGCGCATAAGGCTGAGCGGCTTGCGGTCAACGACGTGATTGTTTCGCATGATAATTTCCTTGGAATTGCTGATTTTACGCTTGAAAACGGTGTAGGTGACTGCGTAAAGTACAGAGCTGACGGTATGATACTATCGACTCCCGCGGGCTCTACCGCATACAATCTTTCGGCGGGCGGTCCCATCGTTTCCCACGATATAGATTCGATAGTTGCAACGCCCATTTGCCCGCACTCGTTTTTTAATAGATCAATAATATTTAAAGCTACCGAGGATATTAAGCTTAGGAATGTAAGCGATACGGTTTTAAATATCAGTATTGACGGAAGATACTTTACAAATCTTTCAAATAATGATGAATGTATTATCAAAATGGCTGGTAAAAAACTAAAAATGATAACGTTCAGCGAAAACAATATGTTTTCAACATTGTTTAAGAAGATGAGAATTCTGGAGGATATATAATGAAAAACGCAAGACAGAAGAAAATACTTGAGCTTATTGAAAAATATGATGTAGATACGCAGGAAACTCTTATTGAGCGTCTTTCCGAGGTGGGAGTAAAGGTTACTCAAACAACTGTTTCACGTGATATAAAGGAGCTTAAACTCGTGAAGGGAATGACCGCAAGAGGAACGTATAAATACATAGTTCCCGAGGTTAAACGCGATAACAACGCTCCTATTCTCAATTCAGCGCTTACTGAGGCTGTAATTAAAATTGAAGCCGCGAGAAACATAGTCGTTGTAAAGACGTTTCCCGGTATGGCGAATGCTCTTGCCGTGTGCGTGGATTCTCTTGAGCAGGAGAATATTGTGGGTTCTGTTGCTGGAGACGATACTATTCTTCTTGTCATTAAAGACGATGATACGGCAAAATCGGTAGAGGCAAAATTAAAAAGTGTGTTTGGAGTAAAATAAAATGCTTCTTTCCTTACATATAGAAAATCTTGCTGTAATAAAAAATATAGATATAGATTTTCCGCTTGGCTTTATATCCTTGACCGGTGAGACCGGAGCCGGAAAATCAATAATTATAGACAGCATAAATCTTTTACTTGGCTCGAAGGCTGATAAGGAGCTTATACGCAGCGGGGAATCTTACGCTATGGTTAGCGGTGTTTTTTCGGGACTTTCAATGGCTTCGCTTTCGGTTATGTCGGATTGCGGTGTTTTACCGGATGATGATGGAAATCTGCTTATCCAACGAACCGTTGCGATTGACGGACGCTCCAACATAAAAATTAACGGCAGAACCGTGACACTCTCCGTTCTTAGAAGTATAGCTCCGTCAATAGTGAATATACACGGTCAAAGCGATACTGCGGCTCTGATTGATTCAAGAAACCAGCTTGATTTGATTGATACTTACGCGGCATCGTCTGAGCTTCTTTCAGAATATCAAGAGTCTTATTTGCGCTATGAGAAAATAAACCGTGAAATCAAGAGTATTTCAGAAAAAGAACACGAGCGCGAGCGCCTCGGCGAAATTTTAGCTTATCAGATTAAAGATATAGATTCATACGCTCTTCATGAAGGTGAGGAAGAAGAGCTTATAGATAAAAAGCTTAAAATTAAAAACAGCGAAAAGATAACGAAGAATGCGGGATTTGTGTTCAAGGCTCTTAAGGGAAGCGAAAAGGGAAGCGTAGCTTTTTTGCTTGATAAAAGCGCAACCGCTCTACAGCAGATTTCTGACGTAATTCCCGAATTTGCGGAATATTCTGAAAAACTGCGGGATTTTCTTTATCAGACAGAGGATATCGCGGAAGAGGTATATTCTCATTTATCCGATTTGGATGAAGACCCAGAAGAAACACTTAATGAGATTGAATCGAGACTTGATAAAATTTCCAAGCTAAAGCGTAAATACGGATTTACCGTTAAGGACATATTAGAATTTAGGGATAATGCTCAAAGAGAGCTTGAGTCTCTTGAAAACTCGGAAGCCGTTATGAAGGAGCTTCTTGAAAAACAAAAGTCAGCTTATGCTAAAGCTCTCGGCTTGGCTGATAAGCTTCATGAAAAGAGATGCGAAGCTGCAAAGGAAATAGAGGCGGAGGTCAAAAAAACTCTCGAGTTCCTAGATATGCCAAAAGTCGTATTTTTTGCATCTATCAAAGAAGAATTTAAAGGCGGCGAGAAGATTCTTACCGAGTGCGGAAGCGATAATATAGAATTTTATATCAGCGCCAACAGAGGCGCGGATGCTCAACCGATTTCCAAGGTTGCCTCGGGCGGTGAGCTTGCCAGAGTTATGCTTGCTCTGAAATGCGTTATCGCTGACAAAGACGGTATTTCAACTGTAATATTTGATGAAATAGATGCCGGAGTTTCCGGAAAAACAGCAAGAAAAATCGGAATTAAAATGCTTTCAATCTCAAAAAGCACTCAGCTTATTTCGGTTACTCACAGCGCTCAGATCGCTTCTCTTGCTGACTCGCATTATCTTATTTCCAAAGCTGATATAAACGGAAAGACCGAAACTACGGTCAAAGAGCTTGACAGAGAAGGAAGAATTAATGAGCTGTCAAGAATACTCGGAGGAATTGATATAACCGAATCTCAGCGCAAGGCGGCTATAGATATGCTCGACGAAAAAATAGAATATAATTAATTACCGAGGATGCTTTTATATGCTTCGATGCTTTAAGGAGTTTCTCAAAAAGCACGACGTTGAATTTGTTGAATCATTTGATATTTCGACTATTTCATCAATAGGAATAGGCGGAAGAGCTCTGGTAGCTGTCAAACCGAATGATACGGATGAGTTAATTAAAATATTGAGGTTTATTAAAGATAATAGTCTAAAATATAAAATAGCGGGTCAAATGTCAAATATTTTGCCGCATGATGAATTTTATGACGGTATTTTATTGTTAACTCATAAAATTAGAAGTTATTCTTTGGCAGAAAATATTCTGGCTATCGACTGCGGCGCAAAGCTATCAAGTGTTTTACTAAAGTTCGCGAAGCAAAATCTCGGCGGTATGGAAGAGCTTTTCGGTATACCGGGAAGCGTTGGCGGAATGGTTTCGGGAAATGCGGGAGCGTACGAAAAATCTATATCTGATTTTTTTGTTGAAGCTCGAATTTACTCTTTATCAAAAGATAGAATAATTTCTTTAAATAGTGAAGATATGAAATTTTCATATCGAACGAGCAGTATAAAAAATACAGACAGGGTTTTACTTTCGGCAAGCTTTTCGCTTGAAAATATTCCTTATGAAACAATAAAAGAAAAAATTCAATCAGTAATTTCAAAAAGAAAAAGCGCTCAGCCTTATTCTGAAAAAAGTCTTGGAAGCGTTTTTTTACGGTGCGGAGATATTCCGACGTCTCTTATGATTGATAAGCTTGGTTTAAAAGGATACCGTATAGGCGGCGCGGAAATTTCTACGAAGCATGCTGGTTTTATAATTAACAAGGGAAACGCTACATCGGCCGATGTAAAGGCATTGATTGAATTTATAAAAGATAAAATTTATTCTTCTTACGGAGTTATACCGAAGGAGGAAATTGAATATTTAACTTAGGAGGCAGAATGTCTTTTCTATCTGAGCGAAAAACCGAAATAATTGAACAGAGTTATAAAAATGCCTGCTGCCGCCGCGCAATGCTTAACGGAATTTTGTTTTCTAAAGGATATATACTTGACGGGAAAATAAATGTTAAAATAGAAAACGCAGAGCTTGCGGAATATATTTCAAACCTTATTTCAGATATTTTTATGAAAAATGCCAATGTTTCGAACGCAAAAAGCGGTGGAAGATGTAAGATCGTATCCTTTTCGTCACCTGCGTCAGAAAGATACATAAGTTCAATTGAGGGCGAGTGTAGCGAATATTTTATTGAAAAATGTCCGTTATGCAAATCCGCATTTTTGAGAGGCGTGTTTCTCTCTTGCGGAAGAATTACCAATCCCAAAAAACAGTATAGGATTGAATTCGCTCCCTTGTCGCATCACGATAAATTGATTAATTTTCTATGTGAGCTTGGAATGAGATTTTCCATAACTCAGCGAAGAAGTGAAAAAATTCTGTATTCGTCTAACAGCACTGTCATAGAGGATTTTTTTGCTGCAGCGGGGATGAACGCAACTGTGTTCACGTTAATGAACAGTAAAATAGAAAATGATTTTAAGAATAACGCAAACAGGATAAGAAATTGCGAAACGAATAATATATTAAAATCCGTTTCTGCATCTGCAAAATGCGTTCAAGCTATTGAGTCGCTTGAAAAGGCAAATCTACTTTCAACACTGCCCGATGAGCTTGAGTTGACAGCAAGAAAGAGACTTGAATTCAGAGACTATTCATTAGCAAGACTTGCCGCGGAGTTTACACCGCCGATTTCTAAGCCCGGACTTTCGCACAGGCTTAATAAAATCTTTGAGATTGCGGAAAACTTAATTCGTGAAGATATAGAGTAAAAGATATAGTTTATGAAAGGATAGCATTTATGGGAGAATTTGTGCATCTTCATCTTCATACCGAATACAGTCTGCTTGACGGTGCAGCAAAGATCTCCGAAATAGCAGATAAGGCGATAGCCGAGGGTCAGGACGCCGTAGCAATTACCGATCACGGCGTTATGTACGGAGCTGTTGAATTTTATACACAGCTTAAAGAAAAGGGGATTAAACCGATAATCGGCTGCGAGGTTTACGTAGCGTCAAGAAGCCGTCATATGAAAGAAGGAAAGCAGGATTCCTCGGGTAACCATCTTGTTTTACTTTGTAAGGATGCCGTAGGATATAAGAATCTTTGTTATATGGTGTCGATGAGCTTTATTGACGGTTTTTATACAAGACCGAGAATTGACATGGAGCTTCTCAAAAATCACTGTGATGGTCTTATAGCTCTTTCTGGTTGTATTGCGGGTAAAATTCCGCAATGCATACTGTCGGGAAGCATGGAAGAGGCAGAGCGCACAGCGCTTGAATTTCGCGAGCTTTTCGGAGATGATTTTTATCTTGAAATTCAGAATCATAGCTTGGACGATGAGCGTAAAATCGCTTACGGAATAAAAATCATCAGTGAAAAGCTCGGTATACCGATGGTAGCAACTAACGACGTTCATTATATAGAGCGCAGAGATGCTGATACTCAGGCTATCCTTATGTGCATTCAGACAGGCAACGTAATTACCGACGGTAAGCCGTTTGGTTTTGAGACGGATGAATTTTACTTTAAATCAACAGCTGAAATGAAAAATCTTTTTTCTTCGTTCAAAGGAGCCGTTGAAAATACTGTCAAGATAGCAGAAAAGTGCAATTTTGATTTTGAGTTTGACAAGCTACATCTTCCGGATTTCAAAGCGGAGGAGGGACTTTCTCATAAAGAAAAGCTGAGAAGCGACACTTATTTTGGATTCGATAAAAAAACGGATGAGGGAAGATTCGATTTTTCACTTCATTCACGTGATGAATATACCGAGCGTATAGAATACGAACTTTCCGTTATAGATAAAATGGGCTTCAACGCATATTTTCTTATCGTCAGTGATTTTGTTTCGTACGCTAAGAAAAGCGATATTCCCGTCGGTCCCGGAAGAGGCTCGGGTGCGGGAAGTCTCGTTGCCTTTTGCATAGGAATAACAGACGTTGACCCTATTGCTTTTGATTTGCTTTTTGAGCGGTTTTTGAATCCCGAGCGAGTTTCAATGCCTGATTTTGATATAGATTTTTGCTATAACAGACGTGAAGAGGTTATAGAATACGTAAAAAGAAAATACGGTGAGGATAAGGTCAGCCAGATTGTTACATTTGGAACTCTTGCGGCAAGAGCTGCGGTAAGAGACGTTGGACGCGCGCTTGGAATGCCGTACAGCCGTGTTGATACCGTTGCAAAATTAATTCCGCGTGAGCTCAATATAAGCATAGAATCGGCTCTTAATACCAAGGAATTAAAGCAGATATATAACGACGATAGCGAGGTAAGGAAGCTGATTGACGTCAGCCGAAGCCTTGAAGGAATGCCAAGACACGCTTCAACTCATGCTGCGGGCGTTGTTATTACTGAAAAGCCGACGTATGAATACGTACCGCTTTCGTACAGCGGAACGGGTGTCGTTACTCAGTTTGACATGAATACAGACGCAAGACTTGGACTTGTAAAGTTTGATTTTCTTGGACTGAGATACCTTACTGTAATACACGACGCTGAGGTTGCCATAAGGGAAAAAAATCCGCAATTTGATATATCGCGTATTCCGCTTGATGACGCTGACACATTTAAGCTCCTGTGCGACGGACGTACTGACGGAGTTTTTCAGCTTGAGTCGGGCGGTATGAAGCAGGTTCTTTCAAGACTTATGCCTTCAAACCTTGAGGATATTATTGCCTGCATAGCGCTTTACCGTCCTGGTCCAATGGATTCAATAGATAAATTTATTGCAAGAAAGCATGGAAAAGAAAAGGCAGAATACAAAATTCCAATGCTGAAAGATATACTTGACGTTACCTATGGATGTATTGTGTATCAGGAGCAGGTAATGCAGATATGCAGAGTTCTTGCCGGATATTCGTACGCGAGGGCTGATATCGTAAGACGCGCAATGTCAAAGAAAAAAACGGATGCAATGAAGGCAGAGCGGGAAGGATTTATAAAAGGCTGTATCGAGCATAACGTTTCTTCCGAAAGTGCTGAGGAAGTTTTTGAAGAAATGGTCGGCTTTGCAAAATACGCTTTTAATAAAAGCCATGCAACCGCGTACGGCATAATTTCTTACAGAACCGCTTATCTTAAGTCTCATTATCCTGCTGAATACTTTTCAGCGCTTCTGACAAGTGTACTTGATAACTCACAGAAATTAAAGGACTATATTGCCGACGCACAGAAGTTTGGTGTGAACGTTCTTGCTCCCGATATAAACGCAAGCCGTCAGGATTTTGCTGTATATGACGGAAATATAAGATACGGACTCCTTGCAATAAGGAACGTAGGACGTCAGTTTGCTAACGCGGTAATCGCTGAGCGTTCAAAAAAGGAGTATTCTTCATTTGATGAGTTTGTCAGCAGAGTTTCCTGTTTTGATATAAATAAAAGAACAGTAGAGTCGCTCATTAAATGCGGTGTTTTTGATTCTCTCGGAACACCGAGAAGCGCGCTTCTTTCATGCTATGAGAATATTATAGAATCCGAGCATGAAAAGGTAAGAAATAACATATCGGGGCAAATGGATTTGTTTTCATTTACTGAGACGGCAGTTTCTAAAGGATATCACTATCCCGAAATCCCTGAATATCCCATTAAAGAATTACTTCTTTTAGAAAAAGAAAGCTCGGGAATGTATTTTTCGGGTCATTTGATAGATGATTACTCAAACCATATTTCAACGCTTTCGGTAGACAAAATATCAGAAATAATCAGAGATACCGGAGAAGAAGCACAGCTTACCCAGTCGCAGTATAAGGACAAGCAAAACGTTAAAATCGCAGGTATCATTACTTCGAAAAGGACAAAAAATATAAAGAACGGTGATACGATGGCCTTTATTAAGCTTGAAGACAGATTCGGTGAAATAGAAGTTATTGTCTTTGCCCGTCAGTATTCAATGTATTCGCAGGAAATTTATAATGAAAACGCCGTTGTGATTGAAGGAAGCATATCTCTTGAAGAAGGTGAGGATGCAAAAATATTACTTTCTTCCGTTGAAAGCTTAAAGTCAAATGCTGATTTTAAAGCAAAGAATTTAAAAAGCTCAGAATCTTCAGAGAGAGTTTTTATAAAAATCCCGAGCATAAATGACACGAGACTTGAGAAGCTTTCACGCATAGCGCTTCTAAATCCCGGCAAACATCAGATTATAATCTTTGATTTCTGTACAAAAAAATACTCAGCATTCACGGGTGGAACAATCGGCATATCGGACTCTGTAAAGAGCCGTCTCGTCTCGATTTTTGGCGAAGAAAATGTTGTCGTTAAATGAATTACCTTATTGACAGAGCGTTTTATTTGTTGTATAATAACTGTAGTTATTAAAGAAGACAAAGGAGATATGCGGAATGTTTGCAAACATTGTTGTTGATTTAATTATTGTTTCTATTGTTCTGTTTGGCGCATTTTGGGGAATTAAGCGCGGATTCATACTGACGCTTGCGAAGCCTGTCAAATGGGTTGCATCAATACTTATCGCTTTATCTCTTTGTAACTCTGTTGCAACTTCTATCGTTCAACCGATGATTGAAGCGCCTATAACGAATCAGATATCGTCATATCTTACAGAAGAGTGCGCGGAAATAACCGCGGAAAACGCATCGGAAGAGCTTCCGACACTCTTAAAACTTGCGGCCGGTATAGTCGGAGTCGACGTAAATTCAATTACGGGCGATAACGCGTCAGACTATATTAGCGAAATAGTCGATAAGCTTGCGTTGCCGGCAATACATCTGATTGCGATAGTAATTTCTTATATTGCGCTCTATATATTAGTTAAAATTCTTCTTTCTTTAGCCGTTTCGTTTATAAACAGTATACTTAGCGGAGGTATATTCGGAGTTGCAAATAAAATTTTAGGGTTTGTTTTCAGTACGTTTCTCGCGTTTGTTGCAGCCTGGCTTTTGGTTGCGCTTTTCGGATATATAATTAATATTCCCGCATTGAGAGACGTTGGCTGGATAAACTCATTTAGAGGCGGTTACGTCTACAGATTATTTAAAGAAATAAGTCCCATAGAATTATTACTGAGTTTTTGATTATAACAACAAAAATAGGTTTGTGTGGCGCTTATATCCCGCAAGCCTATTAAATTTGAGAAAGGTATTTACTTAAACTAAATGGAATTGCAGAAATGCGCGAGATGTAAAAGACGTCAAGCTGTCGTTTTTATAACTCGTTTGGAAAATGATAATAAAATAAACGAAGGTCTTTGCCTCGTTTGCGCAAAGCAGCTTGGCATAAAGCCGGTTGAAGATATGCTCAAACGAATGGGAATGACTGAGGAAGATATTGAAAACATGTCAGGCGAGATGAGCGAGCTTTTTGGCGGTGCCGATATGGCGCTCGAAGCGCAGGATGATAGCGGTGCGGTTGACGGCGGAGCTCCGGCAATAGATTTTCAAAAGATTTTCTCAGGGCTCGGTTTATCTCTCGGCCCAAACGCCAGAAGACCAGAAAAGGACGCCAAGAAAAAAGAAGCACCTAAGGGTGATTCAAAAAAGATTCTTAACGCCTATTGCACGGATTTGACAGAGAAGGCGAGAAGCGGAAAAACAGACAGAATAATAGGAAGAGACAGGGAACTTGACAGAGTTGTTCAGATACTCTGCAGAAGACAGAAAAATAATCCCTGTCTTATAGGCGAGCCCGGTGTCGGTAAAACGGCGATTGCTGAAGCTCTTGCTCAAAGAATCGTTGACGGCGCTGTACCCGAAAGGCTCAGAGAGAGTGAAATATGGCTTCTTGACCTCACGGCTCTCGTCGCGGGAACACAGTTCAGAGGGCAGTTTGAATCGCGTATACTCGGTCTCATTAAAGAGGTTAAAAACGCAGGTAATATAATCCTTATGATTGACGAGGTTCATACGATTGTCGGCGCGGGCGATTCAGAGGGAAGTATGAGCGCGGCAAATATTTTAAAACCTGCTTTATCGAGAGGCGAAATACAGGTTATAGGCGCGACGACGCTTAAAGAATATCGCAAATATATTGAAAAAGACAGCGCGCTTGAACGGCGTTTTCAGCCCGTGATGGTAAACGAACCATCAATTGATGAAACTGTTGACGTAATTAAAGGCATAAAAAAATACTATGAAAATTTCCACGGGGTGTTAATTTCCGATGAAGTCGCCAAGGTTGCGGTAATGATGTCCGAAAGATATATTACCGATAGATTTTTACCGGACAAAGCGATAGATATAATTGATGAGGCGGCGTCAAGAGTTTCGCTTTCATCCCCCGAGCTTAATGAGAAGCGCAGAAACGATAAAAAGCTGCAAGAACTCTCAGCGGCTCTCACAGAACTTGAAGGAAAAGTCGATAAGCCCGAGGAGCAAACAGAATCAAATTACAAAGCAATTGCAGATATCAAGGTCGAAAAGCTTAATCTTGAAAAAAGGCAGGAAGAGTTAGCCGAGAAGGTATCTTCTATAGCGCTTACAACAAACGATATAGCAAACGTTATAGAAATATGGACTGGTGTTCCCGCCAGCGATATCAGCGCGGGGGAACTTGGCGAGCTTTCCGGACTTTATGAACGAATCTCTTCAAAAATAATCGGTCAGAATGAGGCTGTTTCGGCTCTTGTCAGAGCTGTAAAACGTAAAAGAGCAGGCGTTTCATACAGAAAAAATCCTGTTTCCATGATTTTTGCAGGTCCTACCGGAGTTGGAAAAACTGAGCTTGTTAAAGTTCTTGCGGACGAGTTGTTCAAGCAGCCCGAATCGCTTATCCGACTTGATATGTCGGAGTTTATGGAGAAGCACTCGGTATCCCGTATAATAGGAGCTCCTCCCGGATACGTCGGATACGACGAGGCAGGGCAGCTTACAGAGAAGATAAGACGACGTCCCCACGCTGTTATTTTGTTTGATGAAATAGAAAAAGCGCATCCCGACGTTTTAAATATTCTTCTGCAGATTCTTGATGACGGAAGAATAACAGACGCGCAGGGGCGTCAAGTAAATTTTGAAAACGCGATTATAATTATGACAACGAATGCCGGAAGCGAGGTTTCCACGTCAATTTCGGGATTTTCCGAGAGTAAGGAAGAAAAGGCCAAGGAAAAAACCGAAAAGGCGTTGTTTGCTTTCCTGCGTCCCGAATTTATAAACCGCATTGATGAAATTATTACGTTCAGGCATCTTGACAGAGGCGATTTTGTAAGGATAGCCGAAATTATGATGAATATGCTGAAAACACATATTGCCGAGAAGGGAATCAGACTTTCCTATTCGGCAGACGTTCTTAATTATATTGCTGAAAAGTCATATTCGGAAAAATTCGGAGCAAGAAATATGAGACGCTTTGTTGAACGTAACGTTGAGGACGGTATCGCAAATACTATTATTGATAATTACGGAAAGCAAATAATTGGTATTCATCTTTCTCTTGTTGATGGCAATATAAAAATCGATACAATATAAATAGTGTTTTAGGAGATATAAATTATGGCAGAATGTTCGCATGACTGCGCTAATTGCGCGGAAAAGTGTTCGAAAGAATCACTGCTTGAGCCGCAAAATGCTGCGAGCTCAGTAAAAAAAGTAATAGGAATAGTGAGTGGCAAAGGCGGTGTGGGAAAATCTCTCGTTACCTCAATGCTTGCTGTTACTATGCGCAGACGCGGGTACAAAACAGCAATTTTAGATGCTGATATTACAGGCCCCTCGATACCGAAATCATTTGGCTTAAAAAACGGAACTGTAACGGGAAGTGAGCTCGGTATGTTCCCGCCGACAACAAAAACAGGAATTGAGGTTATGAGCGTTAATCTTCTTATGGATGATGAAACGAAGCCTGTCGTATGGCGCGGACCGGTTATCGCAGGTACGGTAAAGCAGTTCTGGAACGGTGTTGTTTGGAACGACGTTGATTATATGTTTGTTGATATGCCTCCCGGAACAGGAGACGTGCCGCTTACGGTTTTCCAAAGCTTACCGCTTGACGGAATTATTATTGTAACGAGTCCTCAGGATCTTGTTTCAATGATAGTTGAAAAGGCTGTTAAGATGGCATCGCTTATGAATATTAAAATTCTTGGACTTGTAGAAAATTATAGCTATATAGTATGTCCTGATTGCGGAAAGGTTATAAGACCTTACGGTGAGAGTAAAATTGAAGAGCTTGCCAAAGCTCATTCAACCGAAGTTCTTGCTACCTTGCCTATAGATCCCGAGCTCGCTTCGCTTTGCGATAAAGGTGTTATTGAGCTGTTTGAGGGGGATTATCTTGAAAAGGCAGCGGACAAGCTTGAGAAAATCTGATTTTCAAAGTATATTTGATTTGAAATATGCGTTCAAAAAATGAGCGCATATTTTTTGTTTATCCCATTTTGCGACATTATATTTTATCCTAATATGATAAAATAATATCATCAGTATTCGTTGTGGGGGATAAGGTGAGAACTCTTTATGTTGACGTATATTTTCTTATTAATTTTACCGTTGATATTTTAGCGTTGTATTTCGCGTCTATATTTTCTAAATGTCCCGCAAAAGTTCATCGCTTGATTATTTCTTCGTTTTTAGGCGCGTTCTACGCAGTATTTGCAACGGTTTTTATTACTAATGAAAAAACGAGTTTCTTCTTTTCCGCAATAGTTCTTGTAAGTATGGTGTGGATTAGTTCAAAGGGAATCAGCATTTATAGAAAGCTTAAGTTTTCGGTTTCGTTTTTTCTGCTTCAGATATTAATAGGCGGACTCGTATATTACGGGTATTGTATTTTAGATAGGCTGTTTGAAAATTTTGAATATTCGGGCGCGGGCGGAGAGAACAAAAATCTGCTTTTATTATCATTGATTATTTTACTTGCAATAGGTTTTTTAAAATTAGCTATTTCTTTTCTAGGAAGTGTCAGGAGCGAAAAAAACGCAAAAATATCTGTTTATTACTTAGAAAGAGAATTTAGCTTTGACGCATTGGTTGATACGGGTAATCTTGCGGTTGATCCGTTAGATAAAACACCGGTGATGCTTATTAACTCAAAGCTTTGTAAAATAATATTTGGGTTTAAAATAACAAAAGAAACTGTCGAAACTTGTGACTCCGAAATAAAAAGAAGAATAAGAATTATTCCGGCATCCTTTGGCGGTAATAAAAAAATACTTTACGGAGTAAAACCGGATTCTGCATATGTGATAACTAAAAAAAGAAGAGAAAAAATTTCTGTGATAATTGCTGTTAATAATGAGGAGAATGATTTTGGCGGCTATGATGCGTTAATTCCTTTTGCCGCCCTGGAGGATGTTTTTTATGATAGTCGTTAGTTTCTTCAAAAAAATAATATATAAACTAAAAAGAATATTTTCAAAAAAACAGATATATTACATAAACGGAAGTGAAACGTTGCCACCCCCCCTCAGCGCAGAGGAAGAAGATGAAATGATAAGTAATATATGTGAGCAATACGCGCGAGACATGCTCATAGAGCATAATTTGAGGCTTGTTGTGTACATAGCTAAGCGATTTGAAAATACAGGGGCGGGAATAGAAGAACTTGTTTCAATCGGAACAGTAGGTCTTATAAAAGCTATATCGTCGTTTAATAAAGAGAAAAATATAAAGCTCGCGACCTATGCGTCAAGATGTATTGAGAATGAAATCTTAATGTTTATAAGAAAATCTTCTCCTCATAAAAGAGAGGTTTCTATAGATGAGCCGCTAAGTGTCGATTGGGATGGCAATGAACTTTTACTTTCCGACGTGTTAGGTGGTGAAAACGACAGTGTTTCCAAAAAAATGGAGGATGACGAGGAAAGAAAAATCATAAGAGAAGCTGTTAAAAATCTGAATCCGCGCGAGCGAATAATCATAGAGATGCGTTATGGACTCATTAACGAAAAAGAACTAACGCAAAAGGAGGTCGCGGACGCTCTTGGGATATCTCAGAGCTATATTTCGAGGCTTGAAAAGAAAATTATGGTAGAACTCAGAAAAAAGATAGAAGAAAAAATATAAAAATTTCAAAAAACTATTGCAAATTATAAAAATGTATGATATAATAAAATGCAATTATATTGAATTATTATGTTAAGAGGTGTTAAAATGAAAGCAGGAATACATCCCGAATACAAGGAAGCTACCATTAGATGCGCTTGCGGCGAGACTGTTCTCACTCACTCGGTTAAGGGTGATATGAACGTTGAAATCTGCTCTAAGTGCCATCCTTTCTATACAGGTAAGCAGAAGTTCGTAGATGCCGGTGGACGCGTTGATAAGTTCAAGAAGCGTCTTGCGAAGGTGAAGTAATCTTCATGCAGTAAAAAGAGCGTAGGATAGTCTGCAACGGTTATCCCCGCTCTTTTTGTTTCATATTAAAGTCGAAAGGAGTGGCAGTATGTCGGATAAAAAGATTCAGAAAGCAATACTCGTCGGAATTGCGTCTAAATCATCGGAGCTTAAAGAATGTGAAATTTCTCTTGACGAATTAGAGCGCCTTGCCTATACCGCCGGCGCTGAGGTTTGCGCTAAGGTTATTCAAATTAAGGATTCGTATGATCCGCGCACATTGATTGGAAGCGGTAAGGTTTCTGAAATTTCAGAACTCGCATCAAATGAGGAAGCTTCGCTCGTGATTTTTGATGAGGAGCTTTCTCCTGCGCAAATCAGAAATCTTGAAAACGATATAGGAAAAGACGTAACGGTAATAGACCGAAGCATGCTTATTCTTGATATTTTTGCGCTTCATGCGACGAGCGGCGAAGGAAAGCTTCAAGTAGAGCTTGCTCAGCTAAAATATACAGCCCCGAGACTTATAGGAAAAGGACTTGATCTGTCTCGCCAAGGCGGAGGAATAGGCTCAAGAGGACCGGGTGAATCAAAGCTTGAAACAGACAGACGGCATCTTCATGAAAAAATAGTTAATCTTGAAAACAGACTCCGCGAGCTTGAAGGCAATAGAGCGGTAATGCGTGCTCAGCGAGACAGAAGCGGACTTCCCAAAATTGCGCTTGTCGGATATACAAACGCAGGCAAGTCAACTCTATTAAATGCTATAACCGGCGCAAACGTTCTGTCAGAGGATAAATTGTTTGCGACACTTGACCCGACAACAAGAAAATCGGTTTTGCCATCTGGCGAGGAATTTCTTTTAACAGATACCGTCGGTTTTGTCAGAAAATTGCCTCATCATTTGGTTAAAGCTTTTAAATCTACGCTTGATGAGGTAAGATACGCTGATATACTTCTCATTGTATCCGATATTTCAGACCCTGAGGTGTCATCTCATATTAAAGTCACGGAAGGCGTCATAGACGAGCTTGATGCAGGCGGAAAGCCGAAGATTTACGTTTTTAATAAATCAGATATGTATAACGGTGACTATTCGTTTTCTTGCGGAAATGAATATGTCAAGGTTTCTGCTAAGACAGGTGAGGAAATTGAAGAATTACTTTCTTTAATAGGCGCGGTTATTTCAAAATCAAAAAAGAACGTGACTCTTATTATTCCATATACCGAGCAATCTGTTTTAAGTGAAATATATAATAATTACAGTGTGAAAAATACAGAATACGGAGATAGCGGTATTTTGGTTGAAACGGTGCTTGATGAGCGCGGATTAGGTTTGTATTCTAAATATATCACAAATTAACTTATGGGGTTTGCCGTGGAAAGTTATACAACCATTCAAAAACATTCAATTTATGAATATGAAGACAGAAAATCGGTATTTATAGGTGAGGCTGCACCTGCTTCTTCCGAGGCGGAGGCGCTCGATTTTATCGCTTATATAAAGAAAAAGTATCCAGACGCAAATCATCACGTCTACGCATACGTTTTGAGAGAAAATTCTATAATGAGATTCTCCGATGACAGAGAACCGCAGGGGACTGCGGGGATGCCGGTTTTAGATACAATCAGAAAAAACGGATGTACCGATATGGTGATTGTTGTTACAAGATATTTCGGCGGTACACTTTTGGGTACGGGAGGTCTTGTCAGAGCATACGGAGCGGCCGCTCTCGGCGCGCTGAAAGAAGCGAATATAATAACTTATGATATTTATTCAAGCTATAAAATTACCGTTTCATATTCCGATTATCAAAAGATCACAACATTGCTGTCTGTTTTTGGGTTCAGGTTCCAGAATACAGATTACTCAGAGAATATTGAAATTCTTGGAAAAATAAAAAAATCACAGTCTGAAGATTTTATAAAAAAACTGATAGAAACAACGTCGGACAGAATAAAATACGAACTTGTAGAAGATAATTTTGATTTTTGAATTTTAAAAATAAAAAGTGTTTTATAATAAAAGTCCGTATATTATTAATGAAAATGATAAAAATGAAAGGAGAAATACATGATCAGCCGCGAAGTAATAGATGAAATTTTATTAAGAAATGATATTGAATCGCTTATCGGCGGTTATGTTTCTCTTAAACGAGCAGGCTCAAATCTTAAAGGATTATGTCCGTTTCACAGTGAAAAGACACCGTCGTTCACCGTTTATCCGTCGGAGAACAGCTTTTACTGCTTCGGTTGCGGAGTTGGAGGAAATGCGATAACGTTTATAAGGCAAATCGAGCATCTTGACTATCCGGATGCTATTGAATTTCTTGCAAAAAGAGCGGGAATAACCGTTATACGCGATGATGAAAAAAGATATGAAAAAAGCGGAATTGATAAGCAAAAATTGTTGAGGATGAACGTTGATGCTGCCAAATTCTTTCATAAAATGCTTTTTGAAAATAATCTTTCATCAAATGCTGCGCTCTCATATCTTACAGAGAAGAGAGGATTATCACTTGCAACGATAAAGCATTTCGGTCTTGGATATGCTCCCGACGGTTTTGATAGTCTTCTAAATTATATGCTGAAAAAGGGATATACTAAAGACGAGCTAGTTATAGCGTTTCTTGCAGGAAAAAGCGAAAAAGGACATTATTACGATTCGTTCAGAAACAGGGTTATGTTTCCGATTATTGACGTTTCGGGTAACGTAATTGCTTTTGGCGGAAGAGTGATGGACGATTCAAAGCCCAAATATAAAAACACGATGGATACCCCTGTTTTCAAAAAATCAAGGAATCTTTTCGCTTTGAATTTTGCTAAGAACGTTTGCTCAGAAAACCTAATACTGTGCGAAGGGTATATGGACGTAATCGCTCTTCATGCATCCGGCTTTACCAACGCTGTAGCAACGCTTGGAACGGCAATAACTCCGGAGCAGGCTCGAATTATGAGCCGATATACTAAGAAGGTAATCATATCTTATGACGCTGACGAAGCAGGGCAGAAAGCAGCGCAGAAGGCGATGAAGCTATTAGGTGAGGTAGGCCTTGACGTTGGAGTCATTAAGGTTCCGGGGGCAAAGGATCCCGATGAGTATATAAAAACATACGGAAAAGAAAAATTCAAAGAGGTAATTTCAAGTTCAAAAAGCAAGTTCGAATATAATATGGATTCGATACTGTCAAAATATGACATTAATCTTCCGCAAGATAGAATTGATGCGCTTAGCGAACTTGAAAAAACAATTTCTCAAGTTTATTTCAAAGCAGAACGCGATATATATATTCAAAACGTTGCCAAAAAACTTGAGGTTGATCCAAAGAGTGTAAAGGATGACGTTGAACGTTTGGCAAGGCGTCAATATTTTGCTCAAAAGAAAAATGAGGCTCAGAGAGTAAAGCGGGAGACAGCGGGATACGCCGATAGAATTAATCCAGATTTCGCCAAGGCGCCTGCCGTTGCTAAAAACGAAGAAAATATTTTGGGTCTTTTACTTTTATATCCTGATCACCGAAAGCTTGTTTTTGAAGGTAATCTACTTTCTTCTGATGATTTTTACACCGAATTTAACAAACGTATTTATGAATTTATTGAAAAATGCTATAATTCAGATAACGGAGTTGATGAGATGAATGAAATTTTCACTCCGGAGGAAATCGGAAGAATAACAAAAATGAAAATTAACCGAATGCAGCTTGCGGAAAACGGTCCGTCTGTGCTTCGGGAAAGCATCAACTCTTTGCGTTCTTCTTTACAGAAAAAGAATGCTGAAACCGTCTCGTCAATTGACGATTTAAATAAACTTATAAACTCTATGAGAAAATAAAGGAAGGTAAATTTATGGCAGCAGATAAAATGGATGCAAACGACATTATGGATTCCAAAAGTGACGGCGGAATACTTAATTCGGATATTATGAAGGCTCTTGAGGATATTGATTACGATTTAACTCAGGTTGATCTTGAAAATGCGAATCCCGACGATCTTGACAGTGATACACTTAAAGACGTGGAAAGGGATGTTGAAAGTTTTGAAGCTGATAAGATGGACAAGCTTCTTAATTCAGAGGGACTTGCGATAGACGACCCCGTGCGAATGTATCTCAAAGATATCGGCAAAATTCCGCTTCTTACACCGGAAAGAGAAACATATCTTGCAGAGCAAATCACCCTTGGAAATAAGGACGCAAAGGATGAGCTTATTGAAGCGAACCTTCGTCTTGTCGTCAGTATTGCCAAGCGTCACGTTGGAAAGGGAATGTATTTTCTTGACCTAATTCAAGAGGGCAATCTCGGCTTAATCAAAGCGGTTGAAAAGTTTGATTACAGCAAGGGATATAAATTTTCAACTTACGCTACTTGGTGGATAAGACAGGCTATAACTCGCGCGATTGCAGACCAGGCAAGAACAATAAGAATTCCTGTTCATATGGTTGAAACTATTCATAAGGTATCGAGAACTGCCCGCCAGCTTCTTCAGGAGTTTGGTCGCGAACCTACTACAGACGAAATTGCGGAGAGCCTTGGCATTACAGCCGAAAAAGTAAGAGAAATTATGAAAATAGCTCAGGACCCTGTTTCACTTGAAACTCCCATTGGTGAAGAAGAGGACAGCCATCTTGGAGATTTCGTTGAGGATATGGATTCACCCGCTCCTTCGGATAGCGCTTCGTATTCCTTGCTTCGAGAACAGCTTTGCAATATCCTTCACACGTTGACTCCGAGAGAAGAGCAGGTAATCAAGCTCAGATTCGGTCTAGAGGACGGAAGGCCAAGAACTCTTGAAGAGGTTGGAAAGCAATTCCAGATTACCCGCGAACGAATCAGGCAGATAGAAGCTAAAGCATTGCGTAAGCTCAGACATCCGTCACGTTCAAAAACGCTTAAAGACTATCTTACTAATTGATAATTTTGCACAAAACAGAGCGACCCTATTTGTCTAATTCGTCATATCTTTTTTAAATTGTTTTTTAAAACAAAAAATCTCTTGACTTTTAAATATTAATATAGTAAAATAGTTTAGTAAGCAAAATTCCCTTGGAGGTTCGTTACATAATGAAAAAAATTTGGTGCCTGATTCTCTGCTTGGTTCTAGCTTGTTCAGTGCTAGTCGGATGCGCAGAGGACGAAATAGGAGATTATCTTAAAAATTATCCCGAACAAACAGAGACTGTAGGTAAGCTTTCTCTTAATATGTATATTATTGTAGGGGATAACACAACTGAAAACGCTAAGACAACCGTTAAGAGAATGATTTCTCAGCATACAGTTTCAGAATATAACACAGAATTAAACGTTTTATATATTCCCGAGGCCGAATATGAAACAAAGGTAATGACAGCAATTAATAACGGCGGCGAGAATACACCGCACATTATATTGATTAACAGCGAATCTATGTTAAATTCTCTTTACAAATCCGATGCAGATACTAAGCTTGCAGATCTTTCTGCTTATTTTGCGTCACGTGACTTTGGTAGACTTAATACTCAGATTGCAGATTCACTTATCCAGACTTCTAAGCTTGGTGAAAACAACAAGCTCTATACAGTACCTAACAATCACGTTGTTGATGAGTACACCTATCTTGTAATAGACGAGGAGGTTGCGCATCAGACTCTTCATTATCCATCAAATGAATTGAAGGCTTATAAGTCGCTTGAGGATGCTGTTGCTCTTAAAGAAGAAATGTCTTTGGCAGGTTACAATGCTGATGAGCTTGTCTATGAAATTAGCGGCCCTTATGAGCTCAGAGCTGAACTTGAGGCAAATGGCAACTTCTGTAATATTATAAAACAGCCTACAGCTACAACGGAAGAAGTATTCTCATCGGCATTTGCAATCGTTAACACTGAAGCCAAGTATAACGACCGCGCGATGAAGATTATTTACGCTATAAATACAGATACGTATCTGAGAAATCTTCTTCAGTATGGCGTTATGGGTACAAACTACACGGTAGAAAACGGTGATATCGTCAGAATTTCTGAGGGTGAGAACGTATATAATATGAACATTCTTCACACAGGCGATATTTTCAAAGCTGAATTTTGCAGTGAGATTAATTGGACTAAGACCGCTTACGATAACGGTGTAATTCAAAATAAAAATTCTATTGCTTCATAAATTACAAAAATGGCAGCCTACGACTGCCATTTTTTGTAATTAAATTAAATATTTTTAAAAATCTTTTCTTCTTGTCAAATAATATTGAATTTTGCCTTGACAAAACATTAAGTATATAGTATAATATCTAAGAATAAAATAAATATTATGGTAAGGAAATATGGAAAACAAAAATAAAGAAATAACTTTAAAAGACTTGGCAAATATATTTATACCTAAGCTTTGGATAATTGCCGTTGTTGCTCTTGTTTTGGCAATTGCGCTTGGCGGTTTTTCTATGTTTATCAAGAAGGACACGTATACCTCATCATCTACTTTATACGTATACAGAACCGATCAAAGCGCGACGACGGGTGATATTACCGCAGCTCACGAGATGCTTGAGATATATGAAATTGTTCTTAAGTCTGACGATGTTTTGGGTATGGTTATTTCAAAACTGCCGGCAGAGTATGCAAACATGAATCTTACTACAGCATATCTTCGTAATGCGATTTCTTTTACAAATAAGGTTAACGGAACATTTGCTATTTCATTTACGACTTATAATCAAGCGCTTTCGTTTGCACTGGCTCAAGCAATGGAGAGTATTGCTCCGAGTGTGATAATAACACGCATCCCCAACGCGCTTAATATTAGTATTATTCAGCCTGCGAAATTAGCTAACGCAAACAGTAAGAACACGGTTAGGAATGCATTGATTGGATTCCTTGGCGGTGCCGTGTTAGCTGCTGTCGTTATTTGGCTCGTGTCTGTGCTTGACGTTTCGATTCACGATAAAAAGAAAATAGAAGATAATTTTGATTTCCCGGTGCTTGGTGTTATACCTGACCAGCAAATCACTCAAAAGAGGATAGAGGAGGCAGAGAACAGTGCTGTTTAAAAAGCAAAAGGTACATGACAGTAAAGCTGTTGATTCGCTTAGAATTATAAACGATCATACACCGTTTGCTGTTAAGGAGGCGTTTAGCGCTCTTGGAACAAACGTTATATATCTTCCTATAGTTGATAAGTGCAAGAAGATTGCTGTAACGAGCGGTATGCCAGGTGAAGGAAAGAGCTATGTTTCTATAAATTTGGCAATCACACTTGCGCATAATTTTGACAATAAAAAGATTTTGCTTATTGATATGGATATGCGCAGTCCAAGCATAGCAAAGCTTTTTAATAATTTCCCCGAAGCATATGATTCTAAAATAGGTCTGTCAGAATATCTTATTGGACACATGGATTCGCCTAATATTATAGAAACCAATATTCGCGGTCTCTCTGTTCTATTTGCCGGCGGAGAAATCTCTAATCCTGCAGGTCTCATTAACTCGGATAAGATGACTAATCTTATCAAGTCTTGTGAAGAAAAATTCGACTATATTATTATTGATACACCGCCTATAAACATTGTTTCAGACGCTACGTTGCTTGTAGGCAGAATAAACGGTTATATTCTTTCAACAAGAGCCGATTATTCTAATATAAACGTTCTTGCTGCAGCAGAAAAAACTCTCAGCTCGGTTGGCGGTCAACTGTTTGGCGTTGTTCTTATGGGTGTAAATCCTAAGGGCAGTGGCAGATACGGAAAGTACGGTAAATACGGCAAATACGGACATTACGGTCAGTATGGCTACGGTTACGACGGGTACGGTAAAAATGATTAATAATACTGAATTTGATCTTGTGGATTTTCATTCGCATATTCTTCCCGGAGCTGACCATGGCTCAGATTCCTTGGATGTGTCGATTGCACAGTTAAATTTAGCAAAAAGTGCAGGAGTAACAAGGATAGTTGTTACTCCTCATTTTTATCCGCACAGACATACTGTGGAAGACTTTTTAAAGCGTAGAAACTCAGCATTCAAGTACTTGCAATCCTCTTTACAGGGGGATATGCCTGAAATCAGACTTGGCGCTGAGGTCTTGCTTTGCAAAAATATTCATAAGATGGAAACAATAAATGAACTTTGTATTTTAGGTACGGATATTATTCTTATTGAACTTCCTTTTTCTGAGCATTCGGAAATTCACGTGGAGTCGGTAAATGAATTAATAAAATCCGGATTAAGCGTTATTATTGCTCACGCTGACAGATATGATAAATCGATTGTTGAAAAATATATATCTATCGGTGCGAAGTTGCAGCTTAATGCATCATCATTTACGAAGCTTATTAAGCCGAAGCATCTGTTTGATTGGATAGATAGAGGCTTAGTAATAGCACTTGGAAGCGATATTCATAGAATAGACAAAAAGGCATATAATAATTTTAATAAAGCTAAAATAAAACTCGATAAAAACATTTCTTATGTAAAAGACAAATCAGACGCAATATGGAATATTTCGAAAAAATATTTATATTAAAAAAGTGACGTAAATTCAGATTTATAGCTTTCTTCTGAATTTACGTCTTTTTTTAGCTTTCCATTTGTTTTCCAAGGAAAATTCCGGCGGTTTGAATAAGTTTTGATTCAATACTGTCAGCTATTTTATCTGTTGTTGGCATATCATATTGCCATGCCGAAACGATGCATCCTATAATATCTCCCTCAGCAAGTATAGGCATCGCACAGCTTACGTAATGTCCTCCGTCATCTGTCAGCGCAATAGTTTCACGTCCGCTTCCTCTCATATAGAGTGTGCGTGACTCTATTATTTCCTCAAGTGCATGTGAAATTTTTCTGTCGATATATTCACGCTTTGATGCGCCTGAAACTGTAATTATAGCATCTCTGTCGCAAATAAATATCGGCATTCCCGCTGTTTTTTGAAGTGTGTCAGCATATTCTGACGCGAATGCGTGTAGCTCGCCAATCGGTGAATATTTTTTGAAAATAACCTCACCGTCTCTGTCTGTGTATATTTCAAGAGGATCACCTTCTCTTATACGCATGGTTCTCCGTATTTCCTTGGGAATAACAACTCTTCCAAGATCGTCAATCCTGCGGACAATTCCTGTTGCTTTCATCTATATATTCTCCTGTATTATCATTCTAAGCTTACAAAAGCGTGCAATAGTATTATTTGAAAGCGCAGGTAATTTATACGCTTAAACGACAAAAATCCCCTTGCAAGTAATTTTTGCAAGGGGGTATTTTTATGCGACAGTGACTTTTGATGAGTTTGACGCTTTGTAGTAGCTTATATAAGCGTTTCCTTTGTTTACGGTGAGCTTTTCACCTTTTAAGGTTTTAAATTCAAGAGAGCCGTTTTCATCAACCGACCATCTTATTTCCGTCATATATCCTTTAGATATATAGTATCCCGCGCCACCGCTTGTTGTATCCATTACAAGCTCTGTTCCGCTTGATTTTTCGTATGTAGTAGCATTGGAAAAAAGAACAAATATGTTTGTAAAGGATATGTTCTTTCCGTTAAGCATATCAACCTTGCGGCTTCCTGACTTGAAATATAGGTACTGATTGCTTGATTCTGAATAATATAGCTCTGTTTCATTTGAATTTGAAAATGGAAGTATTACCGATGATGCTTTTGTCGTTCCGAGAATATCATCATCTGCATCATTTAAAAGATATGGAGCGGTTTTATACGCGGACGTGTTTAGCATGGGGGATTTTTGCTTAGCCAAATCAACGAGCTCCTTACTTGTATATACGTATAACGTATTTTCAATATAGTAGCATTCTGAAATTTTTGAAATATCAAGGTCAATTTTTGACGTATCCCAAACGCTGTATTTCACGATATCGTCATTACCGTATGAAACGACTATTCCTCCAAAAAAGTTTGATGATGAGGAAATAAATGCTCGTGTAGGAGCAAGTGAGCCTACCTTCCACAGTGAGCTTGAGTTCGTTGTGTAAGAGAGAATACGCGTGTTTCCGTTTTCTATTGGGAATTCAATCGTAAGGTCTGAATCCGATATACCGTAGAGCGGCATCGCGGGATTAAGAACGAAGCCAACAGGTGTTGTAAATGCGGCTTCTTCTGAAATCTCAAGTCCTGTTATAGGACTTTTATATTTGGGAAGCTCTATGATGGGTTCATCGGGTATTTCGTTTTCGTTGGGATTTTGTGTAGAATCTCCGCCGGGATTGTTATTTGAATTATTATCTGACGGCGGAGAAATCCCGTCTGTATTTTCATCGGTTTTGTCGGTTGAATCACCAACTTCACCGCTATCCGGGTCATCATTTGTGGATTGCCATCCGTTAGCCGCAAAGCCTACTGTACAAATTAAAAGAATGGCAATCAGAATAAAAGAGACCAGCCTTTGAAGACTGTTCATTTTAGACGATTTCATTTTTTACCTCCTTGCATATTGATTAGTGCATCAATACGCACGCTGACAATCAGTTGTCTTACTTATTATATCTTTTAAGCCATGCGTCTGCGGTTTCAAGCGCATCAGTAAGGCTCTTCGAAATGGTTTGCTTTTCGGGAATTCTTGCATCCTTAGCCATAAGCTGAACCATAATGGTGGACGGAATATCTGTTCCGTTTGAAGAAGGCTTTTCAGCCATTATCATCATAAAAACATGATACTTTTCTGACAAATCACCGTAGTAAATATCATTGTCTTTACGTACGAGCGGTCTTCCTTTATACTCAAGAAATTCCGCAGAATCAACGCCGTTTGCGTTTAACATTAGTATAACTCCTTTCGCTTTATTTGAAATTGACGGTTTGCTTGTCCAGTTTCGTATATAATGATATCAAAGTATTAGGGATATGTAAATAGCTTCGACAAAAGACGATACTGTTAAGATATCGACCTATTTTAAAACAAACGGACTGGTTTTAAGCGATAGGTTTCCGTAAGTTGTTTTTGGTTTTGTTAGCTGAAAAACCGAATCGGCTTTGTCACTGAGTTCCTTTTGCGCCTTTGCTGTCTCAGAAAGGAAATCATAAGACGACGGTTTTGTGACAACATGGAAATCCGTCTTTTTCTTTACGTCTTTCAGGATTGACTTGCCGACATTATCCATAGCAAGAACCTGCGTGTAATGAGGTAATTTGTTTACTTCGGAGGAGGTAACGCCAAAGAATGAATACCAGATTGCGCGTCTGATTCTTGATGAGGTGTATTTTTTTGTGTCGGCAATTTCTGTTAATTTGGATATTGTTGATGCTTCAAAACTTGCGTTTTGTAAGCGGTTATATAAACCTCCGTCGGCATCGTGTATTTGCGCTTTAGGAGAATTTAATCTGAAATGGGATATGACCGCTGAGGATAATTTGTCCTCAACACATGGCATGTGCTTGTTCATGTAAGCTGATGAAACAGTGTTTTTTGCGTCATTCGGAATATATTCAATGGCAGAATCGAAATTAATCAGCATCAAATTTCGTATTGCACTTGCGCTTTGATGAGCTTCGCCTGTAATTTTATTCTCAGAATACTCAGCTCCGACTCTTTTTATTGTATGCGCTTTGATAGTTGTACCAAGGAGAGAGAGAGCTTTTATATATTCAATAGCAAGTATATTATTTGAAGTAAAAAAGTCAGAGGTTATATCTTCGCCGCAGAGCAATTTGTAGGCTTTTTCACAAAGCGCAGGGTATCCAATATTTTTATTGCTTGATGCATTAATTAATTCGGACAATATATCCTGATAATGCTTTGATTTTATATTTGCTGCAATCAGTTCAAGTTTATTTATATCTCCAAGCTCACTTCCAAAAGACAGAATATCAACGACACCGAGTCTTGATACGATATAGACTCCGCTTTTAGCGAAAAATTCCGCGCTCGAACATGAAAATGGGAAGGGAAGCTCTAAAACAAGATTTACTCCGCATCTTACTGCGCATTCAGCTCTTGTTGATTTATCCATTATAGCGATACTTCCGCGCTGAGTGTAGTTACCGCTCATAATGGCTATAATTCTCGTATCTTGACCAAATTCTTCTCTTATTTTATTAATTTGATATTCGTGTCCTGTGTGAAAAGGATTGTATTCAGCTATTATAGCAACCGTTTTCATAAAAGGACCTCCAAAATTTTAATAAAATTACAATTCGGTGTTGATAATTTGATTTGTTTGTTGTATAATAGTATAGTAAACTAAAATAAAATGGCAAAAGGAGATAAATAATGAAAGTTTTAGTTGTTAATGCGGGTTCAAGTTCTCTCAAATACCAGCTTTTTAATACTGACACAGG
The DNA here is from genome assembly GCA_045542035.1 of Eubacteriales bacterium. Classification (GTDB taxonomy): domain Bacteria; phylum Bacillota; class Clostridia; order Oscillospirales; family CAG-272; genus UBA1740. Next base: position 2,616 of record JAZQKG010000098.1, on the reverse strand, counting down.
TTCAGTACTTGCAAAAGGTAACTGCGAGAGAATTGGAATCGCAGGTTCAAAAATCAGTCACAAGACAAGCGGTAAGGATGAATACGCAAAGGAAACCGATCTTGCAAACCATTCCGAAGCAATTCAGCTTGTCGTAGACACGCTTCTTGACGCAAACGTTGGTTGTATTAAGTCGCCTGATGAAATTGAGGCTATCGGACACAGAGTTGTCCATGGCGGTCCTTTCTTTTCCGAATCAATGCTTGTTACCGATGAGGTAATGGCTGTTCTTGAAAAGTGCGTTGCATACGCTCCTCTACACACACCCGCGCATATTATGGGTATCAAGGGATGTACTGCTGTTATGCCTAAAACACCTCAGGTTCTTGTATTTGATACAGCCTTCCATCAGACGATGTCCAAAGAGGTATATATGTACGGTGTTACATACGATATGTATGAAGAGTACGGTGTACGTAGATACGGCGCTCACGGAACCTCACACAGATACGTTAGCGGTGAGATGGTTAAGCTTATGGGCGGCAGCGCAGAGGGTAAGAAGCTTGTTACCTGCCATATAGGAAACGGCTCGTCAATTACAGCTGTAAAAGACGGTAAGTGCGTTGATACGTCGATGGGCTTTACTCCTCTTGACGGTATAATGATGGGTACAAGATGCGGAGCCATTGACCCTGCTATCGTTCCTTTCATTATGGAGAAAAAGAACTTCACTCCCAAAGAGATGGACGCTTATATGAATAAGCAGTGCGGTCTTCTCGGTATAAGCGGAGTAAGCTCCGACTCACGTGACCTTGAAAAAGCATTAAATGAGGGTAACGAAAGAGCGGCTCTTACTTACGATATGCTTTGCTATCAGATAAAGAAATTCATCGGCGCGTATTCTGCATCTATGGGCGGACTTGACGGAATAGTATTTACCGCAGGTATCGGTGAGCATTCTCCTTTCATTCGCGAAAAGGCTCTTTCGGGTCTTGAATATCTTGGCGTAAAGCTTGATAAGGAGAGAAATAATTTCGGACATTCGGGAGATCCTGTTAAGATTTCAGCAGATGATTCCCGCGTTGCAGTTTACATGATTCCCACCAATGAGGAGCTTGTAATTGCGGCAGACACCGAAAAAATAGTAAAAGCTCTTTAATTAAATAATTATTATTGGGGTGTTGCCTTGGCAACACCCCTTTTATTGCCCTAAACATTTTATCATAAAAAACAAAATATGTCAAGCAATATGTAAGTGGTATTATTTTTTAAGCTTGTTTGCAAATTCCAAAGCTTTTGATACCAAAATATCTCCTGCTTCGGGAACGTGGCAGCTGTGATAGCAAAGAGAACTTTCGTAAAGGTCGCTTCCTTCTTCAAACGCCTTATGAGAAGGAATATATCCGCAGTAGCTGTTACAGTTCTCGGCAACCATTGTTTTTGCAAACGGAGAAGCCTCTTTAATTTGTTTGCCGAACGTAGCGTATATTTCACCGGGAAGAGCAGCGATGAAAACGTCTCCGATTTTTATACCCTGAACGGCAAGACTTGATGTTTCGGGAGGATTAGAAGAAATATAAAACAGCATATTGCGAGCGCGCATAACGCCGCCGTTATCTATTAGTCTGGAAACTTCCTTTTGCTGTTCGCTGAATTCAAAAGGTCTGCGTTTAATTTCAACGAATTCTTTTATTACGCTGACACCGCTTCCAACGGGTTCAGCCTTATCGTAAAGCTCGATTGCCGCCTTGGCGAGAGCGTCACCGATTTCTTTATATTCTTTAATCGGAATGTCCTTGTTTCTCGGAAAGTGGTTAATATCTCCGCAAGTACCTATAAGAAATACGGTTACAAAATCCTGTCCGTATTTTTCTTTGAGCTTCTTTGATAAAATGCAGGAATAGTCACCGGTATATCCAAGGTCTTTAATACCTGTTGTATCCTGGTGAAGCGCAAATGAAATTATTGCGCCTATAGGTTTGCCTTCGCGCTCGAAATAGATAATAGGAAGCTCATAATCAGCTTCGTCAAGTTCAGAAATTATTTCAGAATTTCTTGATTGGTTAACGTACTTACCGTCTTTCGTTACGAAATTTCTGATATAGGAGTAGCCCTTAATCTCCGTCTTTGCGAATTTTGCGGTTGAATCGTCAAGTCGCTTATAGGCGAGGATAACAGCATCTGCGCAAAGTCTGAAAAATACGTCCTTATACGTATCGTCAGCATATGCGTTTACCTCAGGACCGTCAAATACGGGAGCTCCTAGATGAGTATGGTCAGAGCATATACAAACACTATCGGGTTTTATTCCTGTGTACTCTTCGATTCTTTTTGTTACTATGTCGTGCATTTCGGGGGGGATAACACAGGTGTCGACAGTAACAAACGCAGCAATATTTCCTTCATCTTCAACAACTGCGGCGCGTGCGTAAAGTCTTTCGTGAACGTTCATGGCGATTCTCTTTGGGGAATAATAACCCCACATAAAGCCGCCAAGCGGCGGTGTAATGTCACATTCGTAAAATGCTGTTCTCATAATAAACTCCTATTATTTATTTTTTTTGTTTTATTTGCTATTCCAAGTGCTTTATCGGTTATAATTTTTGCAGCTTAGGAGAAAAATACTTAAGTATTTTT
>JAZQKG010000097.1:0-6505 GCA_045542035.1 Eubacteriales bacterium | reverse complement strand
GCCGGATAAAACTGAGGACCTTGAGAGATACTATCCTACGGATACTCTCGTAACCGGATATGATATCATTACCTTCTGGGTTTCGCGTATGATAAGTCGGATCGTAGCCATGTCGTTCTGTGAGCCAAGGAGTTGATTTATGACATTGTCTTCCTAAGACCGCTTGGCCTCCGACTTCTCGGCTGGCCGGATAAAACTGAGGACCTTGAGAGATACTATCCTACGGATACTCTCGTAACCGGATATGATATCATTACCTTCTGGGTTTCGCGTATGATATTCTCGGGACTTGAGCATATAGGCGAAAAGCCCTTTTCAACCGTATTTATTCACGGCCTTGTAAGAGACGCGCAGGGAAGAAAGATGTCAAAATCTCTCGGTAACGGTATTGACCCGCTTAAAGTTATTGAGGAGTTCGGCGCTGACGCGCTTAGATTCGCTCTTGCGACGGGTAACGCTCCCGGAAATGATATGCGTTTCTCAGACGAGAAGATTGAGGCGGCGAGAAACTTCGCGAATAAGCTTTGGAACGCGTCAAGATTCGTGCTTATGAACCTTACCGAGTCGGATGAGGAGCTTCTTAAGCTACCTGATGAGTCAGAGCTTACCATAGAGGATAAATGGATTCTTTCAAGACTTAATAAGCTTATAAAAACAGTCACCGACAATATAGAAAATTACGAGGTTGGAGTTGCCCTTGGTGAGATTTATTCGTTCACGTGGGACCTTTTCTGCGACTGGTATATAGAAATGGCGAAGAGCCGTACCTTTGAGGCGGGCACGCCCGCGGCGCTCACCGCAAAGAGAGTACTCGTATACGTTCTTACCAATATACTTAAGCTTCTTCATCCTTATATGCCGTTTATCACAGAGGAAATATATCAGGCGCTTCCGCACAGCGACGAGTCGATAATGATATCCTCATACCCCGTATACAGCGAGGATATGAATTATGCCGAGGCTGAGGACGACGTTGACAGAATTATCACCTGCATAACTCAGGTAAGAGCGCGCCGCGCTGAGATGAACGTTCCTCCGTCAAAGAAGGCGAAGCTTTACGTTGTAACGAAATATGAGGGAACATTCAAGGCGACCGAGAAGATTCTTGAAAAGCTTGCGTCTGCCTCAGAGGTTATTCTCACTGATAAATACGAGTCTGACGACGCTGTTATGATAGCTACCGACGCGGGCAGTCTTTACATTCCTCTTTCCGAGGTTATAGACTTCGAAAAGGAAAGAGCAAGACTCACAGCCGAGATGAAAAAGAACGACTCCGAAATCGAGAGAATAGAAAAGAAGCTTTCAAATGAAGGCTTCGTGTCAAAAGCTCCCGCTCAGGTTATCGACGGAGAGCGCGCTAAACTTAAAAAATACCTTGAAACCCGTGAGGCGCTTACAACGGCTCTTGCAAAGCTTGGGTAATAGAACTAAAAAATGAAGAATGAAGAAAAAACAGAAGAATTAAAGGTTGTCTTTTCGGGAAGCTACGAGGATACGGCAGAAAACAGGGAAGTGCATATTCCCGAGGGAATAGAGGAGATAGCGGAAAACGCCTTCCGTGATTTTGAAAATCTTGAGGCGGTGTACTTTCCTAAGACTCTTAAAACAGTATCTGTTTGCGCTTTTGCGGGATGTAAAAACCTTAAAAAAGTAGAGATGAATTTCGGACTTGAAGAGATACAGGATGAGGCATTCTCTTCATGTCCGTCTCTCACGGGAATTATCATGCCGGACAGCGTTAAGCGAGTTGGCGAGGGAGCTTTCGAGGCGTGCGCATCCCTTACCCGTGTAAAGATTTCGGAGTCTGTTCTTATGATAGGCGCAGGTGCGTTTGCCTATTGCTTCAACCTAACGGATATCACTGTTCCCGACAGCTGTATTCTTATAGAATTTAATGCTTTCGCATCCTGCTTTTCACTTGAAGCGGTAAAGCTTTCTGATAATATGGGTCTTCTTGACGAGTCTCTCTTTGAAGGCTGCCGCTCACTCATAACCGTGGATATGCCGGCAAGGCTGACTAAAATCGGCAGGCGGGTGTTTAAAGGCTGCTCGTCTTTGAAGTCGGTAATACTTCCGGTGGGCGTCAGAAGCATCGGATTTGATGCTTTTGCAGGCTGCTCATCGCTTTCAAGAATTGCTATACCTAAGGGGGTTGCCGAAATAGAGGATGATGATATCTTTTCAGCCTGCGACTCTCTTTCGGAGATATCTTATGGCGGAAGCCGAGAGGAATGGGAGCTTCTTACTCACGGTAAGACTCTTACGGTTGAGAAGAGCGATTGCTCCCTGAATACTCCGAAAGTTATATTTCTAAACCTGAAGGATAAAAAAGATGAATTATAAATGCCTTGTGCTTGACCACGACGACACGGTGGTTAGCAGTACTGCGGAAATTCATTTCCCCTGCTTCGTTGAGTATCTGAAATTAACACGGCCCCACCTTGTTTGCGAATGGGACCTTGAGACCTATCTTATAAAAAACTTTCACCCCGGCATAACCTCTATCCTTCGCGATGAGCTCGGAATGGACGATGCCGAGGTGAAAAGAGAGATTGATTTTTGGGCGGGATACGTTGAAAACCACATCCCGACATCGTATGCGGGAATAAAGGAGATAATCACCGATTTTCGCGCGCGGGGCGGAATTATTGCCGTTGATTCTCATTCTCTTATGAAGTATATAAAAAGGGATTTTGAATATAACAGGCTTCCTATGCCCGATATAATTTATTCCTGGGATTTGCCTGATGAGCAGCGTAAGCCGAGCCCGTATACCATCTTCGACCTTATGGGAAAATACGGTCTTTCAAAAGAGGAGATAATCGTCGTTGACGACTTAAAGCCGGGTTACGATATGGCGCGCGGGGCGGGAGTTGACTTTGCCGCGGCAGGCTGGGCGTATGACGTTCCCGAAACAGAAGCCTTTATGAGAAAAAATTGCGACTATTATCTGAATGACGTCTCTGAGCTTCGTGAAATACTCTTTTCGTAAAGCTCGCTTTCTCTTTTAACTCTGTCCGCATAAGTAACGAAGGAATTCGGGGAGAAGAGCATCGCGCCAAACATTCTGTCGCCAAAGTAGGCGGACTTTACGGAGGTTTTTTTCTCCGCAATGTAGCTTATTTCACGCGGCGCAGGGCTGAAAATTAACACGGGTATCACCGATTTTTCTTTGCTCTCACACAAATACTTGATTTCCTGTGGAACTTCAAGCTTCGGAAGAATTTTTACCGAGCGGCGCGAGGTAGTTGAAAATCCTGCATTCTCGGTTATTCTGTACCTTCCTCTGATATGAAGAAATCCGCCAAGCGTAAAGATTGCTTTTGAGTAGGTAACGAAAAATTCCTCGGATGCAAAATGCAGGTACTTAAATCTGCTTTTTCCGTTTATGAATCTTATTAAATAAAGTCTGTTTCCAAGCTCGACCGAGAGGTCGGGCTTTTTTGTCAGCCTGAAAAATGAGGAAAGCGGAAAGCGATAAAAGCGAATTTTCGCTTCGCATTCCTTTTTCAGCCTTAGAATTATGTATACACCTTTAATTCGTTTAGACGTAAGATGGGCAATTTTGAAAAGGATAACTGCAATAATGATAAAAATGATAGTTTCAATAAAACTCAATTTAATCACCTGCCTTATCAGTTTTCAACGTCGGAGAGCCAAAGTCCCCGCCATCTTCTGAGACCTATTACCGCTGATGGAATCTTCGCTGTAAGTATAACTGCCGCGGAGATAGCATAACCAAATACAAATCCAAAATTGTTGACAAAGGAAAGAGGACAGACGAGGAATCCCGTGAGCCATTCCTCAAGCGCGAGAAGAAATCTTATGTTTGTTTTCGGAAAGCTGATGAGCGTCATAAGAAACAGCGGAAGAATCGCGATAAGTGACGCAAGTATATCCGCCGCCGCGTAACGCTTTGAATATATGCGTACCCCATTTTTTATTGTATAAAGCCCATCGGTTTCTTTTATCATATGCTCGTAGCGCTCGTTGTCGAAAACCGTCGCGATAATGGAGAATATGAAGAAAACCGCAGCCGATGCGCATAGCGAAAGATTCTTTTCAAATTCAAGATATTTATCGTTATCGGTTACGGGACTGTATGTCGGAAACCTATCCCCAAACCGCACATGAAGATCAGAGTATATTACTCTCATGAGAGAGGTGACTATAAAGAAAAGCAAAAAGGAAAGTAATAGCCACAAAAACAGGCGCATTACGGCGCGAAAATAAATTTTCATATAGTCATCTCCTCCCAGAACGTTATATAATAATATTTTATCACATAACATTTTTTATTTCAATAGCTTTTGATTAAAGAAGCCGAATGAATTTTATAGCTAAAATTTTAAAAAGCGGTTGATTTATTCGGATAAATATGGTATTATTAACATAAAGAGGTGATTACTATTATTAATTTAAAGCTTTTAAATGATAAGGGCGAATGTAAATTCAAGGCTTACGGCGAGGAGATAGACGTTCGTTACAGCGGCGAATACGAGCCGGGTGATAAATGGCGCATAGACACCGATTACACCGAGTTTGTAAAAATCAAGCTTGACGAGTTTCTCGGCGATTCGATAGTTTATCTGCCAAATAAGACGTTTGAATTCAGAATTCCCTTTGATAGCGAGCGCGTTTCATGCTACGCTCCCGGAGCCTTTGAGGGCGACAGCCACCGAATAATATGCTCCGAGCCCACCGACGCCGAGGTTTTCGGCGAGAGAGAAATTTCGCTCAACTCTCACGATAGGCATAATGTTCACAAGTATTTTCCCCATGCGGTTGCGAATTTCGTAACGAGGGAAAGTCCCTGCTTCTTCGAGCGCAATGCTATAGACGGCGTCACGAATAACGAGGGTCACGGAAACTATCCCTTTCATTCCTGGGGCGGAGGTCTCAGAGAGGACCTTGAGTTTGAGGTTTGCTTCGGATGCGACACCGAGGTTAACCGCGTAACTATATTTTTGCGCGCGGATTTCCCGCATGATACATATTGGAAGGAAGCAGACCTTGAATTCTCCGACGGATCGAAAATTCACTGCGACCTTGCAGGAACAAAAGAAGGGCAGACGTTTGAGTTTGAGCCTAAGATAACTAAGTTCGTAAAGCTTACCGGCTTTAAGCAGCAGCGTCTTGAGGACGGCTCGCTCTCATTTGCGGCGCTTTCACAGATTCAAGTATACGGTAAATATATTAAAAAGGAGATAGAAAGAATGGAAGTAAGAGACGCTTCTAACGCAAAGGACGTACGGTATTATACTACCGACAGACTCAGAGAGGAATTCCACATAGCGAACCTCTTTACAAAGGATAATATAAGAATGGTGTACAGCCACACCGACAGAATTATAGTTATAGGAATGATGCCCGTTATGGAAGAACTTATGCTCGAAGCAGGCAAGGAGCTTGCAGCCGAGTATTTCCTTGAGCGCCGCGAGCTTGGATGCATCAATATCGGCGGCAAGGGTATTATCACTATTGACGGTGAGACCTACGAGATGAATCCCCGCGACGGTATCTATATCGGTAAGGGACATAAGGACGTTCTCTTCCGGAGTGTTGACCCCAAGGCTCCCGCGAAGTTCTATATGACATCCTGCCCCGCTCACACAGAGTATCCTATCACAAAGATAGACATCACAAAGGCGCGCAAGGTTCCCTGCGGCTCGGTTGAGGATTGCAATAAGAGAGTTATCAATCAGTACATACACCCCGAGGTTATGAAGTCCTGCCAGCTTGCTATGGGTCTTACCGAGCTTGAGGTTGGCTCTAACTGGAACACCATGCCTTGCCACACCCATGACAGACGTATGGAGGTTTATCTCTATCTTGATATGGACGCTGACGACGCTGTATTTCATATGATGGGCGAGCCCAAGGAGACAAGACATATCGTTATGCATAACGAGGAGGCTGTAATTTCACCCTCTTGGTCTATTCACTCGGGCGTCGGAACAAAGAACTATTCGTTCATTTGGGCTATGTGCGGTGAGAACCAGGAATTCACCGATATGGACCATATCGAAACCAAGGAATTGAGATAATTATAATACATAAGGAGATATCACAATGGCAGACACAAAAAATTTCAGCCTTGAAGGCAAGGTTGCTCTCATTACGGGCGCATCCTACGGTATAGGCTTCGCTATTGCAAAGGGAATGGCAAGAGCAGGCGCTAAAATAGTATTTAACGATTTGAAGCAGGAGTTCGTTGACAAGGGACTTGCAAGCTACAAGGAAGCAGGGATCGACGCTGTTGGTTACGTTTGCGACGTTACCGATGAGGATGCTGTAAACGAGCTTGTAGCTAAGATAGAAAAGGAAGTTGGAAATATCGACATCCTTGTAAACAATGCGGGTATAATTAAGAGAATTCCTATGATAGAGATGAAGGCTTCCGAGTTTAGACAGGTTATCGACGTTGACCTTAACGCTCCCTTCATCGTATCAAAGGCAGTTCTTCCCACTATGATAAAGATGGGTCACGGTAAGATAATCAACA
>JAZQKG010000096.1:0-47621 GCA_045542035.1 Eubacteriales bacterium | reverse complement strand
ACCATGCGCGACTCCGTCACGATTACATACAACGCGCAAGCGCGTTGATTACATACCAAGCCTCCTTCGTCGGCTTGGAAAAAAAATTCCGAAAGCGGATGCTTTCGGAATTTCTTGGAGGCGCCACCCAGATTTGAACTGGGGGATAAGGGTTTTGCAGACCCGTGCCTTACCACTTGGCTATGGCGCCGTATTTAGAATGCTATAATATTATAGCAGAGCAATTTGATTTTGTCAAGGGGTTTCGAAGAATTATAAAAAAGTTTTTGCGAAGTTTTTGCAGCGGTACTACTGTGACTTTAAAAAATTATATGCGCGGCATGTATTTTATATACTTTATGTTGAAGCCTAAGCTCTTTTTTGCTAAAAATCTTTGTAGCACACAATGCAGTATTTGCACTAAAAAACACATATTCAACGCTATTCACAAAAATTTCACACCATAAAATCTTGTAATCATATACCTTGGCTCATTAAAAATAGAATCCAATATTAAAAAGAGCTTAGTCCCATTTTTTTGACTAAGCTCTTTAATTTGTATTTTTTAAAAACTCTCAGCGACTTAAAACCTTTATATATCCTCGGCAAGGGCGCGTTTTTTCTTCCAGATTCCAGAAAGGAAATATATAAGACTCGGAATTGCATATCCGTACGGCGCGAGACCGTAGCCCAGAACAAATCCGAAGAATCCAAAATCAAGTACGATTCCAAAAAGGAAGCTAAGTCCGATTCGCAATGCAACTCCGTCAAGAATCGCGAGAACCATACCGAGCTTTGCGTTTCCGATTCCCTGAATGAACGCACCCGTGCCGCGCATTACCGCAAACGCCGGGAACATCCAGAGTATAGCCTTAATAAATGTCTTCGACATATCGTGAACAAGCGGGTCATCCGAGAAAATCATAAACAGCTGCCTGCCAAGACCGATATAAAGAAGCATAAATACAGCAGTCAAAACGACGGAGATAACCCACGCGCGATATACGACCTGCTTTGCGCGCTTTTGTTCTCCCGCGCCTATATTCTGACTTATCATCGGCATCGCGGCATATTGAATACCCTGAGATATTTTATTTATTATATCGTCAATTCTTACACCGACGCCAAACGTCGCTGAAGCTACCACTCCAACCTTATTTATCAGCGAGTTAACGAACAGCATTGAGATATTTATAAATCCCGACTGAATAGCCATAGGCATTCCGAGACCTGTTATCATAGCTATATACTTTTTATTCGGAATAAAGCATTCCCGTCTGAAATCAAATCCGAAGGCTTCCTTCTTCTTATAAAGATAAAAGAGCGAGAATATAAACGACACAGCCTGACCGATAATCGTTGCCCACGCAGCGCCTGCAACTCCCCAACCGAAAATACCGGTAAAAAGCATGTCGAGTACAAGGTTCAAAGCAGAAGCTATTCCGATAAAGATGAACGGGCTTTTCGCGTCTCCCATTCCGCGAAGCACCGCGGACACCATATTATATCCCGCGGTAAATATAAGACCTCCCGTGCATATGATAAGATAGTCCATAGCCATATCATATGATTCCTCGGGTATATTCATAACGTTCAAAATAGCTACCCGTGCGACAAGAATAATGCCGGAAAGCAATAGAGACAGCGTCAGAACATAGCTTAGGAGCGTTCCCGCAACGTCATTCATCTCCCGCTTTTTCTTAGCTCCCAGAGCCTGAGATATCAGTACCTGTCCCGCATTTGAGAAACCGAGGCACACCATTGTCGCGAAATTTACTATCTGGCTGCTCTGCGATACGGCGGAAAGACCCGGTGTTCCTACGTAATGCCCCACGATTATCATATCAATAGTGCTGTAAAGCACCTGAAGAGCGTTTGACGCCATAAACGGAAGAGAAAAGAGCAGCAGCTGCCGCGCTATATTTCCCTCAGTAAAATCCTTTGATAAACTTCTTACCACTTTTTACGTCTCCATTTTTTATTTACTATGATATTCTATCACTAAATTAAAGATTTGTAAAGTAAAAAAGAATTTATTTTCAAATTTATTCCTAAATTACGTTATTTGACTATTGCTTACAAAATTATTAAAAAACACCTTTAATTATGATAAATTTTTTGTATGAGCTGCAGTAATGCAGAAAGTTATAAAGGAGAATATTATATGGAAACAAATCAAGAAGAAAACAATGACTTTTCTTACTGATTCCCAATATTAGAACAAGGAGCAGACACCGAGTCTGCTCCTTGTTCGTTTCAGTTTTTCGTATTTAAGTTAATTATCTTTTACAAATGAAGTGCTAAGTCCGATAGAGTCGCAGAATATTTCCTTATCAAATCCGTAGACCTTGTATATATCTGAGGTTTCATTTGTTTCACAAGAATAATACATATAGCCCTCAAGATATATTTTTACAAACAAAGTGTCACCGTTTTTATAAGTAAAAGTAACCAACCAAGGATTATATAGTCCATACTCATAATCAATGCCAAATTCAAGCTCTTTTTCATACTTTTCGTAGGTACACGCATTAAGCATATCTACAAGTTTTTTGAGCTTTTTACTATCCTCAGTTCCGTAAATTGCTGAATTGAGTAAGTTGCTGGCTGATATTTTTATAGGATTTCCAAGTTCAACAGGAAAATTTTCAGGTTTTCCGGAGCATGAAACCGTTGTAATTATTACAGCCAATAGTAAAACAAAAGACAAAATTCTTTTTTTCATCATTTTATTTGCACCTCTAAATTACTGTTATAATATTCCTAATCCTTTGCCTCCGCATGAATAACAGAGGTATTTGATGCCGAGAACCAAATTGAAAGAGCAAACACGCAAGACGAAATCAAACCATATTATATGTCTGCCCTTTCTGTTAGTTTTAGTTCGGCGTGATTTATTTCACGCTGATTCTTGCAACTCCTGTTTTAACGGCGCTGTCATACACGGCTTTTGCGACAGTCTTTCCAACTCTCGGGTCAAACGCCTTGGGAATAATATACTCCGCGCTCAGCTCCTCATCGCTCACGAGAGAAGCTATACCGTACGCTGCCGCGAGCTTCATTTCCTCTGTTATAGCGCTTGCGCGCGCGTCAAGCGCTCCGCGGAATATACCCGGGAATGCGAGCACGTTATTTATTTGATTCATAAAGTCGCTTCTTCCCGTGCCGACTACAGCTGCGCCTGCTTTAAGAGCAAGGTCGGGCGCAATCTCGGGCACGGGATTTGCCATTGGGAAAACAATAGCCCCCGTGTTCATTGATTTAACCATTTCTTCACTTACGATACCGGGAGCTGAAACTCCGATAAACACGTCTGCTCCGCGCATAGCGTCGGCAAGATTTCCGTCAAGCTTATCCTTGTTTGTAACCTTTGCGAGATCCGCCTGAGCAAAGGTCATACCTTCCTTACCGTCGTAAAGTGTGCCTGCCTTATCGCACAAAATCATATCGCTAACGCCCATCTTAAGAAGGAAGTTTGCTATTGCGATGCCTGCGCTTCCCGCGCCGTTTATTACGACACGGATGCCGCCTATATCCTTTTTTACAACCTTAAGAGCATTGATGAGCGCGGCTCCTAAAACTATCGCCGTACCGTGCTGGTCGTCGTGGAAAACGGGAATATCGCATATTTCCTTAAGTCTTCTTTCAACCTCAAAGCATCTTGGAGCGGATATATCCTCAAGGTTAATTCCGCCAAAGCTTGCCGAGATAAGATATATAGTACGAACGAGCTCGTCAACGTCCTTGCTCTTTATGCAAATAGGAATTGCGTCAACGTCTCCGAACGTCTTAAAAAGAAGAGCCTTTCCTTCCATAACCGGCATACCCGCCACGGGTCCGATATCGCCGAGACCGAGAACCGCAGTTCCGTCGGTTATAACGGCAACGGTGTTCCACCTTCTTGTAAGCTCGTATGATTTGCTTTCGTCCTTCTGTATTTCAAGGCAAGGCGCTGCAACTCCGGGAGTATAAGCGAGAGACAAATCCTCTTTCGTCTTTACGTCAACTCTTTGGGTTACCTCTATTTTACCCTTCCACTCATAATGCTTCTTTAAAGATTCCTCTGCGTAATTCATTCTCTGCACCTCTAACTAATTCTTTTCCCGAGGGAATACGTATTTTGTGAGACCAAGCTCGTTTCTTACGTTTATCATTTCCTGTTAAACAGACTCATTAATCGGAACACCTGCTCCAACAAACGCGTCTGTTATAAAATCAGCCGCTATTTTCCAGTCCAAAATCATTTTTAGCACAGTTTTTCTCCTCATACTTGTGATTATCCTGAATATAGCGCAAAATTCATATAATAATTACTTTTCACGATCAAATTAACACGTTTTATAAATATCTTACCAAAGATGATACGGATAAATTGCATGCGGAAGAAATAAAAATATGCGCACTGTATTTAGGAGATTATTTTTCGTTTTCTTTATTTTCAGCTCCGTCGCAGCCGCAAGAGCAACCGCCCGTCTTTGAGCCGCACGTCTTGCTATACGGACAGCCTATGCATTTTTGCCCGCTTTTCTTTGCTTTGATTATATATATGACGGCTCCGCATATTATAAGAAGCGCAGCGACGATAGCAATAATTTCACCAATTGTCATAGTTTTATTCCATCGTTATACGTTTACGGTTTCGGTTTTTTTCCTGAGCTTTGAACCGCGTCATTTTTTAGTTCAATATTCTTTCTGATAATCAGGAAGGCAAACAGAGCCGCTATACCAAGTACTATAATCCAACCGATAATAGGCATCCATGCCTTTCCAAAGCTTCCGCCAGTAAACAACGTCCCAAAGAAGAACACTAAAAATCCTACCGTATATCCCACAGCAAGTTGAAGTCCGATACCTGCAAAGAGCCATTTTTTGCTCTTAATCTCAGAGTTCATAGCTCCGATTGCCGCAAAGCAAGGGGGCGTGAAGAGGTTGAACATAAGGAATGCAAGCGCTGCCACACCGGAGATACCAAAGGTAGCCGCCACAACGCTCTCACTGCCCTCTACCATTGCAAGCTCGTCAAGGTCAAAGAGATTGGATATTGAGAAGCATACCGCAAGGGTGCTGACAACGTTTTCCTTAGCGATGAAGCCTGTAACAGCTGCTGCGGCAAGCTGCCATGCAACAACACCTATTACGGGAGCGATTATGTAAGAAACAGGGGCAGCAATAGTTGCGAGAATCGAGTCGCCTGCATCTTCAACAACGCGAAAATTCCAACCGAAGTTGCTCATTACGTGTACTACAAAGTTACAAACAAGAATAATAGTTCCCGCCTTAACTATAAACGACCAGCCGCGCTGGCACATAGACTTTCCTGCTTTTAAAATGCTGGGAAGCTTGTATTCGGGAATTTCCATAATAAAGTACGACTTCTTCGCTCTGTTTCCCGTAATGCTGTTTACAAGAAGCGCGCACAGGAAGATTATAACAATACCTACGAAATACATTGCCGCGCCGACCCATGCGGAGTTCGAAAAGAACGCGCCTGCAAAAAGTGAGATAACCGGAAGCTTTGCTCCGCAAGGCATGAACGGAGCGAGCATCGCGGTCGCTCTGCGCTCTCTTTCGTTTCTGATAGTGCGGCACGCCATAACGCCGGGAATAGCGCAACCCGTGCCGATTATAAACGGAATAACCGACTTGCCCGAAAGTCCGACCTTCTTGAATATAGGGTCAAGAACGACGGTAGCGCGAGCCATATATCCGCAATCCTCAAGAAGCGCTATAAGGAAATACATAACCATAACAAGCGGCAAAAAACCTACGATGGCGATAAATCCGCCTATAATACCGTCTACGAGAATTGACGCCCATATGCTATCCGAGCCTATAGCGTCGGCAATCGCCTCCTGCCCCGCTTGAAGCCATCCTCCGATAAGGTCGGCAATCCACACGGCAGGACCAGCCTGAGATATCCAGAACACAGCGAACATAATAACAGCGAATATCGGAATGCCCGCCCACTTGTTTGTAAGCACTGCGTCTATCTTATCCTGAATATTTTTTTCATTCGTGCGAATCTTACGGGTCTCAACCTTTTTAACAATGCGATTGACAAAATCAAATCGCCTTCTGTCCGCGGATTCTACAGCCGCCTTGTCGGTCAGGTCAATATTTCCCTGTACGTACGGAGCTTTCTGCGTCGTTCCGACTGCGCCTTTCGCAGCGCTTATTACTTCGTCAAGACCTTTTCCCGAGTTTGAAACAGTCTCAAGCACAGGGCATCCGAGAAGAGCGGAAAGCGCAGATGCGTCTATTCTATTCTCTTTCTTTTGGTTTACGTCGGTCTTATTGAGCGCGACAACAACAGGTATACCAAGCTCAAGCAGCTGCGTTGTGAAGAACAGACTGCGGCTGAGATTGGTTGCGTCAACGATATTGATTATAGCGTCAGGGCGCTCGTTTTTTACGTAAGAGCTGGTGATGCTCTCCTCAGAGGTGAAGGGAGACATTGAATACGCGCCGGGAAGGTCTACCGCTACGAGCGTATCCTCTCCCGAGTAAAAGCTTTTTTTGATTGGATGCTCCTTCTTTTCGACGGTAACACCCGCCCAGTTGCCGACTTTCTCATTCCTGCCGGTCAGAGCATTATACATCGTGGTTTTTCCGCTGTTGGGATTACCCGCAAGTGCAATTCTCATTTAGATTCCTCCTGATTTATATATCAACTAATTCGCATAAATTCAAGTTAGCCTTCGCTAACTAAGTATCAAAAAAATAATTCGCAAAGCGAATTATTTTAAAACAATGGCGTCTGCCAGATTAAAATCTATATTATATCTGCCGTCCTTAATAGATACGGTCATACCGCCTCTTCTGCGGGAGATAACCGTAATAGGCTCTCCGCTATAACAACCGAGTGAAAACAAAAAAGCGTTAAGCTCTTCGTCATCCGTTTTTATACTTTGAATGATATACTCTTTTCCTTCCTCAGCGTCACGCAGAGTCATATAAATCTCCATTCCGCAGCAAAAAACTGCTGCATAAGTAATATCTGCCTCAGAGTTAGCACCTGCTAACCATTCGTAATTATACATCAATTTTGAATGTTTGTCAACATATTTTTAAAATTTTTTCATAATTTTTTTAAATTTAGAAAATCATGTTAACTGCATTAGTTAGCAAATGCTAATCCGTTGTGCAAAAAGCACAAACACGCATATAGATACATCTTGATTTTTCTTTTTATTTATGATATACTTTAATAAACAATAAATATAAACGAAGGGCAAAGAGATGAATTTACAGGAATCGGGCGAAATGTATCTTGAATCAATATACGTCTTATTGAAGGACACACCAAACGTACGCTCAATTGACGTTGTCGAATATATGAATTTCTCAAAGCCAAGCGTAAGCCGCGCAATCGGACTTCTTAAAAACGGAGGCTACGTCACGGTTAATAAGGACGGTTATCTTGGATTGACCGATGCAGGACGAGAGGTTGCCGAAAAAATATACGAGCGCCATAAAATCCTTACGGCCTTTCTTGAAAGCATTGGCATTTCGAGCGAGACGGCAACCGCGGACGCATGCAAAATTGAGCACGTAATAAGCGACGAATCGTTTGAAGCAATTAAACGAATAGTAAATAAATCTAACGTTAAAATATAGATGCAGCTATATAAAACACCGAGCTTCAGCGAAACTCGGTGTTTTATGTTAGAAATTAAAATAATTCTTTGCGTTTTCGTATGCTATGCCCTTAACAATCTTTTCAAGCGCTTTGTAATCAGCAGGATACTCGCCTTCCTCTACCCATTTGCCTATGAGGTTGCAAAGTATTCTTCTGAAATACTCATGGCGGGGATAGGAAACGAAGCTGCGGCTGTCAGTAAGCATTCCAACGAATCTCGAAAGCATACCGAGGTTTGCAAGAGCCTGCATCTGAGCTTCCATGCCGTCGCGCTGGTCATTAAACCACCAGCCCGAGCCGAATTGAATTTTACCGGGCGTGGGTGCCTTCTGGAAGTTTCCAAGCATTGTTCCGAGAACGTAATTATCCTTAGGATTTAAGGTGTAAAGAATTGTTTTGGGAAGACAGTCGTTATATTCGAGACTGTTCATGAATGCAGAGAGCGCCTCAGCGATACAGAGGTCATTGATAGAATCAAAACCGGTATCCGCTCCGAGCTTCTCATACATTTTTCTGTTATTATTACGAAGAGCTCCTATATGAAGCTGCATAGTCCAGCCAAGGCGGCTATATTCCTCGGCGCATACTCTGAGTATTCCGCATTTGAAGGAGTCAACCTCCTCTTTCGTAAGCTCCTTGCCTGCCATACGCTTATCAAAAGCTGACACGGGGTCGCCCTCACCGTAAGGAACGTACTCAAGAGCGTGGTCGGAAAGTCTGCATCCGTGATCGTTAAAGTAAACAATTCTGGCTCTCATCCAGGCTTCAAGCTCGGCATAGGACTTAACGCCTATCATTTCAATATAAGGAATAAATGTCTCCTTGTTTATTTCAACAGCCTTATCGGGACGGAAGGTGGGGAGAATCTTCGTCGGGAAATTGACAAGCCGCTCATGATACTCAAGAGTGTCTGCCGGGTCGTCGGTAGTGCAGACAATCTCAACGTTTGAGCGCTTGATAAGCTCCTGAGCTCTGAATTCATCCTTTGCGAGACACTCGTTACACTTATTCCATATCATCTCACAAGTATCCTCAGAGAGAGTTTCGTCTATATCAAAGTATCTCTTGAGCTCAAGGTGTGTCCAATGATAAAGAGGGTTTCCTATAAGGAGAGGCATTGTACGCGCAAAAGCCTTAAATTTCCCGTAATCGTCTCCTGCTCCCGTAATAAGCTCCTCGTCAATACCGTTCGTTCTCATCTGACGCCATTTATAATGGTCGCCACCGAGGAAAAGATCGAATGCGTTTTTGAACTTATAGTTTTCCGCAATCATTTTGGGATCAAGATGGCAATGATAGTCGATTATCGGAAGATCCTTTACCATTGCGTAAAGCTTCCTCGCTGTTTTTGTTTTCAGCATAAAATTATCGTTTATAAATCTCATAACGTTATTCCGTCCTTAAATATTGAAATCTCACGATAGCCGTTAAACTCGTTTTTTTCTATTCACACTCATCATTATTATATAATCAAAAATTTATTTATCAAGGGATTTCCCGAAATTGCAGACAGCTTATTTACAGTTATATCGTTTTGCTTGCGCAAGTCTAAAATTCTAAATTTTACAGCTTCACCAATGTTCATTTTACAGTTTCAACTTTGATTGTGTTAGTGTTGCCGGGGGCGCCGTTTATCTGCCCTCCCGTCAAAACGACGTTATCTCCGCATTTTAGCGAAAGCTCCTTAACCGCTGACTTAAAGGCTTGATAGAAAACAACCTCTATTGAGTTGTATTCCTCGCTGAGCACGGGCTTAACACCCCAGCTTAAATTGAGCTTGCGCCACGCGCGCTCATCGGTAGTCATACCGATAATGTCACACGGGGAGCGGAAACGGCTGACCATTCTGGCGGTGCGGCCGCTTTTTGAATTAACCACAATACACTTTGCTCCGACGTCTATCGCCATTGAGCAGGTAGCGTGCGAAACCGCGTCAAGATTGTTTCTTATTTTATAATCCGTGGTTCTGAACCAATTTTTATAATCGATTCCCTGCTCTGTAAACTCGGCTATCTCAGCCATATTCTTCACAGCCGAGACGGGATACTTGCCCGCGGCAGTCTCGCCCGAGAGCATAATTGCCGACGAGCCGTCATAAACGGCGTTTGCAACGTCTGAAATTTCAGCGCGTGTGGGGCGCGGATTGGTTATCATAGATTCGAGCATCTCTGTCGCGGTTATGACGCGCTTACCGAGAAGACGGCATTTTTTTATCAGATATTTTTGAATTGTGGGCACCTCGACGAACGGTATTTCAACACCGAGGTCACCTCTCGCAACCATTACTCCGTCTGCTATCTCGCAAATTTCGTCAATATTGTCAACGCCTGCGCGGTTTTCGATTTTTGCTATTATATCTATATCCTCGCCGCCGTTGGCATTAAGAAATTCCCTCAAGGAAGCTATATCCTTTTTTGTAGAGACAAAGGATGCAGCAACAAAATCAACCTGATTTTCAATTCCGAAAAGCAGATCCGCCTTATCCTGCTCGGAAAGATATTCCTGCATGAGAAGCTTGTTCGGGAAATGCATGCTTTTTTTATCCGAAAGCTCACCGCCCGCGATAACCTTGCAATGCGCGTTTGACCCCTCAAGAGAAACAACCTCACAAATAACGAGACCGTTATTTACAAGTATTCTGTCCCCGACCTCAAGCTCGTCTATAAGATTATCATAGGTTACCGAAACCCTCGTTTCATCACCGATAACGTCATCGGTTGTAAATATAAATTCATCCCCGTCATTCAGAGTGATTTTTTTATCTTTAAAGGTTTTTATACGGTATTCGGGGCCCTTTGTATCGAGCATAATAGCGATAGGCATATGAAGCTTCTCTCTCACCCGCTTAATCATATCGATTTTCTCTTTATGCTCGGCGTGTGTTCCGTGCGAAAAATTCAGCCTTGCGACGTTCATTCCCGCGCGACACATTTTTGCAAGAATTTCTTCACTGTCTGATGCCGGTCCTATGGTACAGATTATTTTGGTTTTGCGCATTTAATTTTCTCCTGTTGATAAATCGCTTACTCTGCGTTTTAAATAAATTATGTAAAAATCAGTTTAATATATTCAAATTACCGTTATTTAAAATGGGATAATTTCTTTTTCCTTTTTGTTTTCCTCTTTACCGTCGCACTATCTTCGATATCGTCCTCAGAGAGCTCTTTCTTGAAATCTGTCTTTGATATCAAAAATTTCCTAATTGCAAAAAGACCTCCTATGCAAAGCACGCACGCAATATTGCTGAGCGCGCTCGAATGGTCAACTATTACCTGCCTCGCTATCGCGACTATCAAAACCTCAAGAGTGTTTGCGGGCGTAAGGTTTATCAGCATTCTGACGAACTCAAGTCCTACGACTATAGTCAGAATATTGTGTAAATATGTGTCCGCTCCGGCAAAATATCCGTCGACGGTGAACATTTTATAGATTTCGTATCCAAGAAGTCCTACGAGCACAATCATTGTCATAACCGCGATTAAGTACTCAATTATATGAACCACTTTGTAAAAAAACCTGCTGATAATATTATGCATAAAGCTCTCCTTTGTAAAATCTAAAGTATTACTAAGACGCTATAACATATTTTATCATATTCACAAAAATAAGTCAATGTTTTGTTTTAGCTCTGCAACGTTTCCATATAAAAGGCATCACAACGTTAATTTTGTGATGCCTTTGTTAACATTCATTCGGTTTTATTGCTGCGGTTTGACTGACAGTTTAATATCTCCCGTGTCGGTGGTTATCTCACATCTGCCGCCGGTTATGGTTTTTGGAACGTCAATATCACCCGTGTCACTGGCTGTAAGGAACACTTTGTCCGAAAGAAGCGTACCTTTGACATCACCCGTGTCGGTTATTACGTAGATTTCAGCAGCGTCGCATCCCTCAAACTTCACGTCGCCCGTGCTTCTTTCAATAGAAAGCTTCTCCGTGGCAACAACTCCCTTTAAAGTTATATCGCCCGTGTTTCCGTTTGACGTAAGGTTTTTACATTTCGTATCGGTCAGATAGGATTTTCCTGTGGAAACCTTTATTTTCAGGTCGCCCTCACATACCGCGCCGAGAACAGTTACCCTGCCCGTTGAAACCGAAAGGTCAAGCGAATTTGCAGTGATATTTTCGACACGGATATTACCCGTGCTGGTTTTTATCTTTACAGATTCTGCTGAAGAATACAGTTCAACGTCTCCCGTGCTTGCCTTAATATCCACGCTTTCAAATTTAAAATTATTCGCAACGTCAATATCACCCGTACCCTCATCTATAAAAAGCGACGAGTATTCACCCTCGGGCAGATACACCGTTATTTTCGGCGATGAATACCAAGAGATGTGTTCGTACCACTTTCGTGTATCAACTACCTCGATTTTTAAAATTCCGTCTAATGCCGAAACGGTGTGCTTCATATTTTCCTTTTCATAGCAAACTACCTTTATTTTTCCGTCGTCGGACGGCAAAAAGTCAATATCAGCCGTATCGGTTTTTATCGATATACTATTAACAGCCTCATCTATTTCATGAGTATTGGTTTCATGATTAACCGTGCCGAGCTTTGTGAAATCCCAGCCGACAGAAGATGCCGCTATCACGAAAATCAAAGCGCCGATTACCACAAGCGAAACAGCGAGAATAATAAATTTCTTTCCCAAATTGAGCATTGCAATTCCCCTGTATTTTATCTGCAAGCAGATTTATTCCACGTTTAATGCTTTTAAATCACTGAGAATTCTTTCAGCCAATTTCTTGTATCCGTCATCTGTAAAATGCACACCGTCCGTATGTAATTCAGTAATCTCCACAGAGGTCGAATACAGGTCTATTATAGGCAATCCGTATTTCTCGGCTATTTTCTTGGCAACCTCATTTCTACGCTTTACCCGTTGTTCTCTTTCCTCATTCCATACGCTTGTTGTAAGAACTATAGCTATTGGGGTATCTTTGAATTCATCGAGAAGAAACTTTACCGCTTTCTCATAGTAATACGGATATTGCTCCTCATCGTCAAGATGCCAGCCGTGAAGTCCGTTGTTAAATATTACCGCATCCCGTTTTTGCTGTTGCCTAGCAAATATACGTATAGAATCAAATAAAAACGGATTGTCTAATGCCTTTGATGTTCCAAAACCGTCGAACATTATTCTGTCCTTTGAAACAGTAGTTGCTATTGTCCGCGCATTGCAAGATATTGAATCGCCTATATACAGTACTCTTGGAGCGTTCTGATTGTTCGTTTGCTCCCACCATACATTATCCCATTCATACGTTTCAAGCTTTGTTTTTTTATTTTCAAATTCGTAAGTATATTGACTCATTTTATCCTCCTATTTGCAGTTGTTTATACTTTTAATTTATAGACTCTATTCTTTTTCTATGATGAAGCAAGATCTTTTATTGTAGTGCAAACACGCTCAAGTGATAAACGAATTTACCTTTTTTGCGATAATTTGTTTTTGCTATGATATTGGTATTACTCCCACTCGATCGTTCCCGTCGGCTTCGGAGTGAGGTCATAGAGGACTCTGTTAATACCCTCCACCTCGGTAACTATACGGTTTGTTATTTTGTGAAGAACCTCGTAAGGAATTTCCTCGATTGTGGCGCTCATTGCGTCTTTGGTATTTACCGCGCGGAGAATAGCGGGCCAGCCTTCGTAACGGCTGTCCTCTTTAACGCCTACGCTCTTTATATCGGGAATTACAACGAAAT
Source organism: Eubacteriales bacterium (assembly GCA_045542035.1). Taxonomy (GTDB): domain Bacteria; phylum Bacillota; class Clostridia; order Oscillospirales; family CAG-272; genus UBA1740. Next base: position 34,291 of record JAZQKG010000096.1, on the reverse strand, counting down.
ACTGCCAGACCTTCTCTGCAAGACCGCACTTATCAAACTCGTCTCTGAGGATAGCGTCTGCCTCGCGCAGAGCCGCAAGTCTGTCACGGGTGATAGCGCCAAGGCATCTTACGCCAAGTCCGGGCCCGGGGAACGGCTGACGGTATACCATAGCGTGAGGAAGACCGAGAGCCTCGCCGACAACTCTGACCTCATCCTTAAAGAGCAGCTTTATGGGCTCGACAAGCTCGAACTGAAGGTCCTCGGGAAGTCCGCCGACGTTGTGGTGGGATTTAACCGCCTTCTTACCCTCCGCCTGCTTTATACTTTCAAGAATATCGGGATAAATAGTGCCTTGCGCAAGGAATTCAACGCCCTCGAGCTTACGCGCTTCGTCAGCGAAAACGTTTATAAACTCACGTCCGATAATTTTTCTCTTGCTTTCGGGGTCTGAAACTCCCGCGAGAAGATCAAGGAAACGGTCGGTAGCGTCAACGTATATGAGATTTGCGTCGAGCTGATTTCTGAATACTTCGATAACGTTCTCCGATTCATTTTTGCGCATAAGTCCGTGATTTACGTGAACGCAGATAAGCTGCTTTCCTATAGCCTTTATTAAAAGCGCCGCAACGACCGAGCTGTCAACGCCTCCGGAAAGAGCGAGTAAAACCTTTTTGTCTCCTACCTGCTTGCGGACAAGAGCTACCTGCTCTTCTATAAACGCGTCTGCGAGCGATTTCGCAGTGATACGTTCCATATTATCGGGTCTCTTGTTTGAATTCATCTTTTTTCCCTCCTGAAATTTTCAACTTAATATAATTTATTATACAATACTTTTAATTCAATTACAAGATGGAAATTTTAACAAAATTGATTTTTTTGCGTATATTGATTATATAACATTTGCGAAAACGCAAGAATGACGGATTCGCTGAAAGGAAAACCCGACTTATGCTCGTTATAAAACCTTATTTAAGAGAAAACGCACTGCTTTATGCTTCAAGATTTGCTCTGTCGCAAAATCCTATCTTCGGGAATTTTGCGGGAATCGGCGGTAACTGCACCAATTTTGTCTCCCAATGCATTTATGCCGGCTCCTGCAAAATGAATTACAAGCTTACGTTCGGCTGGTACTACATATCCATGGAGCAGCGCGCGCCGTCATGGACGGGTGTCGAATACTTTTACAATTTTATTACAACCAATACCGACGTCGGTCCTTTTGGCAGAGACGCGACGCCCGACGAGGTCGAGGTCGGAGACGTAATACAGCTCGGCCGCGAGGGAGAAGGATTTTATCACACCTTGATTATCGTAGGATTTGAAGAAGACGACCCGCTCGTCGCGGCCCAGACAGACGATGCCTTCGCGCGTCCCCTTTCAACCTACGATTACGACTTCTCAAGATATATAAAAATACTTGGCGTACGCCTCGATTCTCCGACGAACGACGATTGCTTTGAAAGCGTGTATAACGCTATAGCGATTATACCCGACGGAAACTCTCCCACACCGCCCGCGGAAATGACGCAGCCAACGCCTTGACAATATCGGAAATACGTGATAAAATATGCTCTGTAAAATAATTTACGGAGTTAAAAATGGGAAAACTGAAAAAATACGTTTCACCGGTCCTTCTCGTTATTGCCGCAATGATATGGGGATTTGCGTTTTCCGCCCAAAAGGCAGCTGAAAACGTTAAGCCGTTTACTTTAGGGGCGGCAAGAAGTCTGTTCGCGGCAATATTTCTTGTTTTTGTAATAATATTCTTTGATAAAATCAACGAAAACGGAAGGCGTCTGTTTTCAAAGGAAAAGAAAATAGACCTGACCCGTGTCGAAATTATCGGCGGAATTATATGCGGAGCGGTTCTTGCCATGGCGAGCTTCTTTCAGCAGACCGGCATAAACCGAGGAACAGACGCGGGAAAAGCCTCGTTTATAACCGCGCTCTACGTGGTCCTTGTTCCAATCTACGCATTGGCGCTTAAAAAACGCGCCCCGATAAACGTCTGGATAAGTATGCCTATAGCTATAGTGGGATTCTATATGCTTTGCATTACAGAATCATTTACTATCGTTTTATCAGACGTTTTCGTTTTGATCTGCGCTCTTATTTTTCCGATACATATTCTCGCGATAGACAAATTTTCACCGAATTGCGACGGAATAAGAATGTCATTCGTTCAGTTTCTTACCGCCACGGTGATAAACACCGTCCTCGCGCTTATATTTGAGTCTCCGCTCGATTTTGCCGCCGTCGGAGAAAGCCTCTTCCCTCTCCTGTTTCTCGGAATTGGCTCAAGCGGTATTGCATACACCTGCCAGATTATAGGTCAGCGGGGTGCAAACCCTGCTGCCGCGTCAATTCTGATGTCGCTCGAATCGGTGTTCGGAGTAGTCGGCTCTGCAATACTCCTCGGTGAAAAAATGTCACCGCGTGAATATATCGGCTGCATCGCGGTTTTCACAGCGGTCATACTCTCGCAAATTGAACTTAAAAGTCATTCCAAAAAACAAACTTAATAGAAAAAACGGTCTCATATTCCAAAAAAAGAATTTGAGACCGTTTTTCTATATCATACGTCTATTTCACGGTTTTCAAGCGCGGCAAGAGCTACGCGGAATGCGCGCGCTGCGACAAGCCTCGTCTCCTCGTCCTCATCGGTGAGCATAGGATAAAACTGACGGAATATCTCGCCTTTTACTGACATATCCCGCTTGAAATGCTCAGTTCCGTAAAGCGGAAGCGTCTTATCAATAAGCTTGAAGAAATAGAGTCCAAACGCATCATTCTCAATGTTTTTGGGAACGGTAAAGGTTGGCTCAACGTAACCTGTAAGCTCTATTCTGAGAGCTGTCTCGTTATCATATTTCTTATTGCTTATCATACGGCTTATGCGATTGATTATCTCATTTGAGGTGTTCACACCCGTGACGTCAAGCTGCTGAGTTTCAAATCTAACGTGTCCGAAGCTTACGGACTTATTTTCTATAGAAAGCTCATCTTCATTATAATCAATGGTTATAAGATTTATACCGCCAAGTCCGGGCTCATCGAATCCGATACACTCAAGCGAGCCGCAATAGCTGTATTTCGACGCGCCGACGGATATGAACTTACTTGCCTCATGACGTGAGCCCAAAGCGTAGTAATCTGCTCCGAATTTCTTGAGGTCTGCCGTAGATACAGGGCATGAGGTTGACTCAACGTCACCGTTAAGGTCAGCGTAAGCGCAGACGAGGTTTACCCTCGAGCTGTCATCCACCTGTCTGTCGTAAAGAGGATTTTCCTTCATAGAATCGGTCATAAACGCCCAGCCGTAAACGGTTATATTATAGTCCTCGAAATCAAATCTCGAAAGCGAGGGTGAAGAAAACACGTGACAATTCTTAGGAAGTCTTCCCGAAGCGTATATCGGGTTTCCCGTATAATAGTCGTGCTTTCCGGGCGCGATTATAAATTCGGTTTCAGGGCAATTTTTAAATTCGCGGATAAGCACCTCTGCCGTTGTGTTCGTGGCGTACTCGGTATCAAATATATCTCCGCTCATAAGAACTATGTTTATATTGGTTTCGCGTACGTACTGCATCATCTTGACAAAAGACGCGCGCAGCACTCTGCGTCTTTCCTCGCTTTTTTCAGCGGACAAGCCTACGAAAGGCATATCGAGATGTATATCGCTGCAGTGCAAAAATCTCAGGCGCGTTGTTTTCTTCTCGCTCATACCCTACTCCTTTGGTTGAGTTGAATTTTACATTAATATATACAGTATATCACTATTTTGAAGAATTTGCAATAATTTTAGCGAAAAAAACTAAAAAACATCTTGAAACTATCCGCAAAATGTGATAAAATAATACAAAGATAAATTTAGGCAGAAACAAAACGCGGTAAATTTGAAATAAAATACAAGGAGTTATGTATGCTTAACCTTGCAGTCAGGAACACAGGAAAACTGATAAGAGAAAAATCAAAAAGCGAAAATATCAGGCTCGGAAGACTTTTTACCAAAAAAGATACCGCCAGACTTATGGCGGATATGTTAACTGTAGACGCTGAAAAAACCGCGTTTACCGTGCTTGACCCGGGAGCAGGTACGGGAATTCTCTCAGCGGCTGTTATCGAAAAGATATGCAAATCGGCGCCCCTTTGCAAGCAGATATTTCTTACCTGCTTTGAGATATGCGACGACTTTATTCCTATGCTCGAGGACAATCTTGAAAGAATAAGGAAAAAGTGCCGACACGACTATAACGTAAAGCTTTACGTAACCGTATATAAAGAAAATTATATAGTAGACGCAAAAAATCACTACACCGTCACGTTTTTTGACACGGTAGAGGATAAATACGACATAATTATATCGAATCCCCCGACGGAGCTTGTTAAAAAGGGCTCGGAGGAGGCCGTCAGCGCAGGCGGTGTTACTCAGCTGAAAATCGGCGCTCCGTTCCTCTTCGCGCGTATGGCTCTGCGCCATCTTGAAGAGGGGGGACAGCTCGTTATGATACTTCCGACAACGTATGCGACGGCTTCCCAGCTTACCTTACTGAGACGCGAGATGTCTGAGAAACTTGCCGTTCACAGAATCCATCTTTTCGTAGGACCTCAGAAGAACGCGAAGCGCGCAATCCCATTAAAGAAGAACTTCGTTATATCGTATAAGAATGCGGAAAAGCCTTCGGAAATATTAATTTCAACCTCAACGGATTCGGGCAAAAGCATAACGCTTCTTCCACCGCTCGCGTATGATTTCGTGGTTGACTCTGATAACGGAATGCTCACCCTCCCCAAAAGCGTTGAGGACACGAAAATCGTTAAATATATCTCCGATTTCCCCGAAACGCTCACAAGTCTCGGCTTAAAAATGTCTACGGGACTTATTATCGATTCAAAGTGCGAGGGACTTCTCTTCACAGAACCGATTAAAGGCTCCGTTCCGCTTCTGAGACAGAATACCATTCAGGGCGGCGCGGTAAACTTCCCCCAGCCGATAAAGCGCCAATACATCGCGCCGATAAATCCGTCGCTCATACAGAAAAACAAGAATATGATTATTATAAAGCGTATTCCCGCAAAAAGTGACGAAAGATTCGTTAACTCCGCGATATACTTAGCGTCTCAACTCCCCGCGTACAGATATATAAGCACGCATAACAAGATAAACTTTATTGACACTAAGGACAAAAATTCGGAGATGTGCGCAAGGCTCGCGTTCGGACTTTTCGCTCTTCTTAACTCCACGATATACGACAGGTATATATCAATAGTTTCAAAATCCAAGCAGATAAACTCAAAGGAAATGAGAAGTCTGCCCCTCCCCCCGCGCAATATCATAGAAAACATTGGTATGCGCCTTATGGCAGTAAGACAGACGAGCGTTAAGGCCTGCGACCAGATTGTAAATCCAACTTTACATATTATCGAAAAATAATTTACACGCATCACTACATCTGCGCTGCCACTGCGGCGGCGCAGTTTTTATATTCATAAAGAAAGGACAAAGAAGTGAAAAGGATAACCGTAGGCATACTCGCGCACGTTGACGCGGGAAAAACGACGCTCACCGAGGCGCTTCTCTACTCATCCGGAATGATTGATAAGCTTGGGCGCGTAGACAGAAAGGACGCCTATCTTGACACCTATTCCCTTGAGCGCGAGCGCGGAATAACGATTTTCTCAAAGCAGGCAACAATATCGCTCGGAGATACCGAAATCACAATAGTTGACACGCCCGGGCATATAGACTTCTCCTGCGAGGCTGAGCGCGCCCTTTCGGTCCAGGATTACGCAATTCTCGTAATCAGCGCGGCTGACGGTATTCAGTCCCACACGAAAACCCTCTGGCAGCTTCTTTCGTCAAGAAAAATACCTACGTTTATATTTATAAACAAAACCGATATTTCCAAAAAAACGAGAGCCGAGCTCATTTCCGATATAAAATCCGAGCTTTCGCCCGGGTGCGTTGACTTTTCCTCTCACGATACGAGGCTTGAGGACTCTGCCGGCTCTGACGAGACTCTTATGGCGGAATATTTTGACACGGGTAGTCTGACCGATTCCTCAATTCGCTCCGCAATCAAGTCGAGAAAGATATTCCCCTGCTATTTCGGCTCTGCCCTCAAAATGACGGGTGTGCGCGAATTTCTTCTTGAGTTTGACCTTTACACAGAGAGAAAATTCTATAACGAAAGGCTCTTCGGCGCTAAGGTCTTTAAAATCACGCGCGACCCTCTGGGAAAACGCCTTACTTATATGAAAATAACGGGCGGAAAGCTCGCGGCAAAGGACACCGTCACCGTTCGGGATAAGGACGGCAATATTTACAGTGAAAAGATAGAAGAAATTAGGCTTTACTCAGGAGAAAAGTATAAGACGCAGAGGGAGGCTGTCGGAGGTATGCTTTGCGCAGTTCTCGGTCCATCGCGCACAGAGGCGGGTATGGGGCTCGGTGTTGAAAAAAGCGACGAGCTGACAATCGCCCCCGTGCTTGATTACAAGCTCTTTCTCCCCGACGGTATAAGCGTTTACGAGGCGTATCTAAAGCTGATAACCTTAACCGAGGAAGACCCGACTCTTGCCCTGTCATATAACGAAAAGGCAAAAGAGATACGCGTTCGCCTGATGGGAGAAATCCAGATTGACGTTTTAAGGAGAATGATTTCGGACAGGTTTGGAATAGAGGTCAGCTTTGGCGAAGGAAGCATCCTCTACAAAGAAACCGTAGAGGAGACTGTGCGCGGAGCCGGGCATTTCGAGCCGCTTCGTCATTATGCCGAGGTTCATCTTCTTATAGAGCCGCTGCCCGAGGGCTCGGGAATAATAGCCTCCTCCGACTGCTCGACAGACCTGCTTAGCTTAAACTGGCAGCGCCTCGTGATGACGCATATTGAAGAAAAGGCGCATAAGGGGGTTCTTACAGGCTCACCCCTTACAGACGTTAAAATAACGTTAACCGCCGGAAAGGCTCATCAGAAGCATACCGAGGGCGGTGACTTCCGCCAAGCGACCTACCGCGCGATAAGACAGGGCTTGATGAAAGCAAAATCCGTACTGCTTGAGCCCACGTTTGATTTCAAAATAGAATTGCCGACAGAGTATCTCGGAAAGGCGATGAACGATATTTCCTCAATGAGCGGCAAAGCAGACCCGCCCGAAATATTCGAGAATACGGCAACTCTCACGGGCAGCTGCCCCGTTTCGACTATGCGCTCCTACGCAACCGAGCTGCGCGCGTACACGAGAGGCGCAGGCAAAATATCTATGACCGTTGGAAAATACGCTCCCTGCCACAATAGCGAAGAAGTTATTGAAAAGATAGGTTACAAGCCGGAGCTTGACGAAAGAAATACTCCTAATTCGGTTTTCTGCAAAGCAGGCTCAGGGTACGTCGTTCCCTGGAATGAGGCTGACGAGGCAATGCATCTTTCCTCAGACGACGGAAATGAAAATACTATTCTTACGGAGCGCGCCTTCAAGGCGTCGAAGGTAGTTTATAATGGCTCTCTTGAAGAGGACAAAGAGCTTATGAGAATCTTTGAGAGCACTTACGGAAAAATAAAGCAAAGAAAAGTATCTGAAAAAACAGAAAACGCGGCTGAAAATACAGCCGCGCCAAAAAAACCGAAAAAACCGCGCGAGCGCGGTGATGATTACCTGATAATAGACGGATATAACTTTATATTCGCAAACGAAGAGTTCAGAAGGCTCGCAAACTCCGATATATCTCTTGCGAGAGACACCCTAACCCGCATTATGTGCGATTACTCCGCCTTCAAACGCTGTAAGGTAATAATTGTGTTTGACGCGTATAAGCGCAAGGGCGGTGAAGGAAGCGAGGAAAAATGCGGAGACGTTACCGTCGTCTATACGAAGGAATCGCAAACAGCCGACGCATATATAGAAAAAACGACTCACGACCTCGCGGAAAAAAACAGCGTAAGAGTAGTTACATCGGATATGCAGGAGCAGCTGATAATCCTCGGAAGCGGCGGACTCCGCGTCAGCGCCTCAGAATTTATGAAGGAAATTAACCTTACCGAAAAGGAAATCAAAGAGGCTATCGATAGCTTGAAATAACTGCCAACCCCCTCACCCGCTGGCGCGGGAGTGCTTGACGTCTATTGAAAAGGAGCTTGACTGCCCGCCAAGCTCCTTTTTTTATACAAAAATTATCTTTTATATTTCTTGGTACCGCTTTCGAAGAGGTCATTCCCAAGCGAATCATAGGTTACGATAGCGTAAAAGTCTTCGACTTCAAGGCGGCGCACCGCCTCTGTTCCGAGGTCCTCGTATGCTACGACCTCACAGCTTTTCACCGATTCGGAGATGGATGCCGCAGCGCCGCCTATCGCGGAGAGGTAAACGGCTCCGTATTTTTTTAGCGACTCTCTAAATTTCTCGCTGCGCGGTCCTTTGCCAATCATTATTTTAAGACCGCGCGCAAGAAGCGGCTCGGAATAGGCGTCCATTCTGTAGCTTGACGTCGGTCCTGCCGAGCCTATAACTCTTCCCGGCTTTGCGGGAGATGGTCCGACGTAATATATACAGGCTCCCGAAATATCAAACGGAAGCTCACCGCCCGCATCTATAAGCTCGCAGAGTCTTTTATGCGCGGCATCCCTGCCCGTGTAAACTATTCCGCTTATTTTCACCGCGTCTCCCGCGCGGAGTTTTTTTATTTCCCCGTCTCGCGCGGGGCATTTAAGCTCTGTCATAAGCCACCTCAGATTTCGCAGGATTTATGCCTTGCCGCATGGCATTGAATATTAACGGCGACGGGCAGACTCGTTATATGGCATGGATAGGTGTTGACCTTTACCGCAAGGCAGGTTTTTCTTCCGCCAAAGCCCATAGGGCCTATACCCGTGTCATTTATTAAGTCGCAAAGCTCATCCTCGAGCGCCCTCGCTATCGGGTCGGGGCTCTCGTCGTCTATCTCTCGGAAAAGCGCCTCCTTCGCCATAAGAGCGCATTTTTCAAACGTGCCGCCGATACCGACACCTACAATGAGCGGCGGGCAGGGCTTTCCGCCTGCGGCGGCTACCGTGTCAACGATAAATTTCTTTACCCCATCGATGCCGTCAGATGGAATCATCATCTTGATTGCCGACATATTCTCGCTGCCGCCCCCCTTGGGAGCAACCTCGATTTTAAACACGTCTCCGGGAACTGATTTTATATGTACGACGGCAGGAGTATTGTCCTTCGTGTTAACCCTGTCAAGAGGGTGGCGGACAACCGATTTTCTGAGATACCCCTCGGTATACGCGCGGCGTACTCCGTCATTAACCGCCTCGTAGATATCCCCCTCAAAGACGACCTCCGAGCCGATAGTAAGCATAACAACGGCAACTCCCGTGTCCTGACAGAGCGGAAGATGCTTTTCACGCGCCAAAAGGTCGTTTTCTATTATCCTATCCATTACTTCTTTTCCGAGAGGCGACTCCTCACCGTCTCTTGCCGAGCGGAGAGCTGTAAGCAGGTTTTCGGGAATATTCTCGCACGCGTCGATGAACATATCCCGCACCCTGTCGCTTACGGTGCTTAAATCAATCTTTCTCATTTTTATACCTATATAAGTGATTTTATATATCTTTCAAAGCGCGCCATTCCGTCCTCGACGCTTGAGCGCCGTGTCGCAAGGTTTATACGGATAAATCCTTCCCCGCCCCTGCCATACTCGACTCCGTCGGAGACGTAAAGTCCGGTTTTTTCGCGCATATCCCTCGCAAATTCCTCGGAATTTGAGGTATATTTCGAAACGTCAACCCAGAGCAGATAAGTAGCCTCGCTGAGAGCCGCCTTGACATCGGGAATATTCTTGTTTATATAATCAACGGCATACCTCTTGTTTTCAAAAATATATTCGTTAACCGCGTCAAGCCACTCTCCGCCATGGCGGTATGCGGCAATATTCGCGTCTATCGCAAAGACGTTCGGCTCTCCGACCTCGTCGGTGTTTATTCCCCGCCACGCTCTGTGTCTTAGAATCGGATTTTTCGCGATAACGCATGCCGACTGCAGTCCTGCAAGGTTAAACGCCTTTGATGCCGCAACGCAGGTGAGCGAGATATCCGCGCACGCCTCACTCGCAGAGGCAAAAGGAATATACGAAGCTCCCGGCGCTGTTACCGAGCAATGAATCTCGTCGGAGATTACCGTGACTCCGTACCTGTGGCAAAGCTCTCCGATTTTCGCAAGGGTTTCCCTATCCCATATCTTTCCTACGGGATTATGAGGGTTACAGAGTATCATAAGAGAGGTCTGCGGATTTTTCAGCTTTTCTTCAAGGTCAGAGAAATCAATCCTGTACTCTCCCCCGTCGTAAACAAGGTCGTTTGAGATAACATTCCGCCCGTTATTCAGTATCGAATTATAAAAAATATTATACACGGGCGCTTGTATAAGCACGTTTTCAGCGGGCGTCGTGAGCTTCCTTACCATCGAGGATATAGCCGCGACGATGCCGTTTGAATATATCATCCAGGACGGGTCAAAGCGGAATCCGTACCGCTTAAACCAGAAATCAGATATGCTGAGAAAATACTCGTCGGGCACTATCGAATATCCGTATATTCCGCGCTCGGCAACACACATAACCGCTTCCTTTACCGCGGGGGCGGTCTCAAAATCCATATCCGCGACCCACATCGGAAGCTCTCCGTCAGCGATATCCCATTTCAGTGAGCCTGTATTTCTTCTGTCGGTAAGCTTATCAAAATCAAATTTCATATCGTAATTACCTTTCGGTAGTTATCTTGGTTTTTTCCGGGTCAACGAGGGGCTTTTCCATAATGAGCTCGCGAATTGCCTTTGCGTGTATTTTTCCGGAAATCGGATTTTTTACGCTGTCGATTTCGGTCGTAACCTCCGCGTCAACCGTTGAATACTCAAACGCGAGGTCGGTATTAAGGAGCTTGCAGTTTACGAGCTTCACGCCCTCCATATAGCAAAGCCCCTGATTCGACTCGATGGTACAGTTAACGAAGGTCACGTTCCTTGAGTTCCAGCCGAGGTATTCGCCTATTATGACAGAGTCGTATACCGTAACGTTCTCGCAGTTCCAGAAGGCGTCCTTGGAAATAAGCTTTGAATTTTTAATCTCTATATTTTTTCCGCCGTCAAAGGCGTAATTTCCGTCTATCGTAAGATTCTCGGCGCGGATATTTTCGGAGTTCATACCGAAATAGTCTCCGACAGCCGTGACGCTCTCAAGCGTGATATCCCTGCATGTCCACAGAGTTTCGCCGGCGCGCGGCAGATTGCAGCGAAGAAGAGATATATTCGACGAGCGCCTGAACGTTTTGGGCGCTTCTATCACGCAATCGGTCATGGTGATATTATGCGTATACCATATGCCCGAGCGCGCAGTCTCAAGCAAAACCGAATTTTCGGTTTTTATATCCTTACAGTACCAGAGGGGATATTTCCATTTAAAAATAGAGCCGTATATCTCGATATCCGAGCTTTCCTTAAGGGGTGATTCACCGTCTGCAAAGGTCGAATCGTATATTCTTAACTCCCTCGAATTATAGAGGGCGCGCTCACCGGTAAACAACCCTTGTTCTAAAATTTTCATATTTGATATCCTTTCATAATCCAAATATTTTACACGGAGGGCACCTTTGCGCAGTCGTTACCCGCCACCACGTAGTGCGCCGAAAGCTCGATTCCCGACGAGATGAGAAGTCCCCCAAGAAGCGCTGTGGCAGCGACGTCGTCATCCGACGCCTTTGCGTAACCGCCCGGGTGATTATGAGCAATTATGACACTTCGCGCCCCTCTTTTCCTTGCCGCGTCAATCACCTTGCGCGGAAGAACGTTCGAGACGTTCACCGTTCCGTCACCGACCTTGTCGCAGGCGAGGACTCTGCCCTCTGTGTCAAGCGAGAGAAGATACACCGTCTCGTCCGAAAGGCCGAGAAAAAGATATTTGAGATATTCGCATATCCCGTCCTCGCTATGCCTTCTCCCGAACTTGAAGGAGTCGCAGGCGCGCCTTGAGGTAAGCGCCGAGCATAGCTTTATGTATACAGCAGACTGATAATCACCGCAGAGAGCCTCGGCTAAGCTATCCGTCTCTGCTTCGAAAACACCGATTGCGCTTCCGAATTTCCGAATAAGGATTTCAGCTTTTTCCTTCGCGGCTGGCGATACGTGTGAAATAAGCTCCTCTAAAATTCTGTTATTCACCCGCGCGGTTCCTCCTTACTGCGAAGAAAGCGTCCAATCTCGAAAGGCTGTGAAAAAGGCGCGTTAAGGTGCTTCATAAAGCCGGTAAATCTTCCGCCCGATATGACGTAATGCTCAAGCAGCATTATGCCGACGCCGGAGAGAGAGGACTCAATCATATTATTCGTGGCGATATCCCCCGCGCTCGGAAATGCGGGTCCAAAGGGATGGTTATGCGCTATAACCGCAACCGAGGCGCGAGCCTTAAGAGCCTCGGAGATAAACCTGTCCGCCTTGACTCCGCCCGAGCTGTAATCCATTCCGTAAAGACTGACGAGGGAGAGGTATTCAAGCTTATTGTTAAGAAGCATCACTACTACCTCGTAGCTTCCCTTATCGGCAAAATAATCGACGAAAAAACCGCCAAGCTCCGAAAAATCGTCAAACGTTCGTGAGCACCCCGCACCGCCCTCCGAAAGAATATCGAGGGTTATTTTTCCTATGGAGAGGAGCATATCCGCAGCCTTCGGCCCTATCCCCTCGACAGAAAGCAGCTCCTCGCGGCTTGCGCTGAGAACACCGTCAAGGTCACCGAACCGCATAAGAAGATTCTTTGCCGTGGGGTTTGTATTTTTATAGGGAATCACGTGATAGAGCAGCATTTCAAGAAGCTCGTGGGTATGAAAAATATCCCTGCCGTAAAGCGAGAATTTTTCCCGCATACGCCCCCTGTGCCCCGCGTGAATTCCTTCTTTTCCGTCATTCATTTTCAAAATAGTTTTTTCTGTCTCGTCTGAGGTTTTCGGGAATTTCGGGCAAAAAGCCGTTCGGCTTTCTCACCTCTACCATGTTTATTGCTACCCCCTGCTCGGAGAACGCCGTTTCATACTCGGTCATTATATTGTCAGAGGCGCGAGGTGAGTTATGAAGGTCCCGTGTGACGAAATCGGGCTTAAGCCCCATTTCAGCTATCTCAAGAAGCGAGAAGTCGAAAAGGCCGACGTTGTCCGTCTTAAAGGTGAGCGTACCGCCGTCACGAAGCAGATTGAAGTATACCGAAAGATATCTCTTGTGCGTCAGGCGGCGCTTCGCGTACCCCTTTTTCGACCAAGGGTCGGAAAAATTAAGAAATATTTTGTCGACTGTATTATTCTCAAAAATCTTGGTTAGGTTGTCAGCCGTGTCAATTATAAAGCGCAGATTATCTTTTCCGCCATCAGCCGCGCGCGCCTTCGCCTTTTCTGCGGCAAGCACGACGCAGTCGGTCACCTTTTCCATAGCGAAGTAGGCGGCGTCGAAATACCTCTCCGCCATCTTGACGGCAAAGCCGCCCTTTCCCGCGCCAATCTCAAGAAGCACGGGAGCGCCCGGCATTCCTATCTCAGCGGCGGGGTCAGCCATCGGCTCTCCGGTCGGCAGAAGGAGAAACTCAGAGCAGGATTTAAGCCTTGTCTCCCCGTTTTTCTTTTTTCTCATTCTCATTTTTGTCAGTCCTCTTCCCCGCCCTTATTAAACTCGGCAAGCTCGAGCCCGGGGTTATCCTCAAGCACCCAGCGTATCGACCATTCGCTTGTAAAGATAAGCAGGTTATTTCCTCTGAAATCCTGCACCCACTTCGTGTCGTGCGAAAGCTTTAACGTTTTGGGGTCAAGGTCGGGATTCGTTATCCAGCGTATCTGCTGATAGTTCATATTCGACCTTCGAAGGTCGCAGCCGTATTCGTTTTTAAGTCTGTATTCAAGCACCTCGAACTGAAGCACGCCGACAACGCCGACGATAACTCGCTCCATACCCGAGTTCGGCTCGAAGAATATCTGTATAGCGCCCTCTTGGGCAATCTGGTTCATACCCTTTGCAAACTGCTTACGCTTCATTGAATCGACCTGCTCGACCATAGCGAAATGCTCGGGCGCGAAGGTGGGTATTCCCTCGAATTTAAGCTTCATTCCCTTCTCGCACACCGTGTCGCCTATCGAGAAGATTCCGGGGTCGAAAACGCCGATAATATCCCCCGCGTACGCCTCGTCTATGACCTCGCGCTCAGCCGCCATCATCTGCTGCGGCTGGGAGAGCTTGAACGCCTTTGCTCCCTGCACGTGATAATATTCCTTACCGCGCTCGAATTTTCCCGAGCATATGCGCATAAACGCAATTCTGTCTCTGTGCGCTTTATTCATATTCGCCTGAATTTTAAAGACGAACGCCGTGAATTTATCGTCGAACGGGTCAACCGTCTCTCCCCCCGCGACACGAGGCAGCGGAGAGGTCGTCATTTTCAGGAAATGAACGAGAAACGGCTCAATTCCAAAGTTGTTGAGAGCAGAGCCGAAAAATACCGGTGAGAGCTTTCCGTGGCGCACGGCTTCAAGGTCGAAGTCAAATGACGCTCCGTCAAGCAGCTCCACCTGCTCGCAAAGCTCCTCTCTCATACTCTCCCCGATAAGCGAGTCGAGCTTCTCGGTGTCGGTTATCTCGCAGTCGATGCCGCGTATTCTGTCACGGCCCCTGTGCGCGTCGTCAAAGGAGAGGATAGAGCGCGCCTCTCTGTCGTAAACGCCCTTGAACTTCTGACCGCAGCCGATGGGCCAGTTCATAGGATATGTTCCTATGCCAAACTCGCGCTCAAGCTCGTCAAGAAGGTCAAAGGGGTCGCGCGCCTCTCTGTCCATCTTGTTTATAAACGTAAAAATCGGTATATCGCGCATAGCGCATACCTTAAAGAGCTTTCTCGTCTGAGGCTCTATACCCTTCGCCGCGTCGATAACCATCACGGCGCTGTCAGCCGCCATAAGCGTGCGGTAGGTGTCCTCGGAGAAATCCTGGTGACCCGGGGTGTCAAGAATATTTATGCAGTATCCGTCGTATTCAAACTGCAAAACCGACGAGGTTATGGAAATACCCCTCTGCTTTTCAAGGTCCATCCAGTCGGAGACCGCGTGCTTGTCCGACTGCTTGCCCTTTACTGAGCCCGCCGACTGTATAGCTCCTCCGTAAAGGAGAAATTTCTCGGTCAGCGTGGTTTTTCCCGCGTCGGGGTGGGATATGATAGCGAAGGTACGCCTTCTTTTAATTTCGTTATTTAAATCTGCCATAGCATTCCTTTTCAGTTAGTTTTCGGTTTAAAATTCAAAAGCGGCGGTACACCGCCCTCTCATTATTTTACCATAATATATATTATTTTGTCAATATAAAATCTTTTATATATATTGATTTATATATCGAATCCCGCGCAAACGTATAAAGCAAAATAAAAACAAACACAAAAGAGAGGGAGACCGCGGCTGTATGCTCTCCGAATTTTTCCGCGAGGCTTAGAATCACTCCCCAAAAGGTGTTGACAAAAGAATTTTCGTAGGGTATAATAATGATATGGAGGCAATCGTATGAATGTATATCATGGTAGTCTTGTCGTTGTAGAAAAGCCGGAAATAAGAGCTAGCGACCGATATTTAGATTTTGGTTATGGTTTTTATACCACGATGAATAAAGAACAAGCTATAAAATGGACTGCAAAGCAGAAGAATAGAAAAGGGGCAAATATCGGATATGTATCAAAGTATGATTTTGATATTGAAAAAGCGGAATCCGAATTGAGAATTCTTCGTTTTGACAAGGCTGATAAAGAATGGTTAGACTTTGTCTTAGTAAATCGCAAAGGACAGTGTCAACAGATGTATGATATTGTCATAGGTCCTGTCGCGGATGACGGTGTTTATGAGGTTGTCAGATTTTATGAAATCGGCGTTTATGATTTAGAAGAAACGCTCAAAAGATTAAAGGTGGAAGAGCTTTATAATCAAGTGCTGTTCCACACCGAAAAATCTTTAACTTACTTAAAGTTTATCGGAGCGGAGGAATTGTAATTGAACGAAGATAGATTTTCAGCTTTGATGGCTATGATGACTCCCGATATAATCAGCAAGATAATGGAGAAATATAATTTAGACGAAGATAAGTCGATAGCTTCGTTCCATAAATCCGAGCTTTACAAAATGCTTGAAAAAGAGGATACGAAGGTATGGCAATACAGCTCCGAAATGATTGTTGAATTATTCGACAGAGAGAAAAACGGATATTTGGAATTTCCGGAGGTGTGATATGAGCGAAACGTTAAAGTTCAAGGCATTTTGCTTTGAAATGTATAAAGCGGAAAAGGGCTTAACGGGTATAAAGACGCAGGAGCTTTTTGAGAAATACAAGGTTTTTGAATACCTTGACAAATTTTATGATGTACTTCATACCACGGGGCACAGATATATAATCAACGATATTGATTCGTATATTGAAGCCCGTATAAACGCGTAAAGCAAAATCGAATACAGAAAAAAGAGAGGGAGACCGCGGCGTAATGCTTTGGTGCCCTCTCATTCTTTTATAAGTTAAAAGGCTTTTATTAATAAAATTCCTCGTATATTCCGCCGGTGATAAACTCGCGTATAAGAGAGTCCTCGGGCACGAGCGACTCGTCGATAGGCTCGGCAAGCTTCAGCGCCGTAAGAACAGTTTTGGCGTAATCGTTCTCGGATGCAAGCTCCTCGGAAATAAGCTCCTCGGCATATTTTCTCATAACGCAAGGCTCAAAGTCGTGGAAGGTGTTGAAATCAATATCCGCGAAGCTTCTGTAAGGATAGAGGTATTTATCCTCTCCCGCGAGCACGTTCGTCCACATTTCAAGAGTTTTTCTCGCATCTGCTCCGCGGTATATACTGTCACGCACCATACGGCGCACGAAGCGCATCTTCCTGCCCGAGATAATTCTCTCTCCGCCGTCATTTATATTCGTTGAAACGCTTATGAAGATTTTAAGTATTTTGCTCGCGGGAAGATGCTCGAAAACCTTGGGGTTCAGAGCGTGAAGTCCCTCGATAATAACGCATCCGTGTGAAATTTTACGGTGGCTTTTAAGGTCAACCTTGCGTCCTTTTTTAAAATCGAATTTCGGAACGAAAAAGTTTCTTCCCTCTGTAATCGCAATAAGAGTTTCCTCAAGAGCCGAAAGATTTAACGCCTCGACGCACTCAAGGTCACGCTCACCCGACTCAAGCCTCGGATAATCCGGGTCGTCAGAATCTCTGTAAAAATCGTCAAGCGAGATAACGAAGCTCGAAAGTCCTTTTTTCTTTATCGCGTCGGCAAGAAGATTTGCCGTAGTAGTCTTACCCGAGCCCGACGGACCGGCAAGGAGAATGACTCGGATTTTGTCATTTTGCGCGACACGGGCGGCAATATCACCGACAAAGCTGCGGTATCTGAGCTCCGAGCTTCGCACGAGCGCGTGCGGGTCGCATTTTGCCATAACGTTTATGTCTTTTATTCTGATTTCTGCCATATATAAATTCTCCAATCAATATCCGCTGATGGGAAGATCCTCGTTGTCAACACCCTTTTCAAATGAAAGAATCTTAACGTAATAACTCATTTTTTCATTCACCTCGACAAGAACTCTCTCCCCTGCCTTACGCCCCATAAGAGCCGCGCCGAGCGGAGACTCCTTGCTCACATAGCCGAGCATAGCGTTCTGTCGCAGGGTCGTGACAATCTGTATCTCCTTCTCCGCCCCGAGCTTTTCGTTGTAAATCTTTACTTTGTCAAAAAGTCCTACGGTATCGGGCGCAGAATCTATCTCCACTATGTTTGCCGTTCTTATCATGTTTTTGAGATAGCGTATTCTGCCCTCGTTCTTTCGCTTTTCCCTCTTTGCCTCTTTATATTCGGCATTTTCGGAAAGGTCGCCAAACTCCCGCGTGCGCCTCATTTCAGCTCTGAGCTCCGGAGCTAAAACGTTTTCGCGGTATTCTATTTCCTCTTCCATTTTCTTTATGTCAACCTCTGTAAGCTCGTCATGCATAAATTAAAATCCTCCGAAAGCTAATTAAGTAAGAAAAATCACAATGTAAAGTATCGAAACGGTAAGACCAACAAGCGCTCCGAAAACCACCTGAAGCGGCGTATGTCCGACAAGAAGCTTCAGATTTTCCGTCCTTATCTCCGCGTCCTTTGATAAAAAGGTCTTGTTAACCGCGTCGGCAAGCTCTTTTATAGAAGCCGCCTGCTTTCCCGTTTCCCGTCTTACTCCCACAGCGTCGCGCATAACCACGATGGCAAACAGCAGCGAGAGGGCGAAAATCGAGCTCCCAACCCCTGCCGTCCATCCGCACATAACCGCAAGAGATAAAACCGTCGCAGAGTGTGAGCTTGGCATTCCTCCGTCAGCGAGTATCCGCTTTATGTCAAGCTCCTTTACAACGATAAGATTCGTAAATATTTTCATCGTCTGAGATATCGCCCAAGCTATAATGGGAACGATAAGAACGTGATTTGTGATTATCTCTTTGAAAAAATTCATATTCTCTCCGTTTTCCTATATGGTATATTATATATATTTTACCATTTATTTGTGAATATTTCAACACCTTGTATAGATAGTTATAAAACTGATTTAATTCTCATTCCCACGCGTCCTGCCGTATGTACGCTCAAGCGCCTTTTCAAACGCCGCGCTTACCCAAAGCTCCTTATCAGAGTCAAGCTTCTTTTCAGGCTTTTTATTCCATACCTTCGGCGTATTCTGCGACTGACTTCCCTCAAAGACGCGATGCGCACTGCTGACAATCATATTGCATATGGTCTGAAGCTCAGAGGAAAGCTCCCCCGTCACACTCTCTCCGCGTATTATGCGGCTTACGGAACGAATTATCCTTCCGAAGTTTTCGTCGCTTATCGGCTCGGCGTTCTCAATAGCCTCATAAAACAGTGGAAAATACAGATTTTTGTATTCCGACATTTTTTCTCTCCTTTCTCTTATTCTTCGAGCAGCAAACCCCACGTTTCCACCGCTCAATAATACTATATCATAAAGAAAACCGCTCTGTAAGTACAGTGCGGTTACAAAAAATAAAATAGCATTTTGTCGACTCTTATGCAAACAGCACAAAAATCGCGGCTTTAAATATGAACGCATTGTAAATCGGTCAATTTTTAGAATAATTCCAATTTTAAAACACTTCTTTTTGTCTCTTTTAATTTATATTATTTTTGATATTTATTCTTATTTATTTGTATTTGTATTCGAATACGAATTTGAATTAAACAAGACATTTGTATTTGTATTTATATTTATATCTTCATTCGTATTTACATTCATATTGGGTTTAAACAATCTATATCTTCTTCGGATTCCATAGGATAGGTTATAAGAGACGCGGAGCTTAAATTTTCGGATTTAAAGCTTAAACGTTTTATCCGCCTGTTTTTATAGGTTGTGAAAAAATATTCTCCGCCCTCAAGGTCCGCGCAAGAGGTATAAACCGTCGATACTGGCTGATTTTCCTCGGTGAGAATGCATCCGAGCGGCACGGAAATACTGTCCATAATATGAAAAAAAGAGCTTATTTCGCTGAAATTTTGGCATACGGTGTGGTTTTTTGCAAACACAGCGCGTACAAAACGCGACTCTGATGAAAAGTCTCCGGGCAATCCAAATCCCCCAAGTCCTCTTGAATATCGAGGAAGAGAAACACTCGGGCAAATACTGTTTTTCGGCGGTGAGGAGGTGCATTGCATATAGTTTGAAAGGTTGAGAATATGGCTTTTGAAATCGGGGCTGTTCGTCATAACGCCGAATGGGTTTTCGTATATTTTCAGTCCGCAAGAAGTTGGCTCGACGGTGACAGCGCCATTCACATCTCCGAAAAACCAATGAAGCGGCGTGGACGGCAGACTGCTGCTGTAGCTATCATCTACAACATTTGCGTTTTCCAAGACGGCTATTGCCGACGCGAGATTTTTGCAGGTTGACAATACATACGGAATCACCTCAAATGAAGCGAGGTTTTTCTTTCCCTCCTCATACCCCGTGTAAACTGCTTCGCGCGGAAAATTAAGTCCAGCCGCGTAAAGTCCGTATTCATTCAGCGCGTCGTAAAGAAGCGGAACACCGTCAGCGATGTGCGCAACCCCTATTATCGCAAGGCTCCCGTCCCCACTCTTCTCATATAAGAATCTGTGCGCGAATTTCCTTGGAATTATAACAGCAGACTCCCCGTATGAGCGCTCAAGGTCAAGCGTTCTGCCAAACAGATGCCGCGCCCCGTGTAAGCTTATCGCAGTGCACATAAATATTCCCCCGTGCTTTTTTCCATACTGTTTCCACAGTAGTTGAAATTATACGGAAGTATAAATTTCCTATAAAACGTCAACCGAGAAGAAGCGCTCAGGGGCTGGTGCATTTAGATGTAACGCTACCCTCGCTAAGCGCATCCGTTTTTGGCTGTACCGTAATTTTTTTAAAAAAAACAATTTTTTTGAATTTTAGGTCCAATTTGCGACAAAATTATGTTATAATATATTAAAGAACAATCAAACCCAAAAAAACGGAGAATTTCAATGAAGATAGCCTTTTTTGATACTAAGCCCTACGATAAACCATCATTTGAAAAATACGGAAAAGAGCATGGTATAAGCTTCAAATATTTTGAGACCAAGCTCAACGAGGATACGGCTGAGCTTGCGAACGGATATGACGGTGTTTGCGTTTTCGTAAACGACACGGTAAACGCGAAGGTTATAGATAAGCTCACCGATTTCGGAGTTAAAATAATAGCTCTTCGCTGCGCAGGCTTCAACAACGTGGATATGAAGCACGCGTTTGGGAAAATACACGTTCTTCGTGTGCCCGCTTATTCCCCCTATGCCGTTGCAGAGCATACGATGGCGATGCTTCTCACCTCAATACGCAGAATTCACAAGGCGTATATAAGGACAAGAGATTTTAATTTCAGCCTTGCGGGAATGACCGGCTTTGACCTTCACGGCAAAACGGTGGGTGTTGTAGGAACGGGACGCATAGGAAAGGCCTTTATCGACATCTGCCTTGGCTTTGGCATGAAGGTCCTCGCGTATGATAAATTCCGTGACAGAAGCCTTGAAAACCGTGATAACGTCAGCTACGTTGAGCTTGATACGCTGTTTCAGGGAAGCGATATAATCTCACTTCACTGCCCTCTGACCGAGGATACTTATCACATCATAAACGAAGCCTCGATAGCAAAATGCAAACGCGGAGTCGTTATACTCAACACCTCAAGAGGCGCGCTCGTAGACGCGGATGCGCTCCTCACAGCGATTAAATCCCGCAAGGTCGGCGCGGCATGCCTCGATGTTTACGAGGAGGAATCGGATTTCTTCTTCGAGGACTTTTCGGGACATATTCTTGAGGATGACATTCTTGCAAGACTTATCTCTATGCCTAACGTAATAGTTACCTCTCATCAGGCGTTTTTGACCGAAGAGGCGCTCTCTAACATTGCCGAAACCACTGTTAAAAACATAGTTGACTTTAACGGGACCGGCGAGTGTCCGAACGAGCTTTGCTACAGGGGCGGAAGCACCGAGGACTGCAAAACGGGAAAATGCTTTTAACCGAATTTTGAAAATTTGATATTGAATTTTTAAAAATTATAAGCTATAATATTTTATATTAAGATAAGGATTTTTATAAATTATGATAATTTCAGACAGTATAAAGTACGTCGGCGTGAGCGACAGAAAAATAGATTTGTTCGAAGGACAGTACAAAGTGCCCGACGGCATTTCGTATAATTCCTACGCCGTAATAGACGAGAAGATTGCTATTATGGATTCGGTTGACGCAAAATTCACTGACGAGTGGCTTTGCAATATAAAAAACGCTCTCGGAGAAAGAAAGCCGGACTACCTTGTGGTTTTACACATGGAGCCCGACCACTCAGCAAATATATTTAACTTCGCAAATGCATTCCCGAACGCAAAAATCGTTTCTTCGGCAAAGGCGTTCGCTATGATGAAAAACTTCTTCGGCACCGATTTTTCGGACAGGAGAACAGTTGTCGGAGAGGGTGATTCACTTCCCCTCGGTGAAAGGACACTTACGTTTTTCACAGCGCCCATGGTTCACTGGCCGGAGGTTACCGTCGCTTATGACGATAAAGATAAGGTTCTCTTCTCCGCCGACGGATTCGGAAGGTTCGGTATATCCGACAACGAGTATGACTGGGCAAACGAGGCTCGCCGCTACTATATCGGTATTGTAGGCAAATACGGAGCGCAGGTCACAGCGCTTCTCAAAAAGGCAGCGACGCTCGATATTAGCGCGATATGCCCTCTCCACGGCCCCGTGTTAAAGAAAAACCTCGGATATTATATCTCGCTTTACGAAACCTGGGCAAGCTACAAGCCCGAGGAGGATGGCATAGTTATCGCCTACACCTCGGTATACGGAAACACGAAGGCAGCCGTAAAGCTCCTCGCTGACGAGCTTTTGGCGCGCGGCGAAGAAAAGGTATATCTTTACGACCTTGCAAGATGCGATATGGCAGAAGCCGTTGCCGCGGCGTTCAAATGCTCAAAGCTCGTACTTGCAACGACGACCTATAACGCGAGTATCTTCCCCCATATGCGCGAGTTTATAAACCACCTCACAGAGCGAGGCTATCAGAAAAGGAAGGTCGCGCTCATAGAAAACGGAAGCTGGGCGCCTATGGCGGCGAAGGTTATGCGCGGAATGCTTGATTCATGCAAGGATATCGTTTACTCAGATACGGAAGTTAAGATAAACTCCGCCCTCAGTGAAGACTCAAAACAACAGATAAAAAATCTTGCCAATGAATTAACCTAAAAATAAATATAATATTTAATTTTAATATAAGGAGAAAAAGTTATGAAAAAGTACGTATGCGATGCTTGCGGTTGGGAATACGACGAGGAAGCCGGAGCGCCCGACCTTAATATTGCTCCAGGCACGAAATTTGAGGATCTTCCCGACGATTTTGAATGCCCCCTTTGCGGAGTTGGCAAGGATATGTTCAGCGAAGCTGAATAATAAGCTCAAAACAAAACGCGTTTTGTACAGTATAATGGGGTCTGTCACATTTGGTTGATTTCTAACACGCTCGCGCCGCTTCGCTACCTTAAATCTGACTGTCCCCTATCAATGTTTTCGGGGGGTGACTCAAATTTTATATTTGAGTCACCCCAAAAACTATTGACAAATGGAATAAAAAAATATATACTAAAGATGTGTAAATGATAAATTTATAACAATCAATAAAAATCTATTTTTGAAAGGACTCTAAAAAATGAACAGATTTGTACTTAACGAGACATCCTATCACGGTGCAGGCGCAATCAACGCGATTGCCGACGAAGTGAACGCGCGCGGATTCAAGAAGGTTTTCGTAGCATCCGACCCTGACCTTATCAAATTCGGAGTTACCAAAAAGGTAACCGACGTTCTTGACAATGCAAAAATAGAATACACCGTATTTTCAGAAATCAAACCCAACCCCACCATTGAGAACGTTCAGGCAGGTGTTAAGGCATTCCGCGAGTGCGGCGCTGACTGCATCGTTGCTATCGGCGGCGGGTCATCAATGGATACCGCGAAGGCAGTTGGAATAATAATAACCAACCCCGAATTTGAAGACGTTCGTTCTCTTGAGGGCGTTGCCCCCACAAAAAATAAATGCGTACCCATCATCGCAGTCCCCACTACAGCAGGAACGGCTGCTGAGGTAACAATCAACTACGTTATCACCGACGTTCAGAATAACAGAAAGATGGTTTGCGTTGACGTTCACGACATTCCCGTCGTAGCAGTTGTTGACCCCGACATGATGTCCACAATGCCTAAGGGACTTACAGCCGCAACGGGTATGGACGCTCTTACCCACGCAATCGAAGGATATATTACAAAGGGCGCATGGACTCTTTCGGATATGTTCCACATCAAAGCTATCGAAATTATTGCATCCTCCCTCAGAGGCGCAGTTGCAAACGAGAAGGAAGGCAGAGACGGTATGGCTCTCGGTCAGTATATCGCGGGAATGGGCTTCTCTAACGTTGGACTTGGTATAGTTCACTCAATGGCTCACCCCCTCGGCGCTCTCTACGATACCCCCCACGGCGTTGCTAACGCTATAATTCTTCCCACCGTTATGGAGTATAACGCTCCCGCAACAGGCGAGAAGTACAGAGAAATCGCAAGAGCTATGGGCGTTAAGGGCGTTGACGCAATGAGCGTCGATGAATACCGCAAGGCAGCTATAGACGCTGTTAAGCAGCTTTCACTTGACGTTGGAATCCCCGCTGACCTCAAGGATATCGTTAAACCCGAGGACGTTAAGTTCCTCTCCGAATCTGCATACGCTGATGCTTGCCGTCCCGGCAACCCCAGAGAAACAAGCGTTGAGGAAATCGCAGAGCTCTATAAGAGCCTCCTTTAATCTACACGCACAACATAGAAAAAACGGCTCATCGAGCCGTTTTTTCTATGCGGGACGTCGAGGACGCCGTCCCAAGAATTAATACAATTTCTTCGGAATATCCGCAATGCCGGCAAGATAATCAAGCGAAACGTTATAAAACTTTGCAAGCTCAATCGCTCTCGTAAAAGGCAGCTCCCTTTTTCCCGATTCATACGTGCTGTAATACTGATATGTTGTTCCCAAAACCTTCGCAACGTCAGATTGTGTTAAATCGCGGTCCTCTCTCAATCCTCTTAATCTATCTGAATACTTCATATTAGCCTCCTGATTTATTATAAATTAATTTTATCATATATGATTAGAACTCGTAATAGAGAGAAATAAAATGAATAGTATTCAAAACTTATGGTACGGAAATTTAAGACCTGCGGAAGAGCCTGCAACAAATGATAAAACATGCTCAAGTCTAAGGAAGCAAATTTATGATGAGATTGATAAATTAGAAGGGTTACTTAACGAAGAAGGCAAATCACTGCTAAACAGAAAGCAAAAAAATAACAAAAAACAAGCGCGCTTATTTACAAACGACTCAGGATATGTTATACTTAAAAGCAATAAGTTATGAACGGAGTTTATTTATGAATAAAACGGCTATACAAAAACTCGCGGCGGCGGCTATGCTTTTTGCGCTCGGACTCCTTCTGCCATTTGTGACAGGGCAGATTCCCGAGATAGGAAATATGCTTCTGCCAATGCACATTCCCGTTCTGCTTTGCGGATTCGTTTGCGGATGGAAATACGGATTCGCTGTCGGGGCGCTTCTTCCAATCATACGTTCATTTTTGTTCGGCATGCCTCCTCTTTATCCAAGCGCGGTTACGATGGCGTTTGAGCTTGCCGCATACGGCTTTTTTACAGGTTTTATATATCTGATTCTGAGGAAGAAAAATCTGACTGCGGTTTACATATCTCTCATAACCTCGATGATAGCAGGCAGAGTTGTAAAAGGCATTGCAAACGCTGTCTGCTACGGAATCATAAACAAGGGATATACCTTCGTAATGTTTATTTCGGGAGCTTTTCTTGAAGCTGTTCCCGGAATTATAATTCAGCTTATCCTTATCCCCGCGATTCTTCTCGCTATAAAGAAAACCTCATTAAAATAGCGCGTTATAATAAAGGAGATACCACATATAATATAGCCGTAAGCTATAAACGACCTGCGGTTTCCCTCCTTGTCAGAAAGCGTTCCCGCAATGAGTCCGAATAGAATGCCGCGCCACCGTCTCGCTGCGGCTCGGTCACGCTCAGACTCTGACAGTTATCAACTGTCGTTCAACACCTTCGCGCTGCTTCGCTACCCGGAGTGAGAGGCTTATAACGAAAAAAACGGCTCAATTTTCGAGCCGTTTTCTTAATTTAAAGCCTCAGCAATTAATTTTACGCCGAGAGAAAATCCCTCGACAAATGCCTGCGCCGTGTACTCGGAATAAAGAAATCCGTAATTTTTCATATGCTCGTTTAAGATTTCTATTTCTTCTTTTCCAAGCAGCTTTTCAAGCTTATCATACGTTGTGTCTAAATCCTTCATATACTTTTTAATTTCCGACGTTTTATTTCCGCCCGACTCCGACGGGGTTATGTTCCCATACCATAAATCAAATATCGTGTCCTTCATTTTTATTCCTCCTTTCTTTGCAACTTATCAGTTGCCAACAAATATATTATAGCAACTTTTAAATTGCATTTCAAGTGCAACTTATTAATTGCGTGATATAATCTACTTATTGCACAAAAAAGCCATTTTATTAACCTCATAGATTGGAGAAAAATATGTATTTTTATCAGAGATTAAGAGATTTACGCGAAGATGCAGATAAAAATCAAGCTGAAATTGCCGAGCTGTTAGGCATGAAGCGCCAGCAATACGCAAGATACGAGACAGGCTCGCAAGAAATTCCTCTTCACCATTTTATTAAACTGGCCCGATACTATAACGTTTCCCTCGATTATCTTGCCGGACTCGTTGACACACCGAAAAAGTTATATTTAGCCCTCTCCGTCACGCCAAAGAATGCCGCGCCACCGTCTCGCTGCGGCTCGGTAACGCTCAGACTCTGACAGTTATCAACTGTCGTTCAACACCTTCGCGCAGCTTCGCTATCCGAAGTGAGAGGCTTATAACGAAAAAAACGGCTCAATTTTCGAGCCGTTTTTTTCATCTTTAATGCTCAGCGAGCCATTTTTCAGCCACAGCTTTAGATGCTCTTTTAATATCTTCCTTTTTGTATTTCGAGTCACATCCGCCGTTAGTATATATAAAATAGCTTCCATCTCCCGTTTTGTAAAGAATCTCCTCATACCCCGCGGGATCTCCAAAATTGCCAACGGAGAATCTCTTGATGGCTTCCGACGTCTCGGTGTCGTAGCACTTCTTGCATATTATCTTTTTCATAGCTCATATCCTTTCTTTATGATAAGATATTATATCATATTCCACGCTCCGTGTCAATCTTTTTTTTGGATGGTAAATTCTGACGATTAAATAAACATCTTAGCGAAAAGATTTATAATAACGCACGTCACAAAGCCGAAGGCGGTGGGCAATAGAGCCGAGAGGACTGTGATTTTCTTACTTTTCGTTTCCTTATACACCGTAATAGCGGAAGTCGAGCAGGGCCAGTGAAATATGGCAAACGTAGCCATAGAAAGCGCCGTCGTGAGTGTCCAGCCGTTACTTATAAATATATCCGCCATACCGGAGATTCCAACGTCAGCTCCGATAGCGCCGCCCGAGGTATATATCATAACGAGAATGGGAATAACTATTTCGTTTGCGGGGAGTCCAAGTATAAAAGCGAGCAAAATTGCCCCGTCAAGTCCCATTATTCTGCCAACCGGGTCAAGAAAATCCGACGCGTAGGCTATAAGGCTTACGTCTCCTATTTCTATTCCTGACAGAATAAATATTAAAAGTCCCATAGGCGCGGCAACCGCGGCGGCTCTTCCAAGCACCGAAAGCACCCTTGATGTAAGGGAGCGGAAAATGACTCGAAGAACCTCAGGCCGTCTGTATGGCGGAAGCTCTACGGTAAAAGATGAGCGTTCACCGCGAAGGAGCGTTTTTGAAAGAATAAACGTGACGAAAAACGTCGCAAGTATACTTAGCACTATAAATCCGAGAAGAGAGAGAGCAAGATATGCCGAGGTAACTCTGCCCGAGAAGATAAGAAACGCAACGCTGATAACCGAGACAAGCATTGGTAGCCTGCCGTTACACGGAATGAAGCTGTTTGTCAGAATAGCTAAGAGCCTTTCCCTTTTTGAGTCGATAATCCTTGCTCCGCAAATTCCGACGGCGTTACAACCAAGTCCCATACACATGGTAAGCGCCTGTTTTCCGCAAGCGCCGCACACGGCAAACGGGCGATCGAGATTATATGCGACTCTCGGAAGATATCCTGAATCCTCAAGCAGCGTGAACATCGGGAAAAATATAGCCATAGGCGGAAGCATTACCGCCACGACGCGGGAGAGCGTTCTGTAAATTCCGAAGATTAAAGCCTCAGTCAGCCATAGCGGAGCATTAAAAAATTCAAAGAGTGAAAGGAGCTTTCCCTCAAAATAAACGAACAGCCGCGACAGCGCCTCCGACGGATAATTTGCGAGAAACATCGTTATATAAAGAACCAAGCCGAGAAGCAAAAGCATGATAGGAAAAGCAGTGAATTTTCCGGTGAGTATCCGGTCAAGCTTTTGCTCACGCTCCCGCGCGCCGCACTTATCTCTCCGTGTTACCGAGGAGGCAATTTTCTCAGCGTCTTCGATTATCGCGCCAACGACAAGGTCCTTATATCCGTCATCGTCTATTCCCGCATCAAAAAGGTATTCTCTCGCCCGCAAGACAGCGTCAGATACTTCTTTATCGCAGTCGGAAATCCCGAAATTTGAATAAATCTCATAATTCATATCGAGGTCGCCCTCAATAAGCCTCATGGCAACCCAAAAATGCGGCACGCCCCCCGTGTTATACTTTGAAATTGCCCTCTCTACCATATAGGCAGCGTGCTGTATCTTTTCAGGATAGAAAACTCTGCGCCCACCTATTTTCTCCCCACCCGGCGAGTATGCGTCAAGCTCACATATAAGCTTTTTCAGAGTGCTCCTCTTCCTTGCGACAGTGGCAACCACGGGAACACCGAGCGCGCGGGATAACGCCTCGGTGTCAATTTTAATTCCAGCTCGCTCGGCTTCGTCAATAAGGTTTACGCATACTATCAGATTGTCGGTTACCTCAAGTATCTGAAGGACGAGTCCGAGACTGTGCTCAAGAGATGTCGCGTCGCATACGGCAACGGTAATATCCGCTCCGCCGAAGCATATGTAATTTCTCGCGACTTCCTCTTCGTGAGAATGGGAGAGGAGTGAATAGGTGCCGGGAATATCGGCGACGGAGTATATTCTCTTCCCGCTTGTAAGGTCGCAGGTTGCGACGCTTACCGTTTTTCCCGCCCAGTTTCCCGTGTGCATATGCATACCGGTCAGGGAATTAAAAAGAGTGCTTTTTCCTACGTTGGGATTTCCCGCAAGAGCTACCGAAAGCTTTTCCTTTTTTTCTTTCGATTTATCCCCTTCCCTTTTTTTTAATTTGACACGCACCATACTCACCCTCCGATTTTATTTAATAATTACGCTCTCGGCGTCTTTATTTCTTATAGCAATAACGCAGCCTCTGACAAGATAGGCGCGCGGGTCACCGAACGGACTTATTCCCACGCATAAAATACGCGTTCCGGGAGACATTCCAACGTCAAGTAGCCGTCTGCGCATATTTATTCCGCTCGTGATTTTTATAACCGAACCGCATTCGCCAACCATGAGGCTTGACAGATTTCTTTTGTCTTTTATATTTTCCATATGTTTTTCTCTTCTTTTTAGAGACGCAGGCAAAAATCCTGCTCCTTAACATATTATTCTGTTTTTGTATTATTGTGCTTCAAAAAAGAGAATGGTACCTTGCGGCATCTCTGTTCCAAAAACTATGTAAAAATAAAATATTGGCGCCGTTTTTTTAGTTTTTGCCGGTTCTTGCATTTCGCGGGGTTTTGCACTTAAAAAAATACAATGTTTGTATTGCCTAATTATAAAAAATATGTTAAAATAGATTATTAAAAAATTATAGAAAGTGAGAATTAATTTTGAACTGGGAATTTTTTGTACTTGTTCTTTATTTTGCTGTAATGCTTGGAGTAGGCGTTGCGCTCTTCATCAAATCAAAAAGCATCTCGGATAAGGACTATTTCCTCGGTGGAAAAACCATGGGTCCTTGGGTAAGCGCGATGAGCGCTCAGGCATCGGATATGAGCGCCTGGCTTCTTATGGGTCTTCCGGGAAGCATACTCGCCTTCGGTCTCGGACAGGCTTGGATAGGCATCGGCCTTGCTATCGGTACCGCGCTTAACTGGATACTCGTGGCGCGCCGTCTGCGCCGCTTCTCTGAGGCAGCGGGTGACGCAATCACCGTTCCGCAGTATCTCTCAAACCGCTTCGCCACGAAAAGCAAGGCGTTGCAGGTAACCTGCGCAGTGGTATTCCTCGTCTGCTTTACCGTTTACGTTGCTTCGGCTTTCGTTGCGGGAACTAACGTTTTTACCTCTCTGTTTGATATCGATAAGAGAATAGCGATGCTTATTTTTGCTTCAATTCTTATCGTATATACCTTCCTTGGCGGATATAAGGCTGTTTGCTGGACGGACTTTTTCCAGGGAATGCTTATGCTTGCCGCGGTTCTTGCAGTTCCAATCATCATAGTCATTACAAAGGACCTTGATTTCGCGCTTCTTGAAAACACAGTAATCGCAAACGACGGAACTAAATACGCGTTTACAGGCTCTCTGTTCTCAGCGCCTCCGGCAGAAATAGTAAGCGGTCTCGCATGGGGACTCGGCTATTTTGGAATGCCGCACATACTCGTTCGCTTTATGGCTATTAAAAAGCCGTCAATGGTTAAAAAATCCGCGATAGTTGCTATAACCTGGGTTGTTCTTGCTCTTGGAGCGGTAATACTTATAGCTGTGTTCGGAAGAGCGCTCATAGGCGAGGAGCTTCTTGCTGACGGAAAACAGAGCATGGTATTCGTTGAGCTTTCAAGACTTCTCTTCCCCGCGGCTATCTCGGGTATATTACTTGCCGCGATTATCGCCGCGTCAATGTCCACCGCTGACAGCCAGCTGCTCGTCGCGTCATCGTCATTCACCTCCGATATATACAAGCCTCTCATTCGCAAAGGGGCGTCTGATAAGGAGGTTCTCTGGGTCGGCCGCGGCGTCGTTCTCGTGATTGCCGTCGTTGCGTATTTTATAGCAAGCAGCGAGGGCGAAGGCGCTCAGGCGATTATGAACCTCGTTGAGAACGCGTGGGCAGGCTTCGGTTCATCGTTTGGCTCGGTTGTAATTCTTTCGCTCTTCTGGCGCCGCTTTACATATAAAGGCGCTCTCGCGGGCGTTATAGCGGGAGCCCTAACGGATATTCTCTGGTACATATTCCTCTCAGGCCCGACCGGAATATATGAGCTTATCCCCGGCTTTGCCGTAAGTATGCTCGCTTCCGTTATCGTGACTCTTATTGATAAAGAGCCCGAAAAGGAGGTTACCGACATTTTCGATGCGGCAACCGCCCCGTGTGAAGATTAAGCGTCAATATACCTGCATTTAATAAAAACGCAAGGCGGCTGTCTCAGACTTGAGACAGCCGCCACTCTTCTAAACATGCAAACTTTTAAATATTATTTTTCGTTTTTATAAATTTCTTTAAAGTACTTGTAGGTATCAACCTTTAATTCTCCGCAAGCGGCTTCATCGCAAGCAATGATTCCGTCCTTATGTAGCTGAAGCGCGCTTATAGTCCATGCATGGTCAACACCGCCTTCAACACAGTGACGCAATGCTCGAGCCTTGTTGTGTCCGCTAATCAAGAGCAAGACCTGTTTAGAATCGCAAACGGTACCTACGCCAACCGAAAGCGCTGTTTTAGGAACTTTATTAGGATCGTTATCAAAAAAACGGGAGTTAGCTATCAACGTGTCCTCCGTCAACGCGCGAATACCCGTTCTTGACGTTAAGGAAGTGAACGGCTCGTTAAACGCAATGTGTCCGTCAACACCGCTTCCTCCGAGGAATAAATCGATTCCGCCGTAAGATAAAATCTTATCTTCGTAACGCTGGCACTCAGCTTCGAGATCCTCTGCCATACCGTTCAAGATATTTATATTTTCAGCCGGAATATCTATATGATTGAAAAAGTTATCATGCATGAAATACCAATAGCTCTGTTCGTGCTCTCTTGGCAAACCTACGTATTCATCCATGTTAAAGGTAACTACGTTTTTAAACGTGACTTTGCCGGCTTTGTTCATTTCAATCAGTTTTCTGTAAACACCGAGCGGAGAAGAACCCGTTGGCAATCCAAGCACAAACGGACGGCTCTCTTTGTGGTTATTTATAGCGCTGGCAATATGCTCGGCAGCCCACGCGCTCATTTCGTTGTAATTGTCTTTGATAATCAGTTTCATATTTTTGCTCCTTGCTAATATAGAATTTTAAAACCTATATTATAAATTATATCACCTTTTATTTAATTTGTAAAGATGTTTATAGTATTTTCATTAAAAAGACGAGCTTAGCACAACATATTAAGTATCCACCTATGCCCCGCATCTTCCGGCGAACAATTTTTTGATGCATTTTGCCGTGCCGAGTTGTAGTAAAGTACAACTTTCGCGCGTTCTCTTTGTTTTAGGTTGCGTGATTTTTTATCAATTTTCGCTTGACAATTCGTTTATCTTTTGCTATAATAATGTTGTCTAATCGTGATTTGACTAATTTTGATTATGTTGATTGGAGGTATATATGCTTTTTATTGGTCGTGAGTCCGAGCTTCAGTTTTTAAATGATGCGTATGAATCTGACAAGGCAGAATTCATAGTTTTATACGGAAGACGTCGTGTTGGAAAAACCGAGCTTCTTAACGAGTTCTGTAAAGATAAGGATGCTATCTTTTACACTTGCCGTGAATATACGGATACCGTGCAATTAAAGTCCTTTACCGAAAAGGTTAAAACCTATAATATTTCTGCTCTTGATTTTGTCGACAGCTTCTCTTCTTGGGAGCATGCTTTTGCAAGTGTTATGATGCT
Organism: Eubacteriales bacterium; assembly: GCA_045542035.1. GTDB lineage: Bacteria > Bacillota > Clostridia > Oscillospirales > CAG-272 > UBA1740. The sequence continues at coordinate 1,699 of JAZQKG010000096.1, read as the reverse complement.
TCCTACGGACAAGAAAAAGCTCTTAATTATTGATGAGTTTCCATATGCGTGTAAATCAAATGAGAGCATTCCTTCCGTACTGCAGGTGCTTTGGGACGAAAGGCTCCGACACGAAAATGTAATGATAGTTCTTTGCGGAAGCGCAATGAGCTTTATCGAGCGCAATTTGCTTTCTGAGAAGAACCCACTTTACGGCCGCACTACCGGAATATATAAGCTTAAACCGTTACCGTTTTGTGACGCACAGAAGTTCTTCCCTGATTATTCTACGGAAGATAAAATTATCGCTTATGCAATACTCGGTGGTATTCCTCATTACCTGAAGCAATTTAACAAGAATCTTTCACTTGAGGATAACGTAAAAAAGAACGTTCTGCGAAGAGGATGCACGCTTTATAACGAGGTTGAGTTCCTCATTAAGCAAGAGCTTCGCGAGCCTGCAGTTTATAACACTATAATTGAGGCAATAGCACTCGGTAATAATTCATTCAACGATATTCTTACAAAAACACAAATCGAAAAATCCAAACTCAGCGTATATCTCAAAAACTTAATTGAGTTATATATTGTTGAAAAAGAATTTCCTGCACTATCTAAGGATAAAGCTAAAAGCAACGCTTCCGGAGGAAGCTATGTTCTTACGGATAACTTCTTCCGCTTCTGGTATTCATTTGCATTCAGAAATCTCACTGATCTTGAGAATGACGATGCTGACGGAGTATGGGAAAACGATATACAAGACTCGCTTCACCACTTTGCTTCAAAAGCATTTGAGCAGCTATCTATCGAGTATATATATGCTATGAATAAAGCAAAGGCTTTGCCCTTCAGAATTTCAAGCGCTTCAAGATACTGGGGCAAAACGAACAAAAGCATTGACGGTAAAACCAGGGCGGTTAATCTTGAGATAGACATTCTCGCTCCTGACAATACGAAGAAAAAGGTTATTTACGGTGAGTGCAAATTCACAAACGAGCCTTTTGATATGAACGAGTTTAAAAACCTCAAGAGCAAAATCTTTATAGGCGAATCTATTTATTACTATCTGTTCTCTCTTTCGGGATTCACAGATGCAGTAGAGAATGAAGCTGCAAACAATTCTAATATAAAATTAATTTCTGCGAGAGATTTAGCATAAAAAAGCACCGCATTTGCGGTGCATGGCTCCCCGAACTGGGTAAGCGAGAACAAAACGATTGAGTATCGTTTTGTCGAAGCGAAGTCAACAAAGCAAGGAGTGGCAGAGCAAATCTGCGATTTGCGAATGCTACGACTATGCGACTTGACTGGCGCATAGCGGAACCAGTGACATTTTGCATACCGCTTGCGGTATTGGGCGTTAAGCCGTGGGAATACGAATCCCCCGCACTAAAGCACATCACATATCGATAACTCTCCGCGCGGTAGCCCTTTCACAGTCAGTTTGCGCAGCAAATGATGACTTTTAAGCTGATGTCACTGGTTATGTACTTTGTACAAAACAAAAAAAGAGGTTGGAAAATCCAACCCCTTTGGCTCCCCGAACTGGGCTCGAACCAGTGACATCATGATTAACAGTCATGCGCTCTACCGACTGAGCTATCGAGGAATATCGGTAATAAATTTTCTGAACACTTCTAATTTTGCATTTATAAAATGTTCATTAAAAACCGAATAAACTATTGAAACGAAGCTCTAACAATGTGCTGAACTCTGTTTC
>JAZQKG010000095.1:0-9047 GCA_045542035.1 Eubacteriales bacterium | reverse complement strand
TGGCTACGATCCGACTTCGCGAAGAGGTTAAAAAGATGGTTCGTCATAAGATCGTTAACGTTCTTGGCTCATCAAACACTCTTTAATTATAATAAAAAGAAGAAAGCCTTGGCAAAAACCAAAGCTTTCTTCTTTTTATATTGCTATATTTCCGTCAACGATAACTTTTTCAACGTTCATCTTATGATCAACGAGAATAAGGTCTGCCTTAAGTCCCTCGCGGATTTCTCCTCTGTCTGTAAGTCCAACAGCTCTCGAAGGATTGTACGATGCGAATCTGAACGCGTCAACAAGCGATGCGCCTGTATGCTTCATAAAGTTTCTACATGCCTGATTAAGAGTAAGCTTAGAACCTGCAATCTCTCCCGCAAAATCAAAGAGAATATCCACAGCTCCGTCGTAAAGGTCGCCCTCAGGAACAGGACCGTCAAATACGCATGCGTCGGAGATAAGTATAATTCTGTCATCGCCCTTTATCTTGCGGATGAGTCTCTGGTTATAGGGGTTAACGTGTATACCGATTGTGTCACTTATAATCTCCGCATAAATTTCGCGGTTGTAGTTTACAGCCTCGTCAACGCATATTCCGCGACACTCGGGATATATTTCAAGCGTACCCGTAGCGTTGGTGTGGTGAGTACCTATGCAAAGTCCGTAAGGAATAAGCTCTTCTATCTCGGCAGGTGTGGCTTCGCTGTGGCCCACGGAGAAACGAACGTTAGGATTCTTTGCCTTAGCGTCGATAACAAACTGTTTAATTCCCTCTCTCTCTGGCGCTGTTACCCAAACGCGAACGTCTTCTCCGCCTTTTTCGATAAGGGGCATATACTCGTCCTTGTTAATCGGCCCCTTCCAAGGATTGTTCTCGCGGTTTGCGCCGAATTTCGGATTCATATAAGGAGCTTCCATATAAAATCCGCCGAAATTGAAGTGCTTAAGGCTTGCGAATCCCTCGCGTACAACGTCCATCTGCTCTACGAGCTGGTCAGCCTTCATATCAAAATAAAGAGTAGGAAGAACGGTTGTCGAACCGTGCTCAAGCATAAAGGTAGCTGCTGCAACAGGCTCGTTATAGAACCAATGTCCTCCTCCCGCATGGGTATGTATATCCACAAGACCCGGGCCGACGTATGCTCCCTTTGCGTCAAGCACTTCGTAACCGGAGATATCGCCAAGCTTCTTCATAAGTCCAAACTTTTCTATTTTTCCGTCCTTCAGAAGAATGTACGCATCCGGGATATAGTGATCTTTCATTACGAGTTCTGCATTTATTATTGCTAACATTTCATTCACCTCTGTGTTTTTATTTAAAATTAGGGACATTTTCCATCTGTCATATTATATCACGAGCAGCCGAGAATGTCAACCTGCTTTTCTACATATATAATTAATTAAATTCAAATGTTTTATTATTAAGAGAAATGACGGGAAATATGCGTATATCAAGCGCTAAAAATACAAAGACTATTCGTATTACGACTCGGAGGAAAGTTTATGGAATCGGTTTGGGAGACAGACGCTCCGCGCGTGCGGTTTGACGCGTTAAAGAATAATACAAATACCGACGTGCTTATTATCGGTGGAGGTATTTCGGGAATATTATCTGCTTATAAATTAAAAAAAGCGGGTGTAAATTGCATTTTAGTTGAAGCCAAGGAAATTTTGAGCGGTATTACGAAAAACACCACTGCCAAAATAACCGTGGGGCACGGATTGATATATGACAAGCTGATAAGACGCTTTGGAATAGATAAGGCGCGCCTCTATTTAAAAGCACAGCTCCTCGCGCTTGATGAATACACAGCCCTATGCCGTAACGTAAGCTGTGACTTTGAAATACGAGATTCTTACGTCTATTCGCTTAATGACCGGAAGAAAATTGAAAAGGAAATTACCGCCTTAAAACGCCTCGGTATTAAAGCCGATTTTTCGGATGCGAATGAGCTTCCCATAAAAGTTGCAGGTGCAGTACGGGTTAAGAATCAAGCAGAATTCAACCCATTAAAATTTTTATACGAAATTTCAAAGGACCTGCCAATTTTTGAAGGCACTAAGGTCATTGAGCTAAAGCCTAACAAAGCAATAACGAATCACGGTGAGATAGGATATAAAAAAATAATTGTTGCAACCCACTTTCCGATTTTTAATAAGCACGGCTGGTATTTTTTGAAGCTCTATCAGCACCGCTCCTACGTCATTGCCTTACGCGGCGCAAAACGTGTTAACGGAATGTACGTAGACGAATCCGACACCGGTCTATCTTTTCGAAATTATGGAGAGCTTTTGCTTCTCGGAGGCGGCGGACACCGCACAGGAAAGAAGGGCGGCTGTTGGCAGGAGCTTGAGGATTTTGCAAAAAAGCACTACAAAAACGCTGATATCGTAGGCAGATGGGCAACGCAGGATTGCATGACACTTGACGGTGTTCCATATATCGGACAATATGCAAAATCCACGCCGGACACGTTTGTTGCAACGGGATTTAATAAATGGGGTATGACAAATGCCATGGTATCGGCATCTATCCTCTGCGACCTCGTGCAAGACAAACAAAACCCCTACTCTGACGTATTTTCCCCCTCTCGCAGTATTCTCTTCCCCAAGCTTGCTATCAACGCTCTCGAATCAACGCTTGGACTGATAACACCCACAGTACCAAGATGCCCTCACCTTGGCTGCGCCCTTAAATACAACTCTGCCGAGCATACGTGGGATTGCCCATGCCACGGCTCGCGCTTTACCGAAGACGGCAAGCTTATCGATAATCCCGCCACGGATGATAAAAATTAAGTAAAGAAAAGTATATACGGCACTTATATGGGAAATAATAGTAGCAAACTATTAATGGAGGAAATATTATTATGTTTAAACATGAAAAACAGTTATTCCATCCCGTAGAAGTCGAAAGGCCAAATCCGCAATATGCCGTTTTACTTCAAGAACAGCTCGGCGGCGGAAACGGAGAACTCAAAGCGGCGATGCAGTATATGTCCCAAAGCTTTAGAATTAAAGATCCGGAAATCAAGGATCTTTTCCTTGACATTGCTGCAGAAGAGCTTGGCCATATGGAAATGGTTGCGCAAACAATCAATCTGCTAAACGGTCACGACGTGGATGCCACTAAAATTCAGGCAGGCGAGGTTCAGACTCACGTTCTGCTTGGATTAAATCCGGGACTTATCAATTCCTCAGGTTACTCCTGGACAGCTGATTACGTCACCGTCACCGGAGACTTGTGCGCCGACCTGCTATCCAATATTGCTTCCGAACAAAGAGCAAAGGTGGTTTACGAGTATCTCTACCGTCAGATTGAGGACAAGAAGGTCAGAGAGACTATTGACTTCCTTCTCAACCGAGAAGAAGCGCACAATCAGATGTTTCGCGATGCATTCAACAAGGTGCAACAATCAGGCTCTAACCGAGATTTTGGAACGACCAAAGCGGCTAAAATGTATTTCTCTATGTCAGAGCCCGGACCAAACACCTTCGCCACAGGTGAAACTCACGCTCCGTCATTTAAATAATTTTTACTTTACCTGTTTGCTAAAAGACACAGCACAGTTCATGAAACGAATTGTGCTGTGTTTTTACTTCTTTTTCTAATTAAGTATGCGTAAATCATTTGTTGGAGGTAAACAACTGTGACCTTTGCATACATAATATGTTGTCTTTCCGTTTTTTAGCGGATATTCTTTTGTAGGCTTTTTTAAAACAATTATATTAGTTTCCGGTGGTAATAGGAAAGGAATACTGCTTTTATCTGTCTTCTCATCAAGTGCGATTGTGACTTTCGTTGACGGTTTGCTATGCTCTAAGAGTGATATTAAAAACATCGCGTGGTTTGTGGGATATTGCGAGGCTTTTTTAGAAAGAAAATCAAGTTGCCGCTCTGACTCTGCTTTATATCTATCATCATTGATTAGAACTGACAAACGAACAAGGTTATATGCCATTAGCGAATTTCCGCTTGGAATCGCGCCGTCATAGGTCTCCTTTGGTCGAAGTATCAGCTCCTCGTGCCCTTCTCCATACATATAAAAGCCACCCGTAGTATCGCAAAAATTAGATATCACCTTATCGCACAAGTTTTTTGCACGGTCCAAATATTCATCCTCTAACGTTGCTCGATATAACGCAAGCTGTGCGAAAATATATGATGAATAATCATCAAGAAATCCCCTCACGCCATGCTTTCCCATATGAAAACTGACGTAGAGCGTGTCCTTGTCACACAGATGCTTCTGTATAAAGCTGTCGGCGCTTTGCGCGGCGGAAAGATATATTTCCTTCTTGCTTACAAGATATAATTCACACATAGCCGCAATCATCAGACTGTTCCATGATGTTAAAATTTTTTCATCACGGTGAGGCGGTATTCGCTTTTTACGGTATTCCAGAAGTACAGCCAGCATCGGCTCAAAGCTTTTACCGTAATGGCCGCTTTTTAGGAGATTTGGAATATTTTTACCTTCAAAGTTGCCTGCATCCGTAATATCGTAATTCCGATTAAAGCGTTTTCCCTCCTTATCCCCCAAAACCGCTATAGTCTCATTTGGTGTAAATAGGTAATATTTTCCTTCCTCACCTTCGCTGTCGGCATCCTGAGAACTGTAAAATCCCCCTTCGGACGAGGTCATCTCCCTTAAAATATATATTGCTGTTTTTTCCGCAACGTCAAGATATAATTCTTTTTTCGTTACCGTATATGCTTTGCAATAGGCTTGGATAAGAAGCGCGTTATCATATAGCATTTTCTCAAAATGCGGAACGAGAAATTTTTTATCGGTGGAATAGCGGCAAAACCCGAACCCGATGTGGTCGAACAGTCCGCCTCGGTACATCTGTGCGAGTGTATTTTCCGCCATATAGAGGCACGAGGTAGTTTTATATCGCTCGTAGTAATCAAGTAAAAATAGTAGATTGTGCGGTGTCGGGAATTTCGGCGCCCGTCCGAATCCACCGTACTTTTCATCATAGATGCGCTCGTATTGCGATACTGCTAAATAAGTTACATCTATATCCGCGGTGTTCGACATAATCTCCAACTTGTTTAGATGATTGATTATTTTATTAGACTCTCGCAGCAGCATATCTCTGTCGGATACCCATTTTTCGTGTATAACGAGCAGCAGTTCCCGAAAACCTATCATACCGCCTTGCGAGTTTTTGGGGAAATAGGTTCCCGCAAAAAATGGCTTCTGAGCGGCTGTCATAAAGATGCTCGTCGGCCAGCCGCCGCTTCCCGTAAAAGCCTGACACACCGCCATGTAAACGCTGTCAATGTCGGGTCGTTCTTCCTTGTCCACCTTAACCGATATAAAATATTTGTTTAATAGCTCAGCGATTTCCTTGTCTTCAAAGCTCTCGTGAGCGAGCACGTGACACCAATGACACGCACTGTATCCTATGCTTAAAAATACAGGTTTGTCCTCTCTCGCTGCGCGTTCAAATGCTTCCCTGCACCAAGGATACCAATCAACAGGATTATCCTTGTGCTGAAGTAAATACAGACTTGTTTCCCTTGCCAATCTATTGCTCAAATTAACTCCCCCTTTTTTACTTCTTATTTTAATCACTGTGCGGTGAATTATTCGAAAAATTCGAGTTGCAGTAAGCAATAAAGAGCGAAACAATTGAATTATTCATAAAACTATGATATAATTATAAAAGCATACTTTTAAAATTTAAGGAAAATGAAATAAACTCTTTAGCAAATTGATTTAAAGCAATAGTTACTGACAAATTACAAATTGTCGGTAAGAATAGGAGTCCATATGAAAAAACTGAAACAAAACAGAGTGGTGAGCTTCATCGCCGTCACGCTTGTATACATAGTTGCTACGGCTGTAGGCATTGCGTTTTACAGAATGCTCAATCTGACCTGGTGGCTATCGCTACTGATTGCCGACGTAGTAGCAACCGCTATAACATTTATATTCAGCGTAATTTTCGGAAACGCATCGGTTTACGATCCGTATTGGAGCGTTCAGCCACCAGTTATTTTGATAGCGTTTGCTACAGAAAATAAACTGACAATTCTTGGTGTTCTGCTTATTATAGTCGTATTGTATTGGGCGGTTCGTCTGACAGTGAATTGGGCGTACACCTTCGAAGGTCTTAATCACCAAGATTGGCGTTATACTATGCTTAAAGAAAAGACCGGCGTATTTTATCCCATCATCAACTTCGTGGGCATACATACGGTTCCAACAATTGTCGTATACGGCTGCATACTGCCTGCGGTCTGGGCTGTGATAAACGGTGTAACAGCTAACCTTGGCAGCGTGGTCTTCCTCTGTTTATCGCTTGGCGCGGCTACGATGCAAGGAATCGCGGACTTTGAAATGCATAAGTTCCGTAAACATAGGAACGGAGCTTTTATGCGCAATGGGTTGTGGAAATATTCCCGTCACCCGAATTACCTCGGAGAAATCCTTATGTGGTGGGGTGTGGCGCTTTCCGTTGTCTGTGCAGCTCCAAATGTGTGGTATCTTGCCATAGGCGCACTCGCAAACACAGTACTGTTCTTTTCTGTCAGTATTCCAATGGCGGACGGCAGACAGTCAAGGAAAGAGGGCTTTGCCGAGTATAAGCAACAAACGAGAATGCTGTTGCCGATTAAGAAGTAATAAACAAAAAATCAGTCCCAATCTTGCGAATAGGACTGATTTTTTAGTGCAAAAGCACAAATTTTGGTCGGAATGACAGGATTCGAACCTGCGACATCTTGGTCCCAAACCAAGCGCGCTACCAACTGCGCTACATCCCGAAATTTGAAATTGACTATTACATTATAACAAATACTATTCAAATTGTCAAGTAAAAAAACAAAATTGTTAAGTATAATTAATTTTAAACGTATTTAAAATAATTTAAATAAAACATATTTCAAAACACTTGAAAAAAGCGAGCAAATAATGTATAATCTATTTATATATTTTTAAGGACTTATTTTATGAACTCAGAAAACACAAAAGAAACAAAAAGAAGCTCATTTACTGGTAAAATAGGATTTGTTCTCGCCGCCGCAGGCTCTGCCGTCGGACTTGGAAACATCTGGCGCTTTCCATATCTTGCTGCTCAGTACGGCGGAGGAATCTTTCTTCTCGTATATATTTTACTCGCAGTTACCTTCGGTTTTACTCTCATGATTGCCGAAATAGCAATTGGAAGGAAAACAAATCTAAGCGTTATAGGCGCATTCAGCGCTCTTGATAAACGTTTTACGTGGGTAGGATATATTGCCGCGGCAATACCAATGATTATTCTTCCCTATTATTCGGTTATCGGAGGCTGGGTTGCTAAGTATATTTTCGGCTTTATAGCAGGTGAAGGAAGCCAAATGGCTGACAGCGCATATTTTCCAAGCTATGTAAGCACCTCTCTTGAACCGCTTGTTTGGTTTTTAATATTTATAGGTCTAACGTCGGTTATCGTATTTTTCGGAGTCGAAAAAGGTGTAGAGAAGATAAGCAAAGTCATGATGCCTATTCTGATTTTTTTGATTTTATTTATCGTCATATACACATTATGCACAATGGACAACGCATTTAATGGCGTAATTTATTATATTAAGCCTGACTTTTCAAAATTCTCTATTATGACAGTCGTTGCCGCTATGGGACAGCTATTTTACTCAATGTCGCTTGCTATGGGAATTATGGTAACATTCGGCTCATATATGAAAAAAGATATTGATATTGCAAAATCAGCGCATCAGATTGAGCTGTTTGACACGGGGATTGCATTCCTCTCCGGGCTTTTGATAGTTCCTGCGGTATTTGCATTCTCAGGAGGTGACGAAAGCGCATTGGGACAGGGACCCGGGCTTATGTTTGTTACCCTGCCAAAGATATTCAATGCAATGCCTGCAGGCAGCTTTATTGGATGTATCTTTTTCGTAATGGTTTTCTTTGCCGCGCTTACTTCTGCAGTTTCACTTATGGAAACCGTTGTCTCTGTTGTTATGGATAAATCAAAAATCGGAAGAAAGCCAAGTTGTCTTATCATTTTCGGATTATCACTTCTTCTTGGAATTCCTTCGTCGCTTGGATTCAGTGTTTGGAGCGAAGTAAAAATTCTCGGGCTCCAGTTCCTTGACTTCTTTGATTTTATCAGTAATAATATAATGATGCCTATAGCTGCTTTTGCTACATGCATTTTAGTCGGTTACTTCATTAAACCCAAAGCGATAATTGACGAAGTTGCGATTGACGGAAAATTCAAAGAAGAAAAACTTTTCTCAGTGGTTATACGATTTATAGCACCTGTATGTATAGTGACTATTCTTATCTCCTCCATTCTTAACGTATTCGGTGTTATAAAAATATGACCTATTTTCCTTACGATTTTATTTTCCATGAATAATTTCAAATGTTTTGAAAAAACTATTCAAGGAAACCTAATCGTTAGGAGGTGAAAAGAATGAATAACTACCAGAATCAGAATAGCAACCAGAACAAGAACAGCAATCAGAACCAGAATAGCAACCAGAACCAGAATAGCAACAGCAACAAGTAATTTTTAATAAAAACGAGGGTAATCACAATTCACGTCACTAAAGACTGTACTGTAATTACCCTTTTATATTTTAAAATTAAAATAATACTAAAATATTAAAATAAATCAAAAAAACCCCTTGACAAAGTAAAATTCTTTTGATATAATAATATGGCAATTGATTGGAAGGTTAGCTCAGTTGGGAGAGCATCTGCCTTACAAGCAGAGGGTCATAGGTTCGAGCCCTATACTTTCCACCAAGCAAGCGTCGGTTTATACACCGACGCTCTATTTAACAAAGAAGAAATGGCTTGGTAGCTCAGTTGGTTAGAGCGCTAGCCTGTCACGCTAGAGGTCGTGGGTTCGAGCCCCATCCGAGTCGCCATTCTTCTTTAAAAAATAAATCTGCGGATTTAGCTCATTTGGTAGAGCGCCACCTTGCCAAGGTGGAGGTGGCGGGTTCGAGCCCCGTAATCCGCTCCAGAAAAGCATCGTAAGGTGCTTTTTCTTTTTTATGTGCGGATTTCCGTGGCTCTCACCTGCGGTTC
>JAZQKG010000094.1:0-9111 GCA_045542035.1 Eubacteriales bacterium | reverse complement strand
TCCTCGATAGCTCAGTCGGTAGAGCGCATGACTGTTAATCATGATGTCACTGGTTCGAGCCCAGTTCGGGGAGCCAAAGGGGTTGGATTTTCCAACCTCTTTTTTTGTTTTGTACAAAGCACATAACCAGTGACATCAGCTTAAAAGTCATCATTTGCTACGCAAACGGTCACTGGTTATAGTTGGTGTATATTTAGCATTAAATGTACTGAAAATAATATCCACCTTATCATATCTTTAAGCCTATATAAGAGCCTTATGGAAGGTTTGAAATAATAGTAATAAATATATTTTTCTTGACAAATGCCGTATATAATGTTAAAATAAGTTAGACTTATTTAAAAAGGAGATATTGTAATTATGAAATTATCAAGCAAATGGCAAAAAACAATAATCTGGCTTACAGGATATCTTAACATAATCGCATTTTTCCTCGCGGGAGGATACGTATTCCAGAAAACAGAGGATGAAGATGTAAAAATCTCTGCGAAGACGGTTCTTATTTTCCTTGTCGGATTTACCGGACTTGATATTTTACGTATGGTAATTTATAATATTCTGTCGGTTGCATCGGTAGGATATGAGACGCTTAACGTTATTTCCGAGATAGGCGCTATAATAAGCGTTATAAGAGGAATCGTTTTCGTAGCGTTTTACATTCTCGATATGCGTGGAATAAAATTAATACCTGTTGTCACAGGCGGGGCAAAAGATGTTAATACAGAAGCTGATACTACGGATGCGGAAACAAAAATCGAAGAATAATTTTTAAAAACATCTTGACTTTACCGTGATGCAGTGATATACATATAATACATAAACCGTTGAAGCGTAGATAAAGCCACAAAAGACTGCACAGAGAGCCTGCGGCGCTGAGAGTCGGGTCAGAAACTGTTTGGCAAATGGATCCTGAGGGTGCAGTCAAAGGCGCTTCCTGCTGAGTATTCTGCAACGTGTAGGCATACGTAAGTTGCCTGGGATATGTCAGTATCCTGTAAAGCGTGTGTTTGCGGATTTTCCGCAATGCAAATCAAGGTGGTACCGCGGATTTTATATTCGTCCTTAACAGAAATAGAACTGTCAGGGACTTTTTGTATTAAGCTCCTTTGGCAGAAAAGTGTTTAAAGGAGCTTTTTTATATTTTGTTAACAAAACGATGGCGAAAAATCTTGAAAATAATATTATCAAGAAAAAAGTTTACAGATAACTTGACAGATGTAAACTTCTGTGGTATACTGTATTGGTTGAATTAAGCTAATAACGAGGATAAAAATGATAAGCGACATTAAAGAAGAAATTAAAAAGCTTAAAAAAGAAAAAAACGCGATTATACTCGCGCACTATTACGTTAGAGACGAGGTTCAGGAAGTAGCGGATTATATAGGAGATTCTTATTATCTTGCCAAAATTGCTAAGCAGAATACCGCTGACATAATCGTTTTTTGTGGAGTTTCCTTTATGGGCGAGAGTGCGAAAATACTTAACCCGGATAAGAAGGTTCTTATGCCCGACAAAAGCGCGGACTGCCCAATGGCGCATATGGCGACTAAAGAGAAAATAGATAGTATGCGCAGGAAGTATGACGATTTAGCGGTGGTGTGCTATATCAATTCCACCGCTGAGCTTAAGTGCATGAGCGACGTTTGCGTTACGTCGTCCAATGCCGTAAAGATTGTAAAAAGTCTTCCTAATAAAAACATATTTTTTATTCCGGATAAAAACCTTGGAAGCTACGTTGCAGAGCAGATTCCCGAAAAAAACGTAATAGTTAACGATGGGTACTGTCCTATTCACGCGGCGATATCATTGAGCGAGGTGCTGTCCGAAAAGAAAAATCACCCGAGAGCTAAGATTCTTTCACATCCCGAGTGCGAGAAGAAGATTATCGAGGCTTCGGATTTTATAGGAAGCACTGCCGATATTATAAAGTACGTAAATCAAAGCGGTGAGGAAGAATTTATAATATGCACCGAGGACGGTGTTTTGTACGAACTCAGAACCCAAAACCCCAATAAAAAGTTTTATTTTCCTATAACTCGTCCCGTGTGCATTGATATGAAGATGATTACGCTTGAAAAGGTCAGAGACGTGTTAGAGAAGGAAAATAATTCGGTAGAAGTAACAGTGGATATGCGTAGAGGAGCTATTCTTCCGCTTGAAAAAATGTTGGAGCTTGCAAAATAAAATGTTAAAAACAGACGTGGTAATAGTAGGATGCGGTGTTGCCGGGCTTTATTGCGCGCTCAACCTGCCCGAAGACAAAAATATAGTTATAGTATCAAAAAAAATGGCTTCAAAAAGCGATTCCTTTCTTGCGCAGGGCGGAATATGCGTTTTGCGTGATGAAAACGATTACGACTCCTTTTTTGAGGATACGATGCATGCGGGACACTACGAAAACAATAAGGAATCCGTAGATATAATGATTCGTTCTTCACAGGAGGTTATAGGCGACCTCGTTTCATTCGGAGTGCGTTTCGAAAAGGACGGAGAAAGGTTTGTTTACACGAGAGAGGGCGCTCATTCAAGACCGAGAATACTTTTTCACGAAGATGAAACGGGAAAGGAAATAACCTCACATCTTCTTGATAAAGCGAGGTCGCGGAAAAATATTACTCTTATAGAGAATTACACGATGGTGGATATAATCACCGACGGTAACGCCTGTTACGGAATAATAGGCCACGGAGCTGACGGAAAGTATTCTTCTATACGAGCCGACTATACCGTTTTTGCAACGGGAGGTATTGGCGGTCTCTTCGAGCATTCGACAAACTACAGACATCTGACCGGAGACGCGTTGGCTATAGCGTTGAAATACGGAATCAAACTTAAAAACATTGATTACATACAAATTCATCCGACAACTTTGTATACGAAAGATGACGGAAGAGAATTTCTTATATCGGAATCTGTAAGAGGCGAGGGGGCAATTCTCCTAAATTCCAAGGGAGAAAGATTTGTTGACGAGCTTCTTCCGCGCGACGTAGTTGCCGCAGCTATATTTAAAGAAATGGAAAAAGAGGGAACTGCTCACGTGTGGCTTTCCTTAAAACCGATTCCAGAGGATGAGATTAAAACTCATTTTCCGCACATATATCAGCATTGCCTTGATGAAGGCTATGACGTGACGAAGGAAAGCATACCGGTCGTGCCTTCTCAGCATTATTTTATGGGCGGTATCGACGTTGACAGGTACAGTAAAACGTCTATGGAACGTCTTTACGCGGTAGGCGAAACAGCCTGCAACGGAGTGCACGGAAAAAACAGACTTGCAAGTAACTCGCTTCTCGAAAGTCTTGTTTTTGCGAAACGGGCGGCTCAAAATATCGTTTCGGCGTACAGTCAGGCTGAATTTGAATACGACGCTCAAATTGACGTCCGTAATTATACATCTTATAAAGAAGAATACAAAAAATTAGTTTTAGACGCGATAGAAAAGGAGAAACGCACCCATGGATAATATTACGATGATGATGAATGCTGACGAGCTTATATTGAGCGCGCTCAGAGAGGATATAACAAGTGAGGATATAACCACCAATTCGGTTATGCGCGAGTATAGAGCGGGTGAGGTAGAGCTTATATGTAAGCAGGACGGAATAATTGCGGGACTTGACGTTTTTAAGAGAGTTTTCAAGCTTCTTGATTCTGATACGGAGGTTAATCTTTTCGTAAAAGACGGCGCTGAGGTGAAGCGCGGCGACAAGCTTGGAATGGTACGCGGCGATATACGCGTTTTGCTTTCCGGTGAGAGAACAGCGCTTAACTTCTTGCAAAGAATGAGCGGTATTGCGACTTATACAGGTTCAATAGCGTCTCTTCTTAAAAATTCCAAAACAAAGCTTCTTGATACGAGAAAGACCACGCCCAATATGCGTATATTTGAAAAATACGCCGTAAAGGTCGGTGGTGGTTATAATCACAGATATAATCTCAGCGACGGAATTTTGCTTAAAGATAATCATATAGGCGCTGCGGGCGGTGTTGCGGAAGCTGTAAAAATGGCGAAGGAGTACGCTCCGTTCGTGCGTAAAATAGAAATTGAGGTAGAAAATCTCGATATGCTTCGGGAGGCTCTTGACGCAGGAGCAGATATCGTTATGCTAGATAATATGAACGTTGCCGATATGATGGAAGCAGTTAAACTCGCTAAGGGCAGAGCGGAAATCGAGTGCAGCGGAAACGTTACGAGAGAAAATATAGAAAGACTTATTGATATAGGCGTTGATTATATATCATCGGGCGCGCTTACTCACTCTGCGCCTATTCTTGATCTTTCACTTAAAAATCTTCATGCCATATAAGAGGTGTGTATGAGGTCGGCTGAAAGAAGAAAGGCAATTGCTTCATGTCTGATGGCGCAAAAGGGCGCCGTCAGCGGTACGGCTCTTGCTGAGAAGTTCAACGTTTCAAGGCAGATAATAGTGCAGGATATATCCGTTTTAAAAGCATCAGGATACGATATTATGTCCACTCACTCTGGGTATGTTATGCAAAAATCGCCGCTTGCGGAACGTGTTTTTAAAGTAAAGCACACGACTGACCAAACCGAAGATGAGCTTAGCTGCATAGTAGAGCTCGGTGGTATTATTGCGGATGTTTTCGTCTGGCATAAGGTGTACGGAAGAATAGAAGCACCGCTGAATATATTTTCAGAATTACAGATTAAGCAGTTTATTGACGGTGTCAGAAGCGGAAAATCCACCGAGCTTATGAATATAACGGGAGGATATCATTATCACACCGTCAGGGCAGAAAGTGAAGAGACTCTTGACAGAATCTTTAGAGCTCTCAGCGAAAAAAATTATATAGCTCCCGAAATTTGATTAAAAACGCGAGAATGGCAGAATCTGCATTTCTCCGTTTTTTTCTTTCAAAATATATAAGCGCCAATAAAGCTTCGTCGCTAATTTAATAATATTCCCATCTCCCAGATTCCCACTCCCAAGGAATATATTGCATTTGAAAATAGGGAAGGGGTATGGTATAATATGTACATCAAAATAAGGGAGGTAAAAACTATTGAAAAAATTACTAACACTTATAATGAGCGCGGTACTTCTTACATTAGCATTTTCAACTACCGCATCTGCCTCAGCAAAGACGCATACCGTTGTAAAAGGCGACAGTATGTGGAAAATCGCGGTAAAATATCAAGTCGGCCTTTCGGAACTAAAAACCGCTAATCCGCAAATCAAAAACCCGGCTTTGATTTATCCCGGTCAGATAATCACCATTCCGACGATTGACTCATCTGTAACAGCTTATGAAGCGGAAGTTGTAAGACTCGTAAATGAAATAAGAGTACAGAATGGGTTAAAGGCTCTTAAAGAGGATTGGCAGCTTTCCCGTGTAGCAAGATATAAATCTCAGGATATGAAGGATAAAAATTATTTCTCGCATACAAGTCCTACATACGGCTCTCCGTTTCAGATGATGAAAAGCTTTGGTATAACGTATAAAACAGCAGGTGAAAACATTGCTAAGGGGTATACAACGCCACAGGCTGTAGTTAACGGCTGGATGAATTCCTCCGGACACAGAGCCAATATACTGAACAGCTCCTTCACTCATATAGGAGTCGGTTACGTTTCAAGCGGAAACTACTGGACACAGATGTTTATCTCAAAGTAATATATAAAAAAAGAGGGCAGTTCAAAAATGAACCGCCCTCTTATGCATTAAGGGGATATGGGGATTGTGAGTTTTTTTCTTTTGCTTTTAGTCATTTTCGGTTACGCCTAAATGCACCAGCCCCTTGCTTAATAAACAGAGAATTGCTCCTCTGCTTTTTTAGCGTCAAGCTTATCAAGTCTCTTGTTTCTTACATAGAGGATAAGGTCAGTTCCAACCATAATCAGGTTGATTATGTAGAAAACAAGAACGTACCATTTCGATGCAAATTCGTTCATATAAGTCTGGTTGAGAAACTTGGATGTAATACCCGCGATATAACCAAAGAGTATGAGGCATAGGAAAAGAAGGCTCTTTCCTTTTGTTGTTCTTGCCTTGTATGATTTGATAACGTTAAACGGCCAGGACGCGCCAAAACTCACGACCATTATAATTTCAAATAATTCAGCCATTTTCATCTCCCTAATTATTTTATTTTATAAATTATATCATAAGTAAAAATGCTTGCTTGCAAAGCAAGACTTTCCGCGTATATTATATCATAAATAAAGCATAATGTAAATAATGAAATTAAATATGGTAGAATAAATAAAAAGTTATGATAGAATGTGTTATAATATTAAAAACCAGTTTTTAAATTGGAGACGGAGCATATCATGGAGCTTTTGCAAATGAAATATTTTTGCGATGCCGCAGTGAGTGAAATTTATTCGATGACAGCGATGCTCCGTTTTACGTCAGGAAATGTATTGAAGCCGGACTTGGTGGTTCATTCGTTCCGTCTTTTTTGTGGAAAGGGCAGTTTTCCGATAACGTTATTCTTGAAGAGTGCTGTCACTGAAATAAGGCCCTTGGCTTTGAGTACGCTCCATTGCCGAGAGCCTTTTTTGTATATGTCTTCGTAAAATGCGCAAAATATCTCAGCTCAATAAAATTAAAAGGGAGAAAAATTATGAAGCAAATGTATAAGGGCTGGGAGGGCTTTGAGACTGCATCATGGGTTGATGAAATAAACGTGAGAAGCTTCGTTCGCCATAATTATACGCCATACGACGGTGGGGAGGAGTTTTTAGAGAAACCTACAAAGGAGACTTTAGAGCTTTGGGAGCAAGTCATGGAGCTGACAAAAAAGGAAATCGAAGCCGGCGGAGTTCTTGATATGGATACCGAAACTGTATCGACAATTACGTCGCACGCCCCCGGGTATCTTGATAAAAACAAGGAGAAAATAGTCGGATTTCAGACCGATAGACCCTTCAAACGCGCTCTTCAAACGTACGGAGGTATCAGAACTGCAGAAAAAGCGTGCAGAGAGCATGGCTATAAGATTGCTCCTGAGATAAAGGAATTTTTTACGGTTCACAGAAAAACTCATAACGCCGGTGTGTTTGATGCTTATACACCCGAAATGCGCGCATGCCGTTCAAGTCATATTATAACGGGACTCCCGGATGCATACGGAAGAGGACGAATTATAGGAGACTACAGACGTGTCGCGCTTTACGGTGTTGACCGCTTAATTCAAGATAAAATAAATCAAAAAGAGTCAACAGGTTCTGTAATGCACGAGGACGTGATACGGGAAAGAGAAGAGCTTTCTGAGCAGATTCGCGCTTTAGAGGCTTTAAAAGAGATGGCGCTTTCCTACGGTTATGATATTTCATTACCTGCCCAAAACACCCGAGAGGCGATTCAATGGCTTTATTTTGGTTACCTTGCCGCAATTAAAGAGCAAAACGGCGCCGCAATGTCACTAGGGCGCACTTCTACTTTTCTTGATATTTACGCTGAGCGTGATTTGAAAAACGGCATATTTACCGAAAAAGAAATACAGGAATTTGTAGACCACTTTATAATGAAGCTTAGGCTTGTAAAGTTTGCTCGCACACCTGAATATAACGCACTTTTTTCAGGTGATCCTCAGTGGGTAACCGAATCTATAGCCGGTATGGGAATTGACGGGCGGCATATGGTAACGAAAATGTCTTACAGATACCTGCATACTCTAAACAATCTTGGACCTGCTCCCGAACCGAACTTAACGGTTTTATGGTCGGTCAATCTACCTAAGGCATTCAAACGCTTTTGCGCTAAAATGTCGATTGAAACATCTTCTATTCAATATGAAAATGACGATATAATGCGCTTCACTCACGGTGACGATTACGCTATCGCCTGCTGTGTATCATCAATGCGCGTAGGTAAGGAAATGCAGTTCTTTGGCGCTCGCGCAAATTTGGCGAAATGTCTTCTGTATGCCATAAACGGCGGCGTTGACGAAATATCGCATAAGCAGGTTGCTCCAAAATTTCGCCCGGTTACCTCTGAGTATCTTGATTTTGACGACGTAATGCAAAAATATGACGCAATGATGCGTTGGCTTGCCGAGGTCTATGTGAATACTCTTAATGTCATACACTATATGCACGATAAGTATTCCTATGAAAAATTACAAATGGCGCTCCATGATAAAAACGTCACCAGATGGTTTGCAACCGGAATAGCGGGATTGTCTGTTGTTGCGGATTCGCTGTCCGCAATAAAGTATGCTAAGGTCCGAGTAATTCGCGATGAGAGCGGACTTGCTGTGGATTATGCGGTGGAAGGAGATTTTCCGAAATATGGAAACGATGATGACAGAGTTGATACTATTGCGCGTGATATTGTTCATATCTTTATGGAGCATATCCGTAAGAATCACACCTACCGCGGCAGTATTCCAACGACCTCAATACTCACTATCACCTCAAACGTGGTATACGGTAAGGCAACGGGCTCAACGCCTGACGGACGAAAAGCCGGCGAAGCATTCGCTCCGGGTGCGAATCCAATGCACAAGCGTGACACTCATGGCGCGGTTGCGTCTCTTGCGTCTGTATCAAAGCTTCCGTTTATTGACGCACAGGACGGTATATCTAACACCTTCTCTATAATTCCCGGCGCTCTTGGCAAGGAGGATAGAATTTTTACGGGTGATGTGGATATGGAGCTCGATTGCTCGGAGGGCGCATGCTTTTCGCCAACGCTTTTTGAAACGGTTGACGCACAATGAGCAGAAAGAAAGGAGAGAATAAAATGTCGGCAACAGAAAATCAGATAGATAACCTTGTAGCGCTTCTTGACGGATATGTGGAAAAAGGGGGACACCACCTGAACGTGAACGTCTTTAGCAAGGAAACCTTGCTTGGCGCGCAAAAGCACCCGGAAAAATATCCTCAGCTTACTATCAGAGTAAGCGGATATGCAGTAAACTTCGTTAAGCTTACAAAAGAGCAGCAGGACGAAGTCATCACCCGTACCTTCCATGAAGAAATCTAAGTGAGAGGATATATTCACTCTATCGAGAGCTTTGGAACTGTTGACGGACCGGGAGTGCGTTTCGTTGTATTCTTTCAGGGATGTCCAATGCGATGCCGATACTAAGTCGGATCGTAGCCATGTCGTTCTGTGAGCCAAGGAGTTGATTTATGACAT
>JAZQKG010000093.1:0-9173 GCA_045542035.1 Eubacteriales bacterium | reverse complement strand
CACAACTCGAAAAAGAAAAAAGCAAGTCAAATTGACTTGCCTTGGTGCACCTCCAGGGACTCGAACCCTGGACCCACTGATTAAGAGTCAGTTGCTCTACCAACTGAGCTAGAGGTGCGTATAAAGTTTTAAGAGTCAGTTGCACGTCTCTCCACCGTCGCATAGGCGCTGAGCGTCGCTCAAATGCTCGCTCCTACAGCTTCTTGCTTTGGGCGGTTTCGCTGCGACAAAAACAGTTATCAACTGTTTTTGTCTTGCTACAACTGAGCTAGAGGTGCATAATAATTTGATTTATGAGTCAGTTGCACGGCTCATTTAAATATTTATGCACTTATTATATAACATTCGTAATAATTTGTCAATATATTTTGTAAGATTTTTAGAATTTTTGTTTTTCATAGGTTATTTTGCAAAAAGTACTTGAAAAAAATTCATTTTAAAGTTATAATGTTTAATGGAAGTATATTGTTTGGAGGATAAAATGAAAGAATACAAGCTCTTGCAGCAAAACGACCCTGAAGTTTTTGCGGCTATAATGGATGAAACAGGAAGACAGAGAAATAAAATTGAGCTTATCGCATCGGAAAACTTTGTTTCCGAGACGGTTATGGAAGCAAATGGAACGACTCTTACCAACAAGTACGCCGAAGGATATCCCTCAAAGCGTTATTACGGCGGTTGCGAGTACGTTGACGTAGTTGAAACAATTGCTATAGAAAGAGCAAAGAAGCTTTTCGGCGCGAATTTTGCCAACGTTCAGCCTCATTCTGGCGCTCAGGCGAATATGGCTGTATTCTTTGCGCTCCTCACTCCCGGTGACACGGTTCTTTCTATGAACCTTGCGCACGGCGGTCACTTAAGCCACGGCTCACCCGTAAATATGTCGGGTAAGTATTGGAACATCGTTCCTTACGGAGTTTCTGAAAAGACCGGAACTATCGATTATGAAGAGGTAAGAAGACTTGCTCTTGAATGTAAGCCTAAGCTTATACTTGCGGGTGCTTCCGCATATCCAAGAGTTATTGATTTCAAGAAGTTTTCTGAAATCGCAAAAGAGGTTGGCGCGTATCTTATGGTTGATATGGCGCATATCGCGGGTCTCGTTGCAGCAGGAGTTCATCCCTCGCCCGTTCCTTACGCAGACGTAACTACCACAACGACACATAAAACCCTTCGCGGACCTCGCGGCGGTCTTATACTTACAAATGATGAAGAAATCGCTAAGCTTATAAATAAGGCAATATTCCCCGGTATTCAGGGCGGACCTCTTATGCACACTATTGCCGCTAAAGCTGTTTGCTTCGGTGAGGCGCTTAAACCTGAATTCAAGGCTTACGCAGAGCAGATTATAAAGAACACTGCGGCTCTCGCTAACGGACTTCTTGCGGAAGGCTTCAAGCTTGTTTCCGGCGGAACGGACAACCACCTTATGCTTGTTGACCTTACGGGTATGAAGGTTGATACAGGTAAGGAAGCGGAGCATCTTCTTGACGAGGTCGGCATCACATCAAACAAAAATGCAATTCCTTTTGATACTCAGAAGCCTTTTGTAACAAGCGGTATTAGACTTGGAACAGCTGCGGTAACCTCGCGAGGATTCAAGGAAGAGGACCTCAGTGAAGTAGCAAAACTTATAGCACTCACGCTTAAGGACTTTGACAAAAACTGTGACGAAGTAAAGGCGCGCGTAGCCGCTCTTTGCGAAAAATATCCTCTTTACGAATAATTTAGTAAGAATTTATATTGCAAATAAATAGTAAAAGGGCAGAGAACGAATTTAATGTTCACTGTCCTTTTGTCTTAATAATTAACAGAAGGGGATTATGTTATGGCAAGAATAATAGATAGCGAAAATAAAAATCTTATAGGCGGAAACCTAAAGAAACTGCGCCTGAAATTAAAAATTAGTCAGCAGGAGCTATCAAATAAGCTTGAATTACTCGGAGTATATTTTATTTTTGTTCCTTTCAAGTTCAGCATATTCGTCATGAACATACATAACCTTTTCTACCTGCTTTTGTGTTATAAGACCTTTTTCATAAGCTTCTTCAAGGTTGTAGAACACGTCATCCTTGTATACCAATAAATTAAATAATTTAGTGTGGAAAAAGTAACAATCAGCAATTAATTTAGTTTCTGTCGCATCGGCTATTCCACTTATAAAAAACACATAGCATCCACTGTATTCTCCGTAATACCGGTATGAGAGAAATTCATATCCGTATTGATTTAAGTAGGCTGTATTGATTTCCTGCGTTTTTTCTTCTGACAGAGGTTTAATTCTTTCTATCGGACTTTTTATGCTGTGGGAAAGATTTATGAAAAACTCTGAAATGGGATTTAGCCTTGTTCCTTCGTATTCTCTATGTATATCATAAATCTTTTTAATCTGTTTTTTAGTCAAAATGCCATCTTCGTATAAATAATAAATGTCACTTAGTTCTGGATTGTTATATGCTATAATTCTGAAAAAATTTTCATGAGTGAATTTAATGTTGTCTATAGTCATACAATTCGGTCCTGAAAAGTCTCTTTCATTTGATGTAAGAAACACGTAATATCCGTTATATTTACCGTAATAACGCTTTATTGGGTCGGAGTACGGGTATCTTTGTTTAATATCTGCGTAAATTCTTGCTTCTTCATCAGCGGATAGAGGTTTGATTCTGTCGGCAGGATTTGAAAAGAGGAAATAAATTCCGATCGTAAGAGCTGTAATTATAAATAGCAAAATAATTGATATTGCAATTTTCTTTCGTTTTGTCATATTTCGTCTCCTTTCAATCCGTCACAAAAATTTATATTATTGCGCTCCGGATTTTATAGTAAATTTAAGTGAGCTTTGTTTCGGTTAGATAAATTTACTCCCCCATCTAACATAAGTATATCATAGCAACAGGAAAAAGTCGAAGAATTTTTGACGTATAAGAAAAAGTTGTCAAACATATGTAATTTCAACTAAATTTTGTAAATTAAAGGAAATATATAGCTTTTTATTCTGCTAATCGGTTGCTTTTATATATATAATATGGTATAATATAAAATAAGCAAAAGGATAATTTACTTACAAATGGCTGAAAGGAAGATTAATTATGCTCGACAGAAAAGATATTGACAAAAAATACAAATGGGATCTTTCGGTGATTTATGCCGATGAGGACGCGTTTTACAAGGATTACGCTAAAGCCGAGACAATGATAAGCGTATTTGGAGCTTATGAAAAAACAATGTGCAGGAGCGCAAAGGATTTTTATAATACGCTTTCCGATATGGTGAAGATTGAGGCTGTTATAGAGCGCCTTTGGCAGTACGCATCGCTTAATTTCTCGGTTGACACGTCGAATAATGACTACCAAGCGCTTAACGCAAAGGTGCAGAATCTCGCTGTGCTTGCGGGAACGGCATCGTGGTTTGTTACGCCGTATATATTGAAGCTAGAAAAAGCTACCGTTAATAAATGGTTTAAGGAATGTCCTGAGCTTGAAACCTTCCGCCGAATGATAGAGAAAACTTTGCGCGAGAAGCCGCATACATTATCAGATGAGTGTGAAAAGCTTATGTCCGAGATGCAGGACTGTCTCGGAAGCCACAGCAATATTCGCTCAATATTCTCGAATTCCGATCTTACTTTCGGAAAGATAAAGGACGAGGAGGGAAAGTCGGTCGAGCTTACCGACACGAATTACGTATCAAAGCTTATGAGCTCAGACCGCCGTGTCCGTCAGTCTGCTTTCAGAACTCTTTATAAAACATACGAGCAGTTTGGCAACACATACGCGACAATGTTTAATAGCCGCGTGAAAGAACGTTGCACGCTCGCTAAGGTGAGAAAATACAAGGACTCGATAACCGCGTCTACGTTTCTTGACGAGGTAACTCCGGTAATTTATAACAATCTTATAAAATCGGTTCATACGGGACTTACCACGCTGTATGAATACTATGAGCTTAAACGACGTGTTCTCGGAGTAGATAAGCTTCATATGTATGACCTCTACGCGCCCCTTATAGGTTCGCTTGATCGGAAATACAGTTATGATGAAGCTGTTGACGAGGTTCTCAAAACCGTAGAAGTTTTCGGTGACGAGTATTATTCAAATTTGAAAGCTGGTCTTCTTGAAAAGGGATGGGTAGACGTTTATCCTACAAAGGGAAAGCGCGGCGGTGCTTTCAGCTCGGGCTGTCCCGGAACCGAGCCGTATATACTCCTTAACTATAATGGAACATACGATAACGTTTCTACTCTTGCGCACGAGGCGGGTCACTCTATGCATACCTGGTTCTCGAATAATTATAATGAGCCTCACAACTCAAACTATACGATTTTCGTCGCTGAGGTTGCCTCTACGGTAAACGAACTTCTTATGGCTCACAGAAAGCTTAAGGAGTGTAAGAGCGACGACGAAAAGCTTTATATACTCAATAATCTTATGGAGACGTACAAGGGAACTCTTTACCGTCAGACGATGTTTGCGGAATTCGAGAGGGATATGCACGCGCTGTGTGAGGCGGGCGAGCCTCTTACTGCGGAGGTTATTAACAAAAAGTATTATAAGCTTGTACGCCGTTATTTCGGTCCCGACGTTGTTTGCGATAAGCAGATAGCTTACGAGTGGATGCGTATTCCGCATTTCTATACCTGCTTCTACGTATATAAATACGCGACGTGTATTTCTGCGGCGTCAGCAATAGTTAAAAGAATAGAGACAGAGGGGAAGGCATACGTTGATAAATATATTGACTTTCTTAAATGCGGAGGCTCAAAGTCTCCTTTGGAGAGTCTTCGTGTTGCTGGAATAGATATGACCGACCCCGAGGTCGTTACAGGCGCGATTGAAGACTTTGCATCCTGTGTAAAGCAATTTGACAAAATTTATAATAAGGCAAAATAATATTTAATCATAAAATGAAGCACGTGAAAATCAGCTTTGCGGTTCTAACAGCCGTATGCTCGTTTATATTTATCCTTTTCGGAATAAGCGGGGTAGTATCCTCCGCTACCGAAGCCGAACCAACAGAAGAGTGGGATATTTCTAAAAACGCCGGAGTCGACAACGTTGTCGCAAAGCTGTATAAAATTAATAGATACGAAGAATTATACCGCATCGTAATTGATGGAGATGGAGAAATGAAGGACTTTTCTCCATCCTCTCCTCCGCCTTGGCTTGAGCTTTATGCCGACGCTATTGTTTCTGCATCCGTTGGCGCAGGCGTTACGTACGTTGGAGGTTATGCCTTTTTCGACTGCATGGCGTTTGAGAGTCTGACAGTTTATAATCCATCCGCAAGATTTTACATAATGGAAGATACTATACTTCCGCCATATAGTACGATTCGCGGCCATGAGAATTCTACGGCAAAAGATTATACCGAATTTCTTTATATGAAGCGTTTTATAAGAATATGTGAGTTTACCGATTCTGAGTGTAACGTTTGCGGATATGAATGTGCGTCGCACAGCGGCGGTGAAGCAAGCTGCGAAAGCTCCGCAAAATGCGAGGTGTGCGGCATAGGATACGGCGCACCTTTAGGACACGAATACTCGGATTTTGTTGAAGGAATATTACCCGGTTGCGAATCATACGGAATGTTCAGTCATTACGAGTGCTTAAGATGCCGGAAATGCTTTGACGAGGAGTATAATGAATGGCAGTGGGTTTATATCTCTCCGATAGGTCATAATTACGGTCAGCTGATATTAGGCACCGATGCGGATTGCGCTAATGCCGGAAGCATAGACCATTATAAATGCGCAAGGTGTGAAGCCTATTTTGACTCATCAAAAAACAAGATAGAACTTATATTTACCGAAGCGCTTGATCACACGGGCGGTGTTGCCACGTGCTTAGAGCCTTGCATATGTGACAGATGCGGAGAAAAGTATGGAAACAAAAACACGGAAAACCATGATTTCTCGCTTTTTCCGGCGCATGACAGTGAAAATCATTGGTATGAGTGTCCTTGTGGAGAACGGAAGGATATAGTATCGCATAGCTATGAATCCGAGATAGTAAAAGAGCCCTCTAAATCAGAGGAGGGAATAAAGAGACTCTTTTGCGACTGCGGATATGAAAAGACGGAGTATATCGATAAACTGCAATCAATAGAGAACGGCGGAAGTTCCCTTAAACCCGAGAATTTGTCAGCTCCCGTTATTACCGCGGTTATTATTGCTTCGATAGTTGCCGTTATTTTTATCACAGTTGTCATCATAGTAAAGAAAAAACATTGACAAAGCTAAGCGTTATGTTAAAATATACACATAAATTTTAAGCAAAGGAAAAAATAAATGTCAAATATATGGCACCACATATCACCAAAAAGAATAAGTAAAGATGACTTTATATGCGTAGTTGAAATTTCAAAAGGAAGCAAGAAGAAATATGAGCTCGATAAGGATACAGGCTATTTAATGCTTGACCGTATTCTGTATACATCGACCCACTATCCCGCAAATTACGGCTTTATACCCAGAACGTACGGCGACGATAACGACCCGCTTGACGTGCTTCTTCTGTGCTCTGAGCCCATAGAGCCAATGACGCTTGTTCGCGCATATCCTATTGGCGTGATTTCAATGATTGATAACGGCAGAAATGATGAAAAAATCATTGCTATACCTTTTAACGACCCAACGTATAATCATTATACTAACATCGACCAGCTACCCGCCCACGTTTTCGATGAGATGAGACATTTCTTTACTGTATATAAGAACCTTGAAAACAAAACCACCGCGGTAAACGAGGTCAGCGACCGCGATGCAGCGGTAAAAGTTATCGAATCTGCAATAGCGAATTACATAGACAATTTCTGCAAATAAAAAAGTAGGCGCCTATGGCAAAATGTCGTAAGCGCCTAAAAAAATATTTAGTTAATCTTCTAAAATATCAATAATGTCATTAACTTCTTTTTCGTTTACAGCTTTAATATTCTTAATTCTTTTTTTCAAAGAAATTGGGTATGTGAACGGAGCGACACACAAACCGATTGCAAAGGTGAATATTGTTGCAATTAAGGCAACTATGTATATTACAATAGAAAGTATAAACATAATACATCCGTCCACTTCACTTCTGACAGCCTTTGAAATTCTCATTGGCAAACCAACTATAAAGCGAACAGCGGTTTTATAAAACAACTGGAATACGGTAGAGAACAACATATACGCGCCAACGATGGCAAAAGCTAAGCTTTCGAGAATGACGAGAAATGTTGAGCCTAAGTTGCATAAACCATATATCAACCATATAAGTGCCGGAATTGCAGCAAATATGTTGGCAATTATGAAAGTTGATTTAAGAGCATTTTTGCTGACTTTTTTTTCATAAATTTTAATATCTTCTCTTTTTTTCTTGCAGCGTTTGCAAAGAAGTTCGCCTGCCGTACTTCCTAGGCTGTCAATAGTAACGTTTTTTCCACAATCAGCGCATAAACCCATAATGGTGTTTTTTGAAAAAACACACTTCTCAATTTTAGCAACAAAACCGTTAGCCGTCTCGAGTGAATCTTTGATTTTTTGCGCTTCATCAAAAGAATTTGCGTATTCTAAAGTGTAGGGAAGCGATTCTATAATGCTTTTTGCATCTGCAAGTGAAAGATCGTATAAATCCATTATTCGTTTTATAGACATAAGCTTGCTTGTATTATTACAATTTGTTATCAGAATCTTATAAGTTACGATTGTATCATCGTTTTTGCTCTGATTCCCAGCATCTTTCGAATCGTAAAATTCTGAGATTGGAACGTTATAAATTGATGCTAGTTTTTTTAGCGTTGCCATATCCGGCTCTGAAAGATCGTTTTCCCATTTTGACACAGCTTGGGCGCTAATATCAAGACGTTTGCCAAGCGCCTCTTGTGTCATATTTGAGTTTTTTCTAAGTGCTGCCAGTTTGTTTCCTAAAGACATATTTAGCCTCCAATTAATGTAATGATAGTTATTTGTCATTGGTTTATACCAATGAGTTTATATTAACACAGCACAAAGAAAAAATCAATCAACCCGAGGTTGTATTTTTATACTGTTGGTTGATTAGAGATGGAAACGAGCATTTTAAAGAAAAAAAGGAAACTATAGTTTACATAAAATGAGCTGTGTAAAAGACTTGATTTGGGTGGCTCAACTTTTTGTTTAGTGAGAAATTTTAGTTTTTTAATGCAATTGTGATAATATCTTCGGTAGTAGGGTGCGGAAGCGATATTTCAGAGCAAGTGAGGGAATAGCCGTTTTCATCCTCCATTCCGTAGAGAAAGTCACCGACGAGCGGATGGCCGATATAAGCCATATGAACCCTTATTTGATGCGTTCTTCCGGTGTGCAGTTTTATTTCACAAATCGAGTTGCCGTCATCAGTTGTGGCTATCACTTTATAATCGGTTATTGCCGTTTTTCCGTCCTCACGGACAACGCGTTTTAGTTCGCCTTCTTTTTCTCTTGCTATCGGAGCGTTTATTCTGCCTTTTTTTAAGTCGGGTTTTCCACTGATTTTAGCAATATATGTCTTGTTGATTTTTCGCTCCTTCATAGCCTTTCCAAGTCTTGCAGCCGAGAAGGGATTTTTTGCGATTATAACAATTCCCGATGTTCCTCTGTCAAGTCTGTTTATAGCGCGAAAAACAAAATTTTCGCCCATATAAGCCGCAACCGCGTTTGCAAGAGTCGGCAAATTATTTCCCCGCGAGGGATGCGTTGGCATATCCTTTGGTTTGTTTACCGCAAGTATATGCTCGTCCTCATACAGTATATCAAGCGGAATACTTAACGGCTCTATATTTTCACTTTCCTCCTTTGGAAAAGCTACAGTTATTTTATCTCCCATACGTACTGTCGCGCGCATAGTCACTACATTTCCGTTAAGAGAAACACCGCCGTATTTTACTTTAGTTATGAGCGAGGACGAGAAACCGAGCTTTGATTTCATATAATCTGAAATCTTCATCTCACCGGAAATATCTTTTACGTAAAAAGTTATTTTTTTCATACTATAATTATACTTCTTATCGGTGATAAAGTCAATAATTATGTGCAACACAATAGACTTAAAAAACAGTTTTTCCGAAAAATCCTGGCGAAAAAAAGAACGATGCCAAAAGACATCGTTCTTGGTGCGGGAAACGGGGGTCGAACCCGTACGGTAAAACCACACGCCCCTCAAACGTGCGCGTCTGCC
>JAZQKG010000092.1:0-7973 GCA_045542035.1 Eubacteriales bacterium | reverse complement strand
GCCTTGATTCAAGGAGCGCAGTCGCGAGTATCGCGAGAGTGCGTAGCACAAAGACTTGCAAAGCAAGACTTACTGCGTATATTATATCATACTTTAACAAAAAAATCAACGGCTTGTCTGTTTGGTTTGCAAATATGATGTCGCTCCCGTTGGTTGCAATGATTCGATGTTTGCCATCATGTGCCGAAGGCAAACATCATTCAAAAAAGTTCAATTTGTCTTGTAGACAAATTGGACTTTTTGTTGTAAAAGGGCGATAAAAAAGATATTTTCACCTGTTTTTGAATTTAATCTTCAACAGAAATGTTAGCCTCGCTCTTTAAGTTAAGAACGCGCTTTTTGTAGGTGAACAAAGATGCTAAGGAAAAGGCTATTTTTACCGCTAAAGAAAAATGTCCTATCAAGGCGTAAAGCATTGTCTTTCCCAAAAACATCAGAAAGACTGCGAAGAAAGCAAATGCTCCTCCCTCGTGAGTTTTCATTCTGTTTACAGAATACGTTGTGGCATCTCTTTGCGTAACGCTTATGTATTCCCGTTCGGTTGTCGCTTTTCCTATCTTATAGCTTGCCTTTGCAACGCGGAAGGTAGTCATAAAATTCTTAGGAATGAACGGTATGGAACAAAATATACCCCAAAAGAAAATCGTGTATATTGGATATTGCTTGAATTCACTTGGGATTAAAAGGCTTACAATCAGACCTGCGACAAAGCATAGGGAATAAATAATAGTAGTTATTATTCTTTTCATATAGTCTTTGTCGTGCTCAATCTCCGGTACAAGAAACGGTTTCCAGAAATGCTTTACTACCCATTTTCCGATTTTTTTCAGTACTGTTTGAATCATTTTTTGCTTTCTCCTTGTGTGATGATTATAATGAAATAAAAAAGTGCGGCTACCGAAGTAAGCCGCACTAAAAACGCAAACTCCGATAGTCGCCAAACCAACTGAAGAAGCAAGAACTATACCTAATTATGCCACGTCAGTAGGAATTTGCATTTTTAACAAATTCATTATTGACGCAACAACAAAAGGGTATAACTATCCTATAAGGATAAAAATAGCCCTTGCTAAAATATTCAGTTGGTTTGGCACTATTATTATACCACAATTCTTTTGGAAAGTCAATAGAATAGCGAAAACTCATTACAATAAAAAACACAGAGCTTTTCTTTCTCTGTGCTGTGAGCTTTGGGCGATTTTCGTTCTCACGTGAGTTCAAATCTATTCAGTATCGGAAAATATCCGTTTTTCAT
Organism: Eubacteriales bacterium; assembly: GCA_045542035.1. GTDB lineage: Bacteria > Bacillota > Clostridia > Oscillospirales > CAG-272 > UBA1740. The sequence goes on along the minus strand of JAZQKG010000092.1, from coordinate 6,718 downwards.
CTACGAAATCGAACATAAAATTTCGCCCCGAAAAAGGAAAAAAGCCTTGAAAAATCAAGGCTTTTCCGGGCGATATCTTTTTTGTCGCCCTTTGATGGCAGGGGCAGAAGGACTTGAACCCACAAAAAATATAGTAATATCAATGATTTTTAGCGTTTTGACCTCTTTTGGACAATTTTTCTGCAAAAAATTACTCGAATTTTGCTAAGATTCGAGCTAATGCGAAGTACATACATCGTTCAATGTTTGACTGATAAATGATACATTTATGTCGACTAAAGGTTTTAGGAGGCAAAGGATGTCAATTATCAGCAAATTTTCAAAGCAAATTTACTATTCCAGAAAAGAAAAGGATTTGACGCAGGAGCAAGCCGCCGAGGCGCTTGGTATATCAACAAGATGGTATCAAGATATCGAGAACGGTAAGCATCTTCCAAGTGCGGAGCTTACACTAAAGATAATTGCATTTTTCGGCATTGACGGCAAATCTCTGCGTGAGAATGAAGATGTTTTTGTATCAAGTTATTGAACAAACGCTTTACCACGTAGATATCGGCTCCTACATTTCCTACGGTCTAAGGGCTATTTCTCTATCTTACGGTGTATTTCGGAAAATAAGCGAGGTTTATGATATATCAACGGATAGAAGAGCTGTCGCCCTGCTTGCTGAGCAATGCACAAAAGAACAGCTATACCCGGTTCATTTGATGGACGTTATAGAAGATTTTTTAAGTTAGAAAAGAGGGGAGTCTTTTTTTGGACTTCCCTCTCATGTTTATGCAGCGTAGCCGCTGTATTCTAACAGACGTTGCTTTTCGTCAGCGGAAAGATTCAGGCGTTTTATAAATGCCTTGACCTGTTCTTCTCCTTTGACGTTCTTATAACCGAGATAGCCCATAATCATATACTTCTGCGCAGCGGTGAGCTTCAACGAATTAACGTATGACTGGACCTTTCTTTTTCGTGTACCGGTAATCGTATTACCGTTCTTGTCTATGTCCGCTGTTAAGCTCTTGGCTGTAGAAATTATTAAAGCGAGCTTCTCGATATCTATTGCTTCGGCAAAAAGCACGTTCTTGTTTTCAAGCTCTATGCCGAGCGCATCCTGCACGGCAAGGTTATAATACACGTCGTAAATAAACTTCACGGATTTTGACTTAACCTCATCGGTTGCCGATGCGTACTGAGAGAGCTTTACAAGGCCTGCAAGAGCCTCGTTTGCCGTTGAATAGATATTCTTAAAGGTTTTCCTTTCCCGCGCTGACAGCTTGATTTCTTCGTCCTCGTAGGTTATCTTCTCGGGGGTGCTTCTCGGAAGAACATCGTAACCCGCCGAAATCAATTCATTTAACGACTTACGCGCCGATGAGTCGTCTATACCGCCTATATTCTCGTCAAGCATAAGACCGGCTATCATAGCTATCATATCCTCGTCATCCCTCTCGATAGCTTTTGCAAGGTCAGAGCTGTAGCTCTGTTTATAGAACTTGTCATCTATCCAATAAGCAGATGACGGACTCACTCTGCGAGTTAATCCTGTTACTACGTTATATAGGTTGCGTGTCGGTATACCGGTTACCTGACCTGCCGAGTACATCATTTTCCGAAGTGTTGAGGCAATATCTCTTGAATCAGGCTTCCCTTGAATAATTGATGCAGACGTATCTCTTATAGCATCAACGCACTCTATAAGGTCGTTAAAGGCAGCGTAAGCATAGTTATCTACGTCGTAGCCATCAGCCAATTTACTGTAAACGTCTCTGAAGATAGGAAGTCCGCCTATCAGATTGCCCGCGGCATCAAACGCGATGTTTTTGATTTCTTCCTCCGGTTCCTCGTCCTTGTTGTAAAGGAATCTGAAGAACCGAGCGATAAGAGCCATCAGCACGGCGCTTGATATAAGAGCTGCTGTGGACTTGCGGGCATTTTTCTTTGCCGATTTGATTTTTTTATCAAGCTCTGCAATTTCTGCCGGGTCGGTAGCTTTCTTTCTCTTCTCCTTGAGGTGCAAAAGCTCACCGTAAGAGTCTATTACTCTGCCGATAACCTTCATAGAATCGGCGGAGAACATTGTGGAAGCCTTTAGAATTTCATTTCCTGAACGCATTGCCGCAGACCGCTCTGTTGCTAAAGAGTTCTGCTGCGTCTTAATTATTACTTCTTTAAGAAGCTCCCCTGCTCTCTTTTTGTTTTCTTCCGTTCCAAGCTTTAAGCCCTCGTTCTTCTCTATCTGCACCTGACAGGCACCGAACAGGCGGGTTACGACCAATCGGTCAAACATACCGATTGGCTTCATTAACCAATCGCCGACCTTATCAATCTTATCCATAACTCCCTGAGCCATAGCGGCGGTATTTTCGTCGTTACGCAGCTTAGCCAACGCGCAATATTCGTCAACTCCCTTTGCAGATACACCCAACCCCTTAATGATACAGTCAATATCTAATATTGAGGATGCCGACATCAGTGATGATAACTGCGTAAGCCATACCTTTGGATTTGCTCCAAGCTGATATTTTGCATAAGCGCTGCGTATCCTTGAGAGAATCGGGAAATCAAGCGAGGCTTCATTGGGGATTCCTTGAATATCGCTTATCAGCCTTCGGAAGAATTTATCTCCGTCAGACCATGAATTTTCGCTCTCCACCCTTACGCTTATAGGCTTATTTGCGTTTCCGCCTACGTCAAGGTTGAAGATTAGATTATATTCGTCAATACACGTTGCAAGTGATGAATATAACGCTATGCCTTTAATGTGGCGGTGAAGCACTACGTCAAGAGGCTCTATAGCGAGTTCGTTTTTTGCGCCCTTAACGGTTTCCTGGTTGAAGGACGCTTTACTTGTTCTGTCCGCCTCTGCCCAGATTGAGCTGTCAACGCTGTGAGCAATATTTCCGCGTCTAATAGGTACGTAATACCCCTCAAGCACGTTAGAATATCCCTTGCGCTCGATATCTGCCTTTTCCTTTAGCTTTTTACAATCCTCGTTGAATATCTTCTCGGCTAATGCTATATACTGCTTATCAAGGTCTGTAAACTGCTCTGACAGCTTGTTTTTTACTCTGTCTGCCTCTTCCTTAATCTCTTTTGGACTGTACGTGTCTTCAAGCGCGAAGCCCTCAAGATGTATCGTGTCACCGGTCTTTTTGTCTACGTAGGAAAAGCCGGATTTAGCAAGTCCCATATGCGCTTGCTCGCGGTTTAAGGTCATATAGAACAGCATTGCCTGTGCGAGAGGTATATCGTGGCCTTGATATTTAACCGTCCTAGTTTCCATCTCTTTGATGAAATTCTTGTTTTCTTTATAGAACTTCTTTAAAGGCTCGCTGATTTTGTTAATCTTCACTTCGGCTTCAATACAGGCTTCGCGAAGATTATTAAACGTTGTAGTATAGAAGCCATCCTCGTAACCGTCCATATATTTAACGACGGTTTCGTTATCGCAGAACAGCGTCATATACTTATTGATAAATTTACGGAACCAACCTACCTTTTTTGTCGTCTTGTTTCTTCTGATAATTTTTATAAAGTCCTCGGCAATAGGTGTTGCTTCTACGTATTCGCCGTTGCGCTTTACTTTATTGTAATGCTCGATGAAATGTATGAAGTAGTCCATAACGTCATTGAGAGCTGACAGCTCCTGATTAGAGAATCCACCGACACCGTTCGCAAGAGTATCGAGAATATCCGCTATGTATTCATCGTAAAATTCTGTAGTTTTCTTATTGCTTCCCTCGGGCGCTTTGAATATCGGATTCTCCGGATTATACCATTCTCTTAAATCCTTGACTATCTTTCTTGTACCGGTTACGTTTAGATTACCGCGGAATTCTACTCTTGACAGTTTTTCAATACTGCCCTTAAATAAGTCCTGTTTATACTGAGTTGCGTTCAAATATGCTCCGCGCTTGATAGCATCCATCTTTTTAGCGCGGCTCATAAGCAATCCGACTATCTTATTCCATTCCTCAGCTTCCAGAAACTTTTTGCGCCAGCGTCCAGCCTCTGTTTTCGCATACTGAGCTTCTACCTTGGAAAGATACGAGGGAGAGCCGCCGGTTTTAACGATGTTGCGAACTGTTTTGTATAGCTTTTGTTCAATCTCCCTTTTCTCGTCGGTAGAAAGCTCCGCAAAGCTATTCGATTCTTGCCAGAGGTCCCGTAAGATGCTGTTACAGTATAAATTGATAAAACGGTCCTTTTGGTTATCACTCTCAATAGTGTTAAGTGAGTACCACATAGATTCTATGATATCATTCTGCGTTGCTTTAGGAAGCGTGGATATGTACGGAACGTCAAGAACAGCTTTACTTACGTCTTTTTTATCATACTTCTTTTTCTTCGTATAATCCGCTTTTAGCTTCTGATACTCGCCCCGGCTCTTTGTTATTTTGCCATTGGATTTTAGATTAAAACGGATATCGGGATTGCTTCGGTCAAACGTGCCTATATTATCCGTTGCTGACTTGATTTGCTCCGGCTTGAAAACAATGTACTCTGTAAATCCCTCGCCAAGCTCAGTAATAATTACACCGTCATAGCCTTTAGAAACGAGATAATCGTATGCTTTTCTATAACTGCCCCTTTCTTTTGCTAATTTATAGATGTCTCCATAATATGGATTCTTAATACTGATATAGTATTCTCCAATATTTCCGTAAGAAGAACTTTCATCTAAACTTTCGGAGAAATAGAAACCCGGTAAATCATAATTAACCGTTTCGTCATAGCTTCTTGATTTTGTTATATCAAACACAGTAAATTTTTCATCGGTTCCGTGATACACTATTTTAGGCGTTCCGTCACTGTTCACAACCTTGCTTGCCCTATTAGGCATATTCTGCCAATCACCAAACCAACGCTTAAATTGTTGACTTTGCGTAAAATCCGAAATTTTCCTGTTGACATTTTCTGAAATATGGCGTATAATAGTATTGGAAGCAGATAGTCTGCTTGCAAGCTGCTGTGGTAATTGGTACCCTGGACCTTGCAAGAGGTTATTTGCTTTTGTTTTATTTATATAGTAGAATCCTGTTTCGCCTATGTTTTCTTTTGCAATACATTCCTTTAATAATTCATTAAAGGTTGATTTGCTGAAATAGGTGGTAATTAAATTTGAATCTATTCTTCCCCCATCGTATTTTAGCGAAGTGTCTACTTCTATTGGACAAATCACCTGTTTGCCATCAATCACGAGTTCTACTACCACGACTATACGTTTGCTTTGAGCGTGACTTTTTTGCTGTTCCGGAGTGACTTCTTGATGGGTTAATACCATTACCGGCTCTTTTATTTTTTCACGTATTTGCTTTACGGCGGTTTCTCCAAGACCATGATAATTATTATTTTTACTATATCTGCCTTCTGCTTTTGCTTCTGCTTCCGTTTTTGCGATAGTGTAAATGTGATTTGCGGTAATAGCAAGAGGTAATTGATTAAGCCCAATATCTGTTAAAACTTTCGGAGTTCTTCCAACTACGATAACATTATCTCCTGTGTATGTGCCATTCAATACTGCATCTACATTTTTCTCGTAGTCTGCTTGAAATTGCTTTTCAGGTTCATTATCGTCTTTGTAATTAAACTTAGATTCTTCTTCCCTCTCGTTGATAGCTCCGACAATCTTTCTGCCTACGTAGGCATAGCCTGCCTTTTCTACCGCGCTGAGATATAGCTTCTCGGCTTTTTTTATTTTTTTATACTCGGCTCTTGCTTCCGCATCGCCAAGACGCTCAAACATTTGCTTTAGGTCGGAGAGCTTATTTAGAATCTTCTCGGCTATCGTGGTATTTTCTCTTACCAGCTTGTCTATAAAGGATTCCGTTCCAAGCATATTGGCTGACAGATGCGCTCCAAGCTCGCTCTTATAAAGCTTTATATATTTAAGCTCGTCTTCCGTTAGCTCTTCAAGAACTTCGTTGTCAACTGTGGTATTTAAATTATCCCCTTGTTGATTTGCACTGCTGCTCGAACTATCTCCGCTTCCGTCGCTTGAAGCTCGTTCTCCCCCTTCAACCTGCTTTTTATCCAGTTGTTGAATTTGATTATCTTCTCTTCCGTATCCAGCTGCATCACTATCAGAACTTGATTCTCGTCCTTTAAGGGAATAACTTGGTTGATTGAGTTTATCAATGAAATCAACGCTTCCCGATACGGACTTGACTCTGCCACTCCTGCCATATTCTTTTATCTCCTTGAATATTTTATTGAATTCCGCCTTTGTCAAATATTCCTCAACTTGATAATGGTTATCGGCATCATCAAACTTTTCAACCAAATACCAATTATCATTATAAGATATAAGAGTTTGGTCACCTGTTTGCACGTCTTTTTGCCGTGTCCACCAAACAGCAAGACGGTGTGCTTCGCTTCCGCTTTCATTTTCAGGCGGAAAATTTTTATGTAGAAACTTAAAGTACTTTCTATTATACCTTATTTCCTCGTTAGAGTCAATATTAGGTGTTTTGTTTTTGGAATTTTGAAGTTTTTCGTACCTGTTAAGCAGCTCACGTGTTTTTTTCTTATCAAATCCGTAGCCGGCTTTCTCGAAAATATCGGACAGAGTTTTTTCAACGAGCTCACTGTCACCTGTCAAAACGTCCATAAGCTCCTGATACTCTTTTGTACCTTCCGCAAAATGCGTGTATTCGTGTACAAGGGTTTCTGCCCAGGTATCGCTTTCAAAGGTATCCGCGCCAATGTATATCGTATCGTCAAG
>JAZQKG010000091.1:0-10934 GCA_045542035.1 Eubacteriales bacterium | reverse complement strand
CGCTTGGCCTCCGACTTCGTTCCAGGATGCGCCAACTGCGGCTGAGGCAAAGTGATTTATAATGCCGATTACGTTTTCTGTGTCTGAAAGGTATCCGATTGTTTCGAACAAAATATTGACGTCTGACTTTTCCGCGCGCTTGATAGCTATCAAAAGTTTACTGTCAAGTATATCAAACGAAACCTTTTCTTCAACTCTGACAATAACGCTTGAAATGCCCGAAAGAGCAGCCATGTCAACGTATTTTTGTAAAATCTCGGCCGTTGTGTTTTCGTTTTCAACAGGGTAGGGTAAACGAAGCGCAGAAACCGAAAGTCCTCTGTTAACAAGCTTTCTTTTTGCGTCTGCGATTCTGTCGCGTCTTAAGATGCTGTCGTAATGTTCGTTTCTTTCTTTTATCGCGTCGTATATTTCAAATCCGTCGAATCCGTAGTCATAAGCGTAACGGCAGGTATCAAGAAATGAGGCACGGTATACGTTTTTTGTTGAAAATGCTATTTTCATTTTATGCCTCCTCGAATACTATCTTGTTCAGCGCGTTGATATAAGCGCGTATACTTGCCGCAACGATATCCGTTGAAGTTCCGTTTCCGGAATAGAGCTTTCCGTTGTAGCGAAGTCTTACGAGCGCTGAACCGAGCGCTTCTTTTCCTTCCGTCACCGATTGAACCTGATAATCGTCAAGCTCGTAGTGATGTCCGACGCACTGTTCAATTGCGCGGAATGCCGAATCAATAGGACCGTCACCCGAGCTTACGCCGCAAATAATTTCTTCGTTGCATTTTAAAGTTATCTGCGTCATAGAGCTTGAAACGTTGCTGCTTGTCGTTGTGTAGGTCTCAAAATGATATGTTGACGGAGCCTGCATAGCAGAGCTTGCGATCAATGCTTCAAATTCTTTAGCTCCGACAGTGCTTCTTTTTTCGCACACCTGCATGAGAGCCTTATACACGTTTCCGATGTCAGCATCGGAAAGCTCGTATCCCAATACGGTCGCAGCCTGAGCAACCTGTGCTAATGAGGAATCACCGTCAAGGAGAATCTTTTTCCTGTCGCTTACAGTGCTCTCAGCTTCAGCGGAATCGTGAGTAATGCTTGAGAGCATATCTTCGATGCTTGCGTGTATCTTAGTATTGTTTAAGTTGATTTCAGAATCAATTTGAGCGCCGCAAACGCTTATCGCGTCAGAAATTTCTCCTGCGAGAAGAACATCCTTACCGACCATAGCGCACTTTAATCCGTCAGCGCCATTTGCAATTGCGGCAAAAGCGGAAGCTACTGCCATATTAATACGGTCGGAAATCTGAACGTAAACTGGAACTTTTACAGCGCTCTTTACCGTCTCAACGAGCGCGGCAATCTGTTCGGGAGTTGATATTCCCGCGTTATCGCATACTGTTATAATAGTTGCGCCGCTTGTTTCCGCTTCTTTTACAGCTTCGATAAGGAAATCAGCGTCGGCTCTCGTCGCGTCTGTTGCGGAGAATTCTACGTCATTTGAAAGAATCTTTGCCGCTTTGACGAGCTCGCGGATTTTTTCGAGCATTTTCGCCTGTTTGACGTGATAGGTATATTCCATTTGGATTGTAGATATGGGAAGCTCGACTTGAAGGCGTGGATTCTTTGCGTCTTTTATGCATTCCCATGCGGTGTTAACGCTATCAAGATCAAATCCGACTCCTATGGAAAGGGTAGCGTTCTGAATGTTTTTAGCGATTGTCTTATAAATAATCGTATCCTCGCGAACGTTTTTGACAGGGGGGAGCTCTATCGCATCTATGCCAAGCTTCTCCGCGCAATTGGCAATAGCGGATTTTTCGCGGAACAAGAGCGATACCGCGCGATCCTCCGCAAGTTTTTTCAGTGTAATGTCAGCAACGTTGATTTTTCTCATTTTTCAAAAATCCTTTCAATATAGAACAATATAAAACAAAATTATTTTAACAAAAAAACGCTTTCGTCTCTTTGCTTTTTCAAAGAGACGAAAACGTTAAACTTCAGTTTCCGCGGTACCACTCTTCTCCACCCTATATAGGATGCACTTTACATGCTACCACATCTTAACTCTGTTACGGGAGTTCCCGTTTGCCACTATTTTTTTAAGGTTTCATGGCAACCGCTCCACGGTGAGTTCGGCAAAAACTTCCTTGTGCCTTGCACCAACCGGCATTTCTCTGAAAGCGAACCTTTTGCATACTATTCCGCATCATCGCGTTTTTGATGTTAATAATTGTAGCATACAAATTTACGTTTGTCAAGTAGTTTTTTTAAAAAAATGACAGAATGTATATCACCCGCTACTGCAAGGAACGGATATAATTGAAAAGACTCAGAATTGTATCCAATCCTGAGTCTTTTCATGGTGGAACCGACGGGAATCGAACCCGTGTCCGAAGACCGCGCAACATAACTTTCTCCGTAGTCAGTCACTCTATTAAATTTCCCCTACAAGACGCCGAGGGACAGGCTTCAATTCGGGTAGCCCTTTAATGCGTGACCGATACAAAGGCGAAATCTCGGTTCACGTGCACTACTGATTTGACGCACGGCCCGGGCCGTAGTCCTCCCAAGCGGTACGGGCGGCATTATTAAGCCGCGGCACTGCCATTAGGCAGCCATAGCAACTTTATTGTTGTCGTTTATTGTTTAAGTTTGGACATTTTGACGCGATTATCCGGCGCGCTACGCTTATCATGCCTTACTGCCCCCGTCGAAACCATTGCGGCCCCGTAGGAATAGTTGCATATAGATTATATTATATTTTTTTCGTTTTGTCAATAACAATAAATGTTAATTATCCGCATTTTCGGTTGGTTCAAATCACTGAACAGCATTGAATTGAATCATTGCAAAGTCTTAAATGGAATCTACCGCAGGCGGTATTGAATTAGGAGCAAGGGGAACAAGTGGATTTTGCTGTTAAACATCAATATACCCAAACTCTCCGTCTGACAAGCGAGCTTGTCGAACTTCGAGTGGGGTATGCGAACCACGTTCGCGCGCGTACATGTTCTAATGTGGATAGCGCGAGGTGTTTCGAGCTGCGCCTCACCAAAAAACAGAGGGCATCGTTGATGCCCTCTGTTTTTTGGTGGAGACAAGTGGACTCGAACCACTGACCCCTTGCATGTCAAGCAAGTACTCTAACCAACTGAGCTATGCCTCCGTATTTTTTTCTACAAAACACACTATATATTATACAGAAAAAAATCAATTTGTCAATAGAAATGCCGAAGATATTTAAAATTATTGTTAATTCACCTTGTATGGAAAATCTTGACTATTGACTTTTATGTCGATAAATGGTATAATCTCACTAATATGTTAATATAGAGTAAGAGGGGAGCTGGAATTTTGCAAAACCGAACTTTTTGCCGCTCGATTTCGCTTTTAATGTGCGTTATTTTGCTTTTATGCTTTGCTTTTCCGTTTATAAGCTATGCATCCACCGCTGATTATTCGTATCCCGCGGCGCCGTTGAAAAATACCGTTTATGCCGATGAATTTCTTGAGAATGAGCTTGGAGCGGTATTTTCAGATGCGGAGAAAAAATATCTCGAGCTTCAGAGCGGATTTGTCTTTTCATACAATTCAAATATTCCAACGTCATACGTGACCGTTGATTATAACGAAACTAAAGAAGAAGCGACAGTTATGGTTTCGGATTATTCATATATTGCAGAGAACGGCACAAACGTGGTATGGAAGCCTGTTTCCGTCACGGTCGGAGGCGTAACGAAAAACGTTACGGCAGGGAATTATACTCTCAAATTTACGAACGTGACCGACGGAAACGCGGACGTGAAATATACCGCGGAGTTTACCGTTACCAAAGAAAGTATAAACCGACTTTTAAATCTTGCGTATAATGACGCGCCGTCTCTGAAGACTATGATAGCCGATAAGAAAAAAGAATATACAAAGCTGCATGCCGAGTACGTTGCCGATTGCAATAAATACGAAGCATACCTTGATGCTCTTTCGGAATATGAAAGCCTTTACGCGGCTTATACCGAATATTTATCGCAAAAGAGAATCTACGATGAAAAAAACGCGGAATACCAAAAATATCTTTCGGAATACGCGGATTATAAAAACGCAAAGCAAAAACACGATGAGTATTTAGCCGCTATGCAAAAATACGATGAAGATTGCATTCGCTACAAGGAATATCAAGAATACGCGAGTCAGCATCAGTCTCTTATTGACGCGTACGAGGCGTATTTAAAGAAACTTAATACGGTTAAACTTCAGCTTAGCGTTATAAACAAAACGAAAACACCTGTAACGGAACTCAAAAGAACAATATACGACGCGATTATGGGAGATACTGTTACAAACGTTGTGGCAAATAAACACTTGATAGCGAATGAGCTTGTTGGAGTCTCAGGTACGACTGTTGACAGGGCAGGCATCGCTACCGAAAACCTCAGAGCGCTGCTTACCGATTACTTTTCTCTCGTTACGGAAGAACAAAAATATAATTACTATATCATAAATTACGAAAGCTTTAGAAATAATTTTTCCGAGCTTTTCAGAACGCTTGACAAACTTTATGAAAATAATAAGGTGAGAGCGCAGCTTATAAGCCAAGATAAGCAGCAAAAATATATAATTTTGCTTTCTCAGCTTTATTACATATCTCACGCGCTTACAGACGGGCGCGTCGAAAAATATGACGGCGGAGCTTACACTGCCGATTACTCGATTTTGGTAGGCTACGACAAAGGCAACAAAAAAATTGAAACAACTCCGTTAAAAACTATCGGCACTCATTTGTATATTCCCGATTACGATAACGCGGCTCCTCTCGATGCCGGATATCCCGCGCCTGTGGAGAAGCCGGAGTTCACGGAAATGCAGGAGCCGACTATGCCACAGAAGGTTCAAAGACCAATTGAACCCGACCCCGTGTCAAAACCTACGGCGCCAAAGACTGTAAAAAAGCCAACGAAACCCACCGTGGTTAAAAAGCCGGGGGCTGAACCTAAGCCTTACGTTGTTCCTGATGAAATTCAGGCGGTGATAAACGAATATAATGCAGGAAAACTGTCACTTCGGGAAGAGTATAACGGAGATGATATAACGATAACTCCGGAAATTGTCGTTTCAAAGAAAATAATTAACCCCGACAGTGTTACGGCAACATATTACGACAAGGAATTTGACAGCGCGGAAGCGCAAAAGATACTATACAGTGTAACCGTAGATAAGGGTACGTATGTCGATTATTTAGGCAAAATTCCCGAAAAACTTGAAGATTCGGAGTATATATATACCTTTGCAGGCTGGACCGATAAGAATGGTGATGAAGTAGATTTCAATGCTGTTAACACAGATATTGCCGTTTATCCGAAATTTGATTCGGAAGAGAAGGAATATAACGTTATCTGGGTTGTTGAGGGAGAAGAGTTTGACGAAAACCCAGGAACACCAAAAAAAGAGGAATCCGGAAACGTATGTTACGTTTTCACTCATTGGGAGAAAAGCGTTGACCAAGTCACTTCTGACGTGACTTATACGGCATGCTTTGAGGAGAAATTTATCGTTCCGCTTTCGAGCGGCGGGGCAGATGTTTCCTTCGTTGACGGAAATTACGTTGTCGAAACGTCAAGTTCAAGCAGCAAATTTGATATAAGCTTGCTTATTGAGTGCGCTGCTGAGAAGGGCGGAATAATTATGAAAACCGCAAGAGGCGAAATATCATTTTCGTATGCTGAAACTATCGAACTGAAAAAGGCAAACGCTCATACTATTGAAATTTCAGTAAGGCAGAGAACTTCGGGCGGTTACAGTTATGCGGTCAATCTTTATAGCGCTGACGGCAAAGAAATCACGTATACCTCGAAGGCTGCAGTAAAATTTGCATGCGAGATTGCTGATATCTCTCATCTCGTTCTGTATTATAGCATCGACAATGGAAAAAAGCTGATAAGAAATACGGCTGACGGTGAAAAAATTTCTTTCACGGCAAACACCGGCAGAATATATTACGCGAACGTTGAATATCTTCTTAATCCTATTCTTTACGACGGAGTTACGCTAACTGTTGATAAGTCTGCTGCCGCTTTAGGTGAGGAAGTAAAGATTACAGTGAATGCAGAGCCCGGGATAACGGTTCGCAAAATTTATTATATCGATGAAGATAACGTTAAGGTTGAAATCGTTGGCGGAAAGTTTGAAATGCCTGACAGCAATCTTCGTATAGGGGTTGAATATACTGTCGGAACATATATTGTAGTTTTCGTTTCCGACGGTAAGACGTTGGCGACCTTTGAATGCAAATACGGTGACACGGTTACCCCTCCGGATAATCCAAAGAAGGCTCAAGACAGTAAATATACCTATACCTTCACCGGTTGGTCGCCCGAAATTTTACCTGTTACCGAGGATGCTGTTTATACCGCTGTATATTCAAGTACGCCTGTTGTAAATAACGGCGGCGGGGCGCAGATGTCCCCCACCGTGTTAAAAATAATCGTTCTTGGAGGAGCTCTTGCCGGGACGGTTGCGCTTGTTGTCATTCCGTCGTCTGTTATGAGTATTGTTCTGCTCATAAAACGCAAAAAGAAGCTTGTTAAAGCAAAAAAACGTTAGAGCGATTTGAAAATACCGCCAAATTAAACAAAAATTAACACGCATCTTTGTGGATTTCTTTACAATTCACACGGGTGCGTGTTTTTTTTATCAAAATCTGTTGACATTTTTGGGATATAGTGCTATAATTTTATATATAAAAATATATTTATCTGATTTTCAGAAAGGTGCGGTATAAAATGAAAAAGACACTAAGAAAAATCATCACAATGTTGCTTGTCGTAACGATGATTTTCGGCGCAGCGTCTACCACTGTTGCGGCTGCATCGGATACACTTTCGGGTGTTACCGATAAAGTCAGCGGCGTGCTTGGCGGCGATCCTGCTCCGGAAAGCGGCAGCGTGACTAACGGTTGGTGTGACATATCTTATGACGAAAACGGAGTGACGGTCGTTTTGACTCCGAGCGTGGATGACATCAAGGGCATCAACGCCGACGAGCTTAAGGCTATACTCTCAATTGTCATCGACGCTGCAAAAGCGCTTGTAATTGATGAATTGAAGGACGCGATTCTCGGAAGCGACGATGACGAGGATGATAACGTTGACGTCGAGTCAGGTACCGACAAAAACAACATATGGGAGAAAGCTTTTTCTGCTTACATAAAAAATGAGTATGGCAGTGATAGCTCGGAAAACTATATTGAGTTTTTGAAGGACATATTGGCTGACGATTCAAACGTAAAGCTCGATGAGTTTATCGATTATGCATGTAAGCTTCTCAAATCCTCTGTCAGACTCGGAATGATTAATCTTGAGGACCTTCCGTCTTCGAGTGAAATCGAGAATAAGATTACCGAGCTCTTTGAGGATGAGCTTAATACTTGTCTTGACGAGGAAGCGACAAAGTATATAAACAACTACGTTGCTTGGCTTGAGGGTGATGATTCTGTAACCATCGAGGAGTTTGTAAAAGAGCTTATTGACCCACAGGTTAAGTCCTACATACAGACCGAAATCCAAGAGTATCTTGATAACAACTTTACCGTTCCCGAAACTTCTCAGGACCCGGTAGACGCTATCATAAAAGACTACGTTGAGGACGAAATAAGAAATAACGTTGATTCTTGGATTAAAAATTATGCAAACGAAGTGCCTAATGATGAGGATGTCGACACTCTCATAGATGAAATTATTTCCGCATGGGTTGATGAAATCGCTCTTAACTACAAAGATTCAAATTTCACAAATCCAATTTACAGCGAATCGCTGAAGGCTGAAATCAACGATATCGTTTTCGGTATGCTTGATGATGCTCAAGCTCAGGCTGAAATTAGAAATTACTGGAATACTAACGGTAAAGGCGAAATTAAAAATATAATTTTAGATGATGACGATTATAGTAAGCTTCTTGATAGTATAACCGATACCGCAAAAGAAAATTATAAAGATACAGTTTCTGATAAGATCAACGAACAGATTGACGAAGACAGCGATATTGCGTTGACTCTTCGTGAGATTATAGCTGATCTTGATGCGAATGAGAAAGCTGATCTTAAGGATGCTATTAATGAGAAGGCAACAGAAAAGATAGGCGATATCAAGGATGAAGCGTTTGAGACGGTATTTGATAAAACAGAAGCCGAAATAAAGGAAAAGATTGAAAAAGTATTTATTCCCCGTCTTATCGTAAAATATGACGCGACGGTAGAGGAGCTTAAGAACGAGCCGGACGGTGAGTTTTCTCCTGAAGAAATCCTTTCCTATATACAGAGAATTTCTCTTAACGGAAACGACGTATATCTTGACGGTTCTATAAAGGCTGCGGCACTTAAGGCGCTCCTTGCGGACATTCCTCGTATAGATGAGATCGCTAATATGGCTGACGCTGATATGTATCTCTCTTATGACCTTGAGGTTATAACCGATTTCGGAGATATCGCGTTTAACGTAACCGCTCGTCTTGGCGGCGGATATTCATACGTAAGAAAGCTCGCTTCGTTCATTCAGGATCACGTTGATTTCTATAGAGCAGATGACGGAACAATAGTATTCAACGTTAGAGTTCCCGAGCTTCTCGCTGAGATATTACTTAGAGCAATTGCTTCGGACAGAATTCCCGACGTTGTAAAACAAGAAGTGTTCGGAGCTATTGATACAACTCCCAACGAGCTGTTTTCACTTATTACTTCAATAACTCTTGATGACTTACTTCTTATATTTGATTACATAGATGTTGAAGCAATTCTTGACCATGAGCTTCTTTCACGCTTTGAAAGACTTGAGGGACTTACCGAAGAGCAGATAAAAAATAAGATTAAAGAGTATGAGTCTTATTATAATAAGCTGATAGATTATGTTAAGGCTATTTACAATAACAGTGTTCCTGATGCTGTTAAAGAGATGACTATATTTGATCTATATCACGGCAACGGTGAGTTTGCATATTCCGGAACACACACAATACCTGTAGAAGCAATTCTTACAAGAATTCATGAAAAATACGGCGCGCTTATCGCATCATTCTTTGACGTTTCGACCGTTACTGCTTCCGTTGATTTTAATATCGACTTTGCCGGTATAAATAAGATTGAATACGTAATTGACGGCGAGCTTTATCTCAGAGGCTTCCTTCCGAAAGGCGCGAGCATAGAGTACTTTGCGGGAATAACCGAATATAACGGTGATAAAATTTACGGATGGGCAGACGCTGACGGCAAGGTATATACCGAGATGCCGAATGAAGATATAACGCTTCACGCAATGCTTGCTCCGGAAATTCCGGACATTCCCGATATTCCCGACATTCCTGATATTTTGTGGTTTGACAGCTTTATAGCTCCTTCGATAGTTGAGAAAACTTATGACGGAGAGGAAGTTGAGCTTAAGGTTAACTTTGCTGACGGAACGGTTATCCCCGAAGGCGCGGAAATAGCTTATCAGTGGATAAAGGTTAACGATGACGGAAGCGAAGGCGAATTAATTGAAAACTCAAATTCCGATACTATATATATTAAGAATGTAGCGGACAGCGGAAATTACGTTTGCGTAATAGTCGCGGAAGAGGATATGTATTTCGCATACTCTATTTCCGAAATTTGTACAGTAACAATAAATAAAGCGACCATTAATATTTCCGATTATGAGTGGAAACAGGACGGTGACGTTTATGACGGAACCGAAAAATCCATTTATCTCTACAATAAAGAAAATGGCAATAAGCTTACGTTCGGAGTCAATTATCTTGTAAACGGAGAATATACGAACGTTGCGACAAATGCCGGCGTTTACGTAGCCGCAATTGAAATTGATGAGGATAACTTTGTTCTCGTAGGCGGTGTTCTCGAAACCGAATGGGAAATCAAGAAAGCCGTTTATGATATGAGTGGCGTCAGATTCGACGATAAGACTGTTAAATATGACGGTCAGCCCCACAGTATCACGATAGACGAGTCTAAGCTCCCGGTCGGCGTGGGCGTTGAATATAGCGGAAATGCTTTTGTAGAACCCGGAAAATATGAAATCACAGCAACGTTTATCGGCTCTTCAAACTATGAAGATATAGCTCCGATGACGGCAACTCTTACGATTCTCGGATATAATAAAAATCCGCAAAGCATCAAAGATTCCACCGGAAAGTTAATAGTTGAAATAACTCCTGAAAACGGTGTTCTCGAGATTTATAACCTTTCGTTCAAGGACGTAACGACAAATTATACGCGTCTGGAGTCTGACTCCGTATTCGGAGAAGGTAAAGTAGGTATTGTAGGCGGAGCTTACGATATACACTTTGCCGAAAACGGAGTTGAGCAGCCTGTAAATGATAAGTTTACGGTAAAGCTTCTTATTCCCGCAGCAATTCGTAATTCAGAGAAAACGCTGATGGTAGTTCATATCGCCGATAACGGTGATATCACTGATATGAATGCAACGAGAGATGGCGATTACATGCTGTTCGAAACAACGCATTTCTCTGTATACGCTATTGTAGAGGTTGAAGATGCTCCTAAGGCAGCATCCGGAGCTGATTTAACATGGCTTTGGATCGTTATAGCAGTTCTTCTTGCTGTTATAATAGCTGTAGCAATTATCATTATTATAATTAAGAAGCGCGCAGATAACGGTGGCAATGAGCCTGTGGCTACAGAGCCTACACCTGTGGATGAGCCTGAGGATAATAACGAAGCAGTTGAAGAAACTGTTACGGAAGAAACACCCGCAGAGGAAGAGCCCGCAGCAGAACCTGTTGAGGAAGCACCCGCTGAGGAAGAGTCTGCAGCAGAACCTGTTGAGGAAGCACCCGCTGAGGAAGAGCCCGCAGCAGAACCTGTTGAGGAAGCACCCGCTGAGGAAGAGTCTGCAGCAGAACCTGTTGAGGAAGCACCCGCTGAGGAAGAG
>JAZQKG010000090.1:0-12644 GCA_045542035.1 Eubacteriales bacterium | reverse complement strand
CTTCTCGGTAAGCGCGTTGACTATTCCGGACGTTCGGTTATCGTCGTAGGACCCGAGCTTAAGATATATCAGTGCGGTCTTCCTAAGGAGATGGCACTTGAGCTCTTCCGTCCTTTCGTTATGAAAAGACTTATTGAAACGCAGAAGGCAAACTCTATAAAGGACGCTAAAAAGAAGGTTGAAAAGGTTGCTCCTGAGGTTTGGGACGCTCTTGATTACGTTATTAAGGAGCACCCCGTGCTGCTTAACAGAGCTCCTACGCTTCACAGACTTTCTATTCAGGCGTTCGAGCCGATACTCGTTGAGGGAAGAGCTATAAAGCTTCACCCCCTCGTATGTCCCGCCTTCAACGCTGACTTTGACGGCGACCAGATGCCCGTTCACGTGCCCCTTTCCAACGAGGCGCAGGCAGAGGCAAGATTCCTTATGCTCTCGGCAAACAACCTCTTAAAGCCGGTTTCAGGTAAGGCTGTTACCGTTCCTTCGCAGGACATGGTCCTCGGTTCTTATTACCTCACAATCGACCATCCGGGCGAAGCGGGCGAAGGAAAGATATTCCGCGATTTCAACGAGGTTGAGATGGCTTATGAAAATAAGCAGCTCGGTATGCACGCTAAAATCAAGATCCGTGTTAAGAAAATGATTGACGGAGAAGAGAAGAGCGCGCTTATCGACGCGACCTACGGACGTCTTATATTCAACGCGAGAATCCCTCAGGACCTCGGTTACGTTGACCGTACCAAAGACCCGTTCTCTCTTGAGGTTTCCTTTGCTACGACGAGTAAGAAGCTTAAGGAAATCGTTGACCGCACGATTAAATTCCACGGATTTGCAGAGGCTGCCGAGGTTCTCGACGCCATCAAGTCTATGGGTTATAAATACTCTACAAAATCGTCTCTTTCCATATCGGTTTACGATATGACCATACCCCCGAAGAAAAAGGAGCTTCTTGAAAGCGCCGCAAAGCAGGTTGACGAAATCACCGAGCTCTATAACTGGGGTGAGCTTTCCGACGACGAAAGATATAAGCAGGTTATCGACGTTTGGGATAAAACCACAGACGCGGTAACAAAGGCTCTTATCGAGAACCTTGACGACTATAACTCGCTTAATATGATTTGTACGTCGGGAGCCCGCGGTTCTATGAAACAGATGAGACAGCTTGCCGGAATGCGCGGACTTATGTTTGCGACCAACGGTAAGACTATCGAAATTCCCATTAAATCAAACTTCCGTGAGGGTCTTACGATGCTCGAGTACTTTATGGGCGCTAAGGGTTCTCGTAAATCACTTTCGGATACCGCTCTCCGTACAGCCGACTCGGGATATCTTACAAGACGTCTCGTTGACGTTTCGCAGGACGTTATCGTTCGCGAGGAGGATTGCGGAGCTAAATCCGGTATTATAGTTTCGGATATTGTTGCAGGCGCTAACGTAGTTGAAAAGCTGTTTGACCGACTTGTCGGAAGATATACCGTTAACGACGTTGTCAACGAGGAAACGGGCGAGCTTATCGTTCCCGCAAACACCATGATTGACGAGGAAATGGCAAACGCTATAGTTGACGCGGGCATCAAGCACGTTGAGGTTCGTACGATACTTCGCTGCCTTGCTAAGCGCGGCGTGTGCGTTCACTGCTACGGCGCGGACCTTGCTCACGGAAATCCCGTAAGCATCGGTGAGGCTGTCGGTGTTATCGCCGCTCAGTCTATCGGTGAGCCGGGTACTCAGCTTACGATGAGAACCTTCCACACCGGCGGTGTCGCAGGCTCGGATATCACACAGGGTCTTCCCAGAGTTGAAGAGCTTTTCGAGGCGAGAAGGCCGAAGAAAACAGCTATCGTTACCGAATTCACGGGTACAGCGCGTATCCAATCGGACAAAAAGCTTTCTAAAGTAATTATTCAGAATCCCGTTGAACCCACAGAGGATGAGGTAGTATACGAGATTCCGTTCGGAATGCGTCTTTGCATTGAGGACGGTCAGACGGTAGCGCGCGGACAGCAGCTCACCGAAGGTTTCTTAAACCCCGCTGACGTTCTTCATATGAGCGGTATCGACGCTGTATACGACTATATCATTCGCGAGGTTCAGAAGGTTTATCGCGGTGAGGACGTTGAAATCAACGACAAGCACGTCGAGTGTATCACCCGTCAGATGACCCGTAAGGTAACTATCGAGGATGCGGGAGACACCGATCTTCTTGCAGGAACGACTGTTGACGTTCTTGAGCTCCGTGAGGAGAATGAGAAGATTGAGGCGAGAATTGCCGGAGGAGAAGTAGCTCTCCGTAAGGCCGAGGCCGCTCCTATGCTTCTCGGTATTACAAAGGCTTCTCTTATGACCGATTCCTTCCTTTCGGCAGCATCCTTCCAGGAAACGACGAAGGTTCTTACCGAAGCCGCAACGAAGGGCAAGAAGGATCACCTTCTCGGACTTAAGGAGAACGTTATTATCGGTAAGCTTATTCCCGCGGGAACAGGCCTTGGAATTTACCGCGCAGTCGAGATTGATGATGTCGGTAAGCAGGAAGAAGCGGAAGAACCCGTTCAGGAGGAATTTTATCCCGATGAGGAAGTAACCGAAGAAGTAACTGAGGAAGCTTTCGATGCAACAGAAGAAGCAACCGAAACGGTTTATACCGCAGAATAAAAACAACAAAAACGGCTCACATCGAGCCGTTTTTGAAAAAAGTATTGACTTTATAGAAAAAATGTATTATAATAATAACGGAGAGCACCGATGACGGTTGCTTCCATTAAAATTTGGTTAAGAAATAACCGCCTTATGTGGAAGTCAGGCGGCTATTTCTTTTTTATTTATCTCGGCGATTATTGAAATACTCGGCGAGAGCGATAAGCAAGGATAATATCATTAACAGTTCTGCTAAAGTTATGTACATTGTTATCACCTCCCCTCTATAGTCAGGGAAGGCAAAAAGAATCTGCATTCCCCAAGGGGAAGCAACCGCCACCGTGTATGGTGCTCTACGGGCACTGAAAGTACCGTTGATATTATATCATAAGCTGTAAAAAAAGTCAATATGAGTTCATTTCAAATCTTACGTATTGACATTTTTCTTAAATGGTGGTAAAATATAATAGCATAGGTGCGTAAAATTAAATAAAATAAAAAATCGGATGATTTTATGGATAATAATACTGATATTAAAGTATCGGTCATAATGCCTATATACAACGCTCACGATTATATAAAACCCGCAATGGACAGTGTTCTTTATCAGACTCTGTCGGATATTGAGGTAATCTGCGTTGACGACGGCTCGACCGACCTTTCACTTAATATTTTAAAAGAATATCAGGCTCGCGACAGCCGCGTCAGGATAGTTACAGAAACCAACGCCGGCCCTGCATTAGCGCGCAACAACGGAATGCGCAGGGCGAGAGGAGAGTATATTGCGTTCCTTGATGCCGACGATTTCTTTGAGCCGAACTTCCTTGAGGCTCTTTACGGAATAGCCAAGCGTGACAACCTTGATATCGCGATAGCGCGTTATGATATTTATAACACTCGCCGCTCAAGGTTTGAGCCCGTGCCAAGAACCGAGCACAGTGATATTTACCTTCCGGGGAAGGCGACTTCAAAAAACGAGCATCCGGACCATATTCTTATGTCCACGGTCGGTTCGGCATGGAATAAGCTTTTCAAGCGCAGCTTCGTAGTGGATAAACAGCTCTCATTTCTAACCGACGTCAGAATGTATGAGGACGTTTATTTCGTAGTTACAGCTATGTCGCTTGCCGAGCGTGTTGGAAAGGTGTTTGATGTGTTGATTCACCATCGTATACACTCCGAGCAATCCCGTGCGAAAATGTTTAAGAAATACTATTATCAGATTCCCGTCGTATACCGAAAGATAAAGGATTTTCTTATGCAAAACGGAATGTATGCGCCTCTTTCGGTATCATTTCTGAACCTGTCAGCGAGCAGATGCTATAAGATATTTAATTTGCTTTCAAGCGAGGCAAAAGAGGATTTCTGGAATATGTTTCACAACGATTATGCGGATATCCTCGGTTGGTACGGTCACGACGCTTCGGATTTTGATTCGGAAGAGATATTCGAGTTCGTTGCGAACGTTCAGATGTATGATTACGCCCTCTATAAAAAGCGCCTTGAGCAAGGTGATAAGCTCAAGGTCACAAATCTGAAGCAAAATATAGAGCTTGTAAAAAAGAAAAAACGCATCCGCGCGTTCTTTAAAAAACTGTTTAAGAAAAAATAAGTATTGACAACATTAAAAAAATAGTTTATAATAATAACGGAGAGCACCGATGACGGTTGCTTCCCTCAATTAGATTAAAGAATAACCGCCTTGAGTTTGCAGCAGAAGGCGGTTATCTTTTTTTGTTATGAATATCAAATACAAGACTTATAATTGCGACAATTAACGTGCAAAAGAGAAACAGCGTTTCCCAAGTTATGTACATTGGCATCACCTCCCTCTGTATGAGGAAGGCAAACAAAAATCTGACTTCCTCGGGAATGAGGAAGCAACCGCCACCGTATATGGTGCTCTACGGGTACTCAAAGTACCATTAATATTCTACCATAAACGACAGCAAAAGTCAATATCCTTCTCCGTCACGCATTAGCGTGACCGAGCCGCAGCGAGACGCTCCTGCGATAGCAGGTGAGAGGGCTTAATACAATTTCCTCGGTGTGTCTATGAGTCCCGCGAGGTAATCGATTGATACATTATGAAATTTCGCAATTTCAATTGCAATACATAGCGGTATTTCCTGCTCCCCACGCTCGTATCTTGCGTACGTGGTTGTATATAATCCCAAGTTTTCAGCCATTTTGCTTTGGCTGATGTCTTTATCTTCTCTGAGATCTTTTATTCTTGAATATTTCATTTTATCACCCCCACACAGTCATTATAACACTAAACACAAATTTGTGTCGAAATAAACACAATTTTGTGTTGACATTTCGCTTTTCAAGTGTTATAATATAAATTAACAACACATATTTGTGTTAAAAAAGGAGAAAAAATGAACAGTATTCAAAATTTATGGTACGGAAATATGAGACCTGCGGAGGAGCCGGGAGCAAACGACAAGACGTGTACAAAGCTATGGAAAAATATTTATGACAGGATTGAAAAATTAGAAGAGAAGCTTGGTGATGAAGAAAAGTCAATGCTGTCAAGATTGATTGAAGATTACAGTGCGGTTTTTTGCGACGAGCGTGAAGACTCGTTTTTGAAGGGCTTTTCTCTCGGAGCAAGATTAACCGCCGAAGCGTTTTGTTTTACGTACGAGGAAAGAGAATAAAAGAAAGCGGCTCGGAATTTCGAGCCGCTTTCGATATTTGGACAGGACGCCTGTCCCTACGGATTTGTGTGATTTATTGTCGCGTTGTTTTTCTTCTTTTAAGAAATTTGTTTTTCAGGAATGCGAGGAGCCTTCCCGGAATCAGTCCGACGATTAGTGGTTTGATGACGTAGGGTATACCTCGGGGAAGAAGTCCGAGGAGCTTGAAGCCGCGGTATCTGACCTTTGCTTCGTCTATTCTGTACCTGTATTTTCTTCTGCCGAGGGTGTTTTTATCCTCGCAGAAGTAGTAGAGGGGCTCGGGAAGATTCGCGCTTTTCGCAAAGGTGTGCATTCGCATAAACAGATCGTAATCCTCTGTTCTGCGGGTTTCTTTCGCGACACGGTACCCCCCTGCCTTCAAAAGCTCACTCTTTCTGAAAACGACCGAGCCGTGCTGATGCGGCGAGCAGAACAGAAAATCCTTCTTCGTTATCTCGGTGGGGAAGGTCATCTCTCCCCAAACACCGCCTTCGTCAAAAAGGTAGGCGAACGTGCCAAGAATCGCGACGTCGGGATGCGTGTCAAGATAAGCTATTTGCTTTTCTATTCTCTCGGGGGCTGCGTAGTCGTCGCAGTCGTGGCGGGCGATATATTTGCCGCCTGCCTCTTCGATGCACCTGTTAAGCGTCGCGCCGAGTCCCATATTCTTTTCGTTTTTTAAAAGCTTTACGCGAGAGTCGGTTTTTTGAAAATCGGAAAGCAGCTCCCACGTGTTGTCGGTTGAGCCGTCATCACATATTATAAATTCAAAATCGGTGTAGGTTTGCGCAAGGATGCTGTTTATTGATTTTTCAAAGGAATAGCAATTGCCTATATTGTATGCGCCCGAAATTATTGAAACTCTTGGCATAACGCTATCCTCCTATTCTTTTTCTTTCTAGTCTTGATATAATTAAATATATTACATAAATTATACTATAACACCGGATTTTTGTCAAGCGGAATATAAAAATGCCGCTTTGCCGCCTTATAGAAAATATTTAAATAGAAAATTTATAAAAACTATTGACAAAGCGGGGATAAAGTGTTACAATAATGAAGCAACTCTATAAAAAGGGGTAGTTATGCCCATTTTAAGATTTGTAATATTTTAAAAGGAGGAAAATCATGCCAACCTTTAACCAGCTCGTTAAACAGGGTCGTACTGACAAGGCTTACAAGTCTAAGGCTCCCGTTCTTCAGAAGGGTCTTAACACTCTCAAGAACCGTCAGACTGATCTTAGCGCGCCGCAGAAGAGAGGCGTTTGCACCAAGGTTACAACCGTAACACCTAAGAAGCCTAACTCGGCTCTTCGTAAGATTGCCAGAGTAAGACTTACAAACGGAATGGAAGCTACATCCTACATTCCCGGTATCGGCCACAACCTTCAGGAGCACTCGGTCGTTCTTATCCGTGGCGGACGTGTTCGTGACTTGCCCGGTGTACGTTACCACGTAATCCGCGGTACGCTTGATACTCAGGGTGTTGCAAACCGTAAGCAGAGCCGCTCCAAGTACGGAGCAAAGCGTCCGAAGAAATAATCAGGTACATTTTCGGACTTAATGTGCTCACGTGCTGTGATGGTATAGATTTTCTTTATATAAATCGCAAGACGAGCACTAACGAATTTTATAATATTCGAGTACCTATGATATCATAATTTTAATGAAGGAGGGAAGTACAGTGCCTAGAAGAGGTCAAATTTCCAAGAGAGACGTATTGCCTGATCCGCTCTACAATTCAAAGCTCGTTACAAAGCTTGTTAACAATATTATGTACGACGGAAAGAAAGGCGTTGCTCAGAAGATCGTTTACGACGCGTTCGCAATGATCGAAGCAAAGAGCGGTGAAAATGCGCTTGACGTGTTTGTTGCAGCTCTTGAAAATGTAATGCCCGTGCTCGAGGTTAAGGCTCGCCGTGTCGGCGGCTCCAACTATCAGGTACCCATGGAGGTTCGCGCAGAGCGCAGACAGACTTTGGGCCTTCGTTGGATAATCAACTATTCCAGAGCCCGCGGTGAAAAAACCATGGCTGAAAGACTCGCTGCAGAGATCATGGACGCCAAGGCAGGAATGGGCGGAGCTTTCAAGAAGAAGGAAGACACCCACAAGATGGCGGAAGCAAACAAGGCTTTTGCTCACTACAGATTCTAATCGATATAATTAAGGAGATAAAGTTTCATGCCAAGAGAATTTTCGCTTGAACATACCAGAAATATTGGTATAATGGCGCATATTGACGCGGGTAAGACTACCACAACCGAAAGAATCCTTTTTTATACCGGTAAAACTCACCGTATGGGAGAGACCCACGACGGTGGCGCTACGATGGACTGGATGGCTCAGGAGCAGGAAAGAGGTATCACAATCACCTCTGCGGCGACTACCTGCTATTGGGTTCCCACCGAGTATCAGAACGACGTTGAGAAGGCTAAGGCTAACAAGTACCGTATCAACATCATTGATACCCCCGGCCACGTTGACTTTACAGTTGAGGTTCAGAGATCGCTTCGCGTTCTCGACGGCTCGGTAACCGTTCTTTGCGCAAAAGGCGGTGTTGAGCCTCAGACCGAGACGGTTTGGAACCAGGCTAACGAGTATAAAGTACCCAGAATGTGCTACATCAACAAGATGGATATTATGGGTGCGGATTTCTTCCGCGTCGTTAAGATGATTAAGGACAGGCTTCGCGCGAACGCAGTTCCCGTGCAGCTTCCTATCGGCGCAGAGGGCTCCTTCCGCGGAATCATCGACCTTATGGAGATGAAGGCTGACGTTTATTACGACGACCTTGGTAAAGACATGAGAGTTGAAGAGATTCCCGAGGACATGAAGGAGCTTGCAGAAGAGTATCGCAGAAACATGGTAGAATCCATTTGTGAGACCGATGAGGCTCTTATGGAGCGCTATATCATGGAAGAGGAGATTACCGTAGAGGAACTCAAGGCGGCTCTTCGTAAAGCTACTATCGCAAACGATATTATTCCCGTTTGCTGCGGTACTTCTTATAAAAACAAGGGCGTTCAGAAGCTTCTCGATAATATTGTCGAGTACATGCCCGCTCCCACAGATATTGAAGCAATAAAGGGTGTTAACCCCGACACAGGCGCAGAGGACGTTCGCCACGCAAGTGACGAAGAGCCTTTCTCCGCTCTTGCGTTCAAGATTATGACCGACCCGTTCGTTGGAAAGCTTTGCTTCTTCCGCGTTTACTCGGGTTCGGTTCAGAAGGGAACAGCTGTTTATAACTCTACAAAGGATTCAGACGAAAGATTCGGACGTATTCTTCAGATGCACGCAAACGAAAGAGCTGATATCGACGTTTGCTACGCAGGTGATATTGCCGCAGTTGTCGGTGTAAAGAACACCACGACGGGTGACACCTTCTGTGATGAGAAGAATCCCATAATCCTTGAATCCATGGTATTCCCCGAGCCCGTTATCCGTCAGGCTATTGAGCCTAAGACGAAGGCAGGCCAGGAGAAGATGGGTATCGCTCTTTCAAAGCTTGCTGAAGAGGATCCCACGTTCAGAACCTACACCGATGATGAAACCGGACAAACCATTATTGCCGGAATGGGTGAACTTCACCTTGAAATCATCGTTGACAGACTTCTTCGTGAATTTAAGGTTGAGGCTAACATCGGCGCACCTCAGGTTGCTTATAAGGAAACAATTCGTAAGCAGGTTGACCAGGATACGAAGTATGCCCGTCAGTCAGGCGGTAAGGGTCAGTACGGTCACGTTAAGATCACTATCGAGCCTAACGAAGCAGGTAAGGGATATGAGTTTATCAACTCCGTAACGGGCGGCGCTATTCCTAAGGAATACATCCCCGCTGTTGACGCAGGTATCCAGGGCGCAATGCAAGCAGGTGTTCTTGCAGGCTACAACGTTGTTGACGTCAAGGTTACACTTTACGATGGATCGTATCACGAGGTTGACTCCTCCGAAATGGCATTCAAGATTGCAGGTTCAATGGCATTCAAGGAAGCTATGAGACGCGCTGACCCCGTTCTTACCGAGCCTATCATGAAGGTTTCGGTTACCACTCCCGACGACTATATGGGTGATATCATCGGTGATATCAACTCACGCCGCGGTCAGATGGATTCTATGGAGCAGCTTGCTCCCGGCGTATCAAGAATATACGCTCACGTTCCTCTTGCTCAGATGTTCGGTTACGCTACCGCCCTTCGTTCACGTTCGCAGGGTCGCGCGGTTTACGTAATGGAGCCCGACGGATTCCAGGACGTTCCGAAGAACATTCAGGAAGAGATTATAAAGAACCGCTCGGCAAAATAATTGCCAATGCGGCTCACACACTCACTCTAAATCGGCGATGCCACGCCGTTTAGATACAAAAACAAAAAATTAAAAAAATTATAATTTATTCAGGAGGATATTTAAAATGGCAAAGGCAAAATTCGAAAGAACCAAACCCCATGTTAATATCGGTACAATCGGTCACGTTGACCACGGTAACACCACTCCTACAGCTGCTATAACCAAGACTCTTTCCCTTGCACACGGCTCTGAGTTCCTTGATTACAGCCAGATCGACAACTGCCCCGAGGAAAGAGCTCGTGGTATCACAATCAACTCAAGACACGTTGAGTACGAAACTGACAACCGTCACTACGCTCACGTTGACTGCCCCGGCCACGCTGACTACGTTAAGAACATGATCACCGGTGCTGCTCAGATGGACGGCGCTATCCTCGTTGTTGCAGGTACAGACGGCCCTCTCGCTCAGACCAGAGAGCACGTTCTTCTTGCTCGTCAGGTTGGCGTTCCCGCAATCGTTGTTTTCATGAACAAGTGCGATATCGTTGACGACCCCGAGCTTCTCGACCTCGTTGAGATGGAGATCCGTGACCTCCTTTCTCAGTACGAGTTCCCCGGTGACGATATTCCGATCATCCGCGGATCTGCTCGTGAGGCACTTCTCTCTGACATCAAGGATCCTTCCGCTGATGTTTACGCACCTATCAAGGAGCTTATGGACAACGTAGACAGCTACATTCCTACTCCTGATAGAAAAGCTGACCTACCTTTCTTAATGCCTGTTGAAGACGTATTCACAATCACTGGTCGTGGTACTGTTGCTACTGGTAGAGTTGAACGTGGTCAATTAAGAGTTTCAGAAGAAGTTGAAATCGTTGGTATCCGCGAAACAAACAAAACTGTTGTTACAGGTATTGAAATGTTCCGTAAATTATTAGACTATGCAGAAGCTGGCGATAACATCGGTGCATTACTACGTGGTATTCAAAGAACAGAAATCGAACGTGGTCAAGTTCTTTGCAAACCCGGTTCAATCAATCCTCATACAAAATTCCGTGGCCAAGTTTACGTTCTAAGCAAGGATGAAGGCGGCCGTCATACTCCATTCTTCAACAACTATCGTCCTCAATTCTATTTCAGAACTACAGACGTTACAGGTGTCATTTCTCTACCTGCTGGTGTTGAAATGTGTATGCCTGGTGATAACGTTGATATGGACGTTGAATTAATCACTCCTATCGCTATTGAAGAAGGTCTACGTTTTGCTATCCGTGAAGGTGGTAGAACTGTAGGTTCCGGCGTTGTTACCGCTATCAACGAATAATTTATTATTCAAATAATAAGATGCATTGCTTTTTGCAATGCATCTTTTTTATTTTACAAAAAAACCTAAAATTCTCCTTTTTGTCCTTGATAAGCCTTCGTTATTGTGTTAAAATAGGTTATAGTTTTTAAATTTATAAAAACATATAGCAAGGAGGGTGAATATGGTTAAAAAAGGTTTTGATAGCGACATTTATATGCGCAGACAATCGGCTGAAATTTTAAAAAGAATTTCTATGTTTTCGGGTAAGCTTTATTTAGAGTTTGGCGGTAAGCTTTTTGATGATTACCACGCTTCCCGCGTGCTTCCGGGTTTTGAGCCCGATGCCAAAATTAAACTTTTGCAACACCTAAAAGAAAAGACAGAGGTTGTTTTTTGCATTTCAGCGGGTAGCATTGAAACCACAAAAATTCGTGCCGACCTTGGCATTAGCTATGACATTGACGTGCTCCAAAAAATTGAAGACTTAAAGGCTATGGGCATTGCAGTAAATAGTGTTGTTATTACACAATACACAGGTCAGCCTGCGGCAGATGGCTTTGCAAGAAGACTTGAGGCACGCGGTATTAAAAGCTATATTCACCGCCCGATTGCAGGATATCCTAACGACGTTGATTTTATTGTTAGCGATGAAGGCTTTGGCGCTAATCCTTATATTGAAACCACAAAACCGCTCGTTGTTGTTACAGCGCCAGGTCCCGGTAGCGGTAAGCTTGCAACCTGTCTTTCTCAGGTTTATCACGAGCATAAGCGTGGATTAAATTCGGGTTATGGCAAATACGAAACCTTCCCAATTTGGAATTTAGCCTTAAAGCATCCTGTTAACTTGGCTTACGAAGCTGCAACCGCAGACCTACAAGACGTTAATATGATTGACCCATATCATTTAGAAGAATATGGTGTTACAACGGTTAACTATAACCGCGATATTGAAGCATTCCCTATTGTGCATAAAATTTTATCTAAAATTACTGATGACGATAAATTTTATTGCAGTCCAACAGATATGGGTGTTAATATGGCGGGCTACGCCATTGTTGACGATGAAGCTTGCAGACGCGCAAGCGCAGATGAAATTATTAGAAGATACTATAAAGCGGTTGTTGATTATAAGCAAGGCAAAGAAAGACTTGAAACGGTTGAAAAAATAGAAGCCATTATGGGTAGCCTTTCACTAAAACCAAATATGCGTTCGGTTGTTACGCCTGCTTTAGAAAAGGATGAACAAAACGGTGTTGCAGCCGCCGCAGTAGAGCTTTCTGATGGTAGAATTATAACCGGTAAATCTTCAACCCTTATGAGTGCAACAAGCGCGGTAATTTTAAACTGCGTTAAGGTGCTTGCGGGTATTGATGATGAAAAGCTTCTTATTTCACCCGATGTTTTAGAGCCTGTGCTTGAAATGAAAACCAAGCTTTTAAAAAGCCGTAGCAGTATGCTAAAGCTAGATGACGTGCTAATTGCCCTTTATATATGCGGCACTCACGATGAAGTGGCGCAAAAGGCGGTTGAACAGCTTCCAAAACTACGCGGTTGTGATATTCATAACTCCAGAATTATTTACACGGGAGATGCGGGAACCCTTAGAAAACTAGGCCTAAATGCTACGAGTGAAGCAGTTTTACCCGAAAAATCACGTTATAAAGATTAAACTTAATAAAAAACACAAAAGCCACAAACCAATGTTGAATAAGTCGGATCGTAGCCATGT
>JAZQKG010000089.1:0-50405 GCA_045542035.1 Eubacteriales bacterium | reverse complement strand
CATTGTCTTCCTAAGACCGCTT
Source organism: Eubacteriales bacterium (assembly GCA_045542035.1). GTDB lineage: Bacteria > Bacillota > Clostridia > Oscillospirales > CAG-272 > UBA1740. Next base: position 50,383 of record JAZQKG010000089.1, on the reverse strand, counting down.
GGCCTCCGACTTGGGGCTTGCTGAACGGACGCTCACCTTGTGAGCAGGCCGCATACCGCCATCGGCGGTATCTTGCGTTATGCGGAGCAAAAGATTCCCATAGATAAATTGCGGAACGTTATTTGCATAGCATTCCACGCATAGCAATACCCAGCTTCTTTTCCGACCCTTGCGGTCGGTTTTATTTTAAAGCAATTTAATTGATTTTTAAAAAAAGCAAGCTTTCATCTTGACATAACATATTTTTTATGTTATAATCTCTAAGTCAAGTTTGTAATTAAAGTATAAATTTAATATCATCCAGGGGTATCGCCAAGCGGTAAGGCAAAGGACTTTGACTCCTTTATTCGTAAGTTCGAATCTTGCTACCCCTGCCAAAATCCGGAAGCAGTGCTTTCGGATTTTTCATTTGCGCTGCAGGCACAGCATCATCTGTATTTTGCAAAAAATTCCAAAAAACTTTTATTCAAGAAAGAGCTGGAAATAGAATTTTGGAAATTGATAAAACAATGAATTGACCGATCAGCCGAACTTTGTTCGCTCCTATTATCATATTCAAAGAAAAGCGTGCGCACCGAGCACCTTTTCTTTTTTTAATTGAAGGAGTTGTTATATCTCTTGACAATAATATTAAAATATAATATAATATCATAGTATTTCATATGATATCAATAAACGCAAAACGGAATATATAGTAAAATGAAATTAAAAGCTGAAGTTATGTATGCTACAATGAAGCCATGGAAGCTTTTCTTTATTGTGGCAATGCCGGGAATGATAAGCATGTTCGCCATGTCGATATACAGCATCGTTGAAGGCATATTTATAGGTCAAATACTTGGAGAGGGAGCGTTTGCGGCTGTCAATATTGCATTCCCACTAGTTATGATTAATTTCTCTCTTACCGATCTTATCGGTGTTGGCGCTTCGGTTCCGATATCAATAGCGCTTGGAAAGGGAGACCGCGAAACCGCGAACAACGTTTTCTCCTGCTCGGTAATTATGATATTTATCGCTTCTGTATTTATGGGAAGCGTCATGTTTTTTGCCGCTGAACCTCTTGCTCGAATGATGGGCGCTGATGACGTATTGCTGAACACGTCTGTCAGATATCTTCGCACCTATGCACTGTGCAGTCCGCTTTCAACGATTTTCTTTGCAATGGATAACTACCTTCGCATAAGCGGATTCGTTAAGACGAGTATGGTAATTAATATTTTCTGCAACCTGTTTACTATAGGTCTTTTAACCTTTTTCCTTCTCGCTCTTAAAATGGACGTTGTCGGTTCAGCACTTGCAACATCGCTATCAATGTGCACCTGCTCTATCATTGCAATGATACCGTTCCTTATGAAAAGAACGCTTCTCAAGTTTGTAAAGCCGAAATTCAAATTAGGAATGCTTAAACAAATAACAGCTTGCGGATCTCCTATATTTTTAAGCAATATATCCGGGCGCGTAACGTCGATACTTATGAATATATCCCTTATGTCACTCGGTGTAAGCGCTTTCGGTGAGGGCGGTGGAACTACGGCTGTCGCAGTTTACGCAGTCCTTATGTATTCAAGCGACTTGTGCTGGCCGCTGCTATACGGTATAAGCGACTCTCTCGCTCCCGCTCTTGGTTACAACTGGGGAGCTGAAAACTACACCCGTGTTAAAAAAATAGTTAAATGCGCATACGTTGGAACGTGCATCGTAGGTCTTATTTCGACGTCGATACTCTTCTTCTTTTCCGGAACGGTCGCGTCTCTTTTTGCAAACGCGAACGACACAAAGCTTCTTGAAATATCAACTCGAGCAATAAAGCTTTTCTGTTTTGCGTATCTTTTCCGTTGGATTGCCGTTACCACGCAAAGCTTTCTGAGCGCTATTGAAAAACCGATTCAGGCGACTATTATGTCAGTTGCGGTTGCTCTTGTTTTTCCCGTAATTCTTCTCGGAGCGCTCTGGAGCTTTGGACTTGACGGAATATGGTTCAACTTCGTTGGAGTTAACTTCCTTGCAACGATTCTTGCCGCTATACTCCTCAAACGTATATCAGGCGAGATAAAAAAGAGAGAAAAAGCGAAAGATTCAGTATAAGATAACAAAACCATATAATTTGTTTTATTAAAACTATTGAATTTAAGCAATTGATGTGTTAAAATCAATATATATTATTTCCCATTTTCAAGGCGCCTATCATTGACAGTCTCAGCTCACGGGCAACCGTTATCGATTCGCTCGGTGTACATATCACTTACATCATATACAAGTTTTACAGAGGAACGAAAAAATGAAAATCGTTATAAAAATAGGAACATCTACCCTTACATACCAGAACGGATGCGTAAACATCCGCAGAATTGAATCACTGTGTAAAATCGTCGCAGACCTTATGAATGCGGGAAATCAAGTAATACTTGTTTCCTCGGGAGCTATAGGAATGGGTGTCGGAAAGCTTAATCTCAAGGAGCGGCCTAATGATATCGCAGGAAAACAGGCTGCCGCTGCTGTCGGACAGTGCGAGCTTATGTATATATATGATAAAGAATTCGGAACGCACAACCGCACGGTAGCTCAGATACTCCTTACTGCTCCCGACCTAAAGTGTGAGGATAGGCACAAAAAATTCGAGGCAACGGTGACTAGGCTTCTTGAATTTGGTGTTCTCCCCATCATAAACGAAAACGATACCGTCGCAACCGAGGAAATTGAATTCGGAGATAACGATACTCTCGCGGCGCTCGTTGCCGAAGGTGTTTCTGCCGATTTGCTTATACTGCTCTCGGATATAGACGGACTCTATACAGGCGATCCTCATAAGGATAAGAACGCAGAACTTATCCCAGCCGTTGAAAGCATCACTCACGAAATAGAAGCTCTTGGTGGGGGCGCAGGCTCAAATCTCGGAACCGGCGGAATGTACACAAAAATCAAAGCCGCAAAAATAGCAACCGAGGCGGGATGCGATATGATAATAGCAAACGGAGCATACCCCGAGCTTCTTTATAAAATTGCAGACGGTGAATCCGTCGGAACAAAATTCCACGCAAAGAAGAAATAAAATTATGACATCAACAAAAAGAATTCTTATAACCGCAAAAGAAACCGTCAAAGCCATTCGCGGCGTAAACGATAAAAAGATAAATGAAGCTCTTCTCAAAATGGCTGACGCGCTGGTCTGTAACACACAAAAAATACTTGCGGAAAATACAAAAGATATTGAGCTTGCGAAGGATAAGATATCACCCGTAATGATAGACAGGCTGACGCTTACCGAGTCAAGAATCTCAGCAATGGCTGACGGAATACGGGAAATAGCAAAGCTTCCCTCACCGCTTGGAAAAACTTTGAAAGAAACGGTTCGCCCAAACGGGCTCGTTATAGATAAAGTCTCTGTTCCAATTGGCGTTATAGCAATAATTTACGAAAGCAGACCGAACGTTACCTCTGATGCGGCGGCTCTCGCCTTAAAAAGCGGCAACGTATGCATTCTGCGCGGAGGAAAAGAGGCGTACAATTCCGCAAGAGCTATCGTTGACGCGCTTGAAGAGGGACTTTCGCTCGCAGGACTGCCAAAAAGCGCCGTGCAGCTTGTAAGCGACATCACAAGAGATAGCGCAAACGAGCTTATGAAGGCTAAAGGATATATCGACCTGCTCATCCCGAGAGGAGGCAAAGGACTTATATCCGCCTGTGTTGAAAACGCAACCGTTCCCTGCCTCGAAACAGGCACGGGAATATGCCATATTTACGTAGATAAGGATGCCGATTTAAATAAAGCTATTAAGATTATTGAAAATGCAAAAACAAGCCGTCCTTCGGTTTGCAATGCGGCTGAGGTTTGTCTTGTTCACAAGGATATAGCGAAAGAATTCCTTCCCCTGCTTAAAGCTAAGCTTACGGACGAAAGAAAAACTAACCCGGTAGAACTAAGATGCGATAAGGAAGCATTAAAAATTATTAACGCATCCCCTCTTGGCGACGACGGATTTGACACCGAGTATCTCGATTACATTCTTGCAGTTGGAATCGTCGGTTCCGTTGAAGACGCAGTATCTCATATACTTGAGCATTCGACTCAGCACAGCGAGGCGATAATCACGGAAAACGATAAAGCTGCCGATTATTTTACGATGAATACCGACAGCGCCGCTGTGTACGTTAACGCTTCGACAAGATTTACCGACGGAGGTGAATTCGGACTCGGTTGCGAGATGGGTATATCGACCCAGAAAATGCACGCGAGAGGCCCTCTCGGTATTGAAGAGCTTACTACCTACAAATATATAATTCACGGAAACGGACAAATCCGTTAAACGACAGATTGGAGATTATTATGGTCAAGGTTGGATTTATAGGAGCCGGGAACATGGGCTCCGCTCTTGCAAAGGCAGCTGCAAAGAGTAACGATACCAATGTTTATCTTTATGACAAAGACGAAGATAAAGCAAAGAAAGCTGCGGAAGAAATCGGAGCTGAATTTAAATCTAACGAATATATAGCAAAGGAATGTGATTACATTTTTCTCGCGGTAAAGCCCAACATTATAAAAGCTGCGGCTGCGGAAATATCAAGGACTGCTTCCGGACGCAAAAACTTCGCAATCGTAAGTATGGCTGCCGGCGTTTCGGTTGAAGCAATTGAAAAAGCGTTTTCGATTAGCGGGCTTCCCGTCATAAGAATAATGCCAAACATACCCGTAGGTGTGGGCAAAGGAATGACCTTATGGTGTAAAAATGAAAATGTCACCGACGAAATTGCCGAGGGATTTGAGAGAATTATGGAGTATTCGGGAAGACTTGACACAATTCCCGAAAAGCTTATAGATGCCGCATCGGCTGTTTCCGGATGCGGTCCCGCATTCGTATATATGTTTATAGAAGCTCTTGCTGACGGCGGAGTTGAATGCGGACTTCCGCGTGATAAGGCGCTTCTCTACGCTTGCGAAACGCTTATAGGAGCTGCAGAAACCGTAAAAGCAAGCAGCAAACACCCAGGTGAGCTTAAGGATGCCGTATGCAGTCCCGGCGGAAGCACAATAGCGGGTGTTCACGCGCTTGAAGAGGGCGCTTTCAGAGCGTCTGCGGCAAACGCGGTAAGAGCGGCATACCAAAAAACTCTTACCCTTGGAAAATAAGTATCAGAAAAAATAAAAAAACTCTTGCTTTTTTCAAAATTATATGTTATAATGTATTTCGTCAATTTGTGCTAACAAATAAATTTATATAAAATTCCGTCCTCCGTGGCGAGATTTTAGGAGGTGTCAATATGGCTAAATGTAGCATTTGCGGTAAGGGCGTTACCTTTGGACACAACGTTTCCCACTCTAACCGTAAGACCAACAGAACCTGGAAGCCCAACATCCGTAAGGTAAAGGCAGTAGTTAACGGTACTAACTGTTCCGTTTACGTTTGCTCCCGTTGCCTTCGTTCCGGAAAGATCGAGCGCGCTTAAGGTCAAAAAAACTCCGCTTAGGTGCGGAGTTTTTTAATTATACAATATGAAATGCGCTATAGTTGATGAAAGAATATCCGAAAAGTGTGAAAGAGGGTTAATCAAACATGGCTTCCAAGTTATAAAATGCCCCCCTTTCAAAAAGCTACCGGCGGCTCTCTCAAGCCATCCGGATATGCTTATGGCAAAAATCGGAAACAGAATTATTTCAAGCGTAGAATATTGCGAAGCCTTTCCATATCTATTTTCTGATATTAGAGAGCTTGCGCCTAATACCGATATTACCTTTTGTGATGAATATATTTCAGAAAAATATCCTAACGACGCGATATTCAATGCGCTGACGGTTGGAAATCTTATTTTCTTAAAAGAAGACACCGCGTCTTTAGCAGTTAAGGATTTTTCTAAAAGCTTGGGACTTAAAATTATTTCCGTTAAGCAAGGATATCCCGCCTGCACCGTTTTAGCATTTGGAAATTCGGCAATAACGGCTGACAGGGGTATGCAAAAAGCGCTCGCGCAGCGGGGAATAAACGTTACCGCAATTAACGACGGAGACATTTCCCTTCCCCCTCATGAATACGGCTTTATAGGGGGCGCGTCAGGAGTATATAAAAATGAGGTTTATTTTCTCGGAGACATTAAAACTCACCGTGACAGCGATATTATATTACAAGCAATAAAGCAGGAAAATTTCATACCCATCTCACTTTCAGACGAGCCGTTACGAGACCTCGGACGAATCATCTTTGTTTATTAAAATATTTATAGCTACGGTAAGAAGCGGTATTAAAAATAGTCCCATAAATCCAAAGAAGCAATATCCGACGTACAAAAGTATTAAGCTTATAACGGGATGAATTCCAAGATTCTTCCCCACAATCTTAGGCTCTATGAATTGTCTTGTGACCGCATGTGTTATAAAAAGAATAACAAGGCCTATACCGAGCCGTGTATTCCCGAAAACGATCTGGTATACGCTCCAAGGAACGAGAACAGTTCCAACGCCGATAAGAGGCAACGCATCAAGCAGCGCCACGATAAAAGCAAAAAGAACAGCGTATTTTATTCCTAAAATGAGGAAACCGAAAAGCATTATTATAAAGGTCATGAGCATTATAATTGCGTAGGAACGAAGATATTTTATCATAGTTTTCAAAAACTTATTTTTAAAATTCACAAGCCACAAAGATGCCTTTTTAGGTAGCTTGTTTTTTACAAACGCATTTATATTTTCAAGGTCAAGGGAAAAATATATTGATGATATTACGGTTACAAGCACGAAAATAAGAGCCTTTGGAACCGATGTAATAAATGAAGTGAGTCCACCGACAATTCCCGATAGCAGTGACGTCAGCATTCCGCTGACAGCCTCGCTTATATGACTCTCAAGTTCTTCCGCTCCCTCTTTATCGCCAAGAATTCCGCTTATCGGATTCATTATTTTATCAAGAACGTTATACAGAACTCCGCTATCGCGCGCATCCGAAAGAAATTCCCATGCTTCACCAACCGCATACGCGACAGCGCTTACTATGACAGCAATACCGCCTAGAACAATAAGAACCGTAAGAGCGGTGCTGATTACTTTACACGGGATACGTGTTCCCGAGGAAATTTTAATAGCTAACGGCCGTATTGAAAAAGCAACCGCCCACGATATTAAAAAAGGCAATGTAACAAAAAGAAGATATCGAAAGAACACGTATAGCAAAACCATAATTCCAACGACTGTAATAGTTAAATGAGAATAATATTCTATTTTCTCTTTATTCATTTTAGAGAACCCCAAAAACATTCATTATATAAATTATAGTCAACTTAACAATTTTTTATTATAGGAGAACAAAAAATGGTAATCATTGAAATGGAAAACGGTCAAAAAATTGAACTCGAGCTTTATCCCGAAGCAGCTCCCGAAACAGTCAAAAACTTTGAAGCTCTCGTAAAGCGGGGATTTTATAACGGACTTACCTTTCATAGAATTATTCCGGGTTTTATGATTCAGGGCGGAGACCCTCTCGGAAACGGTATGGGCGGTGCCGAGAAGAACATAAAGGGCGAATTCCGCGCAAACGGACACAACAACCCAATAAAGCACGAACGCGGCGTTATTTCCATGGCTCGCGCCTTTGACCCTAACTCTGCTTCATCGCAGTTCTTTATTATGCACGACGACGCTCCGCACCTTGACGGTCAGTACGCGGCATTCGGTAAGGTTATTTCGGGTATGGACGCTGTTGACGAAATAGCTTCAATTCCCACCGACTATAACGATAGACCGAAAATTGCCGTCAGAATGAAAAAGGTTTATATGGATTGAACTGCTTAGTCAAAAAAGGTGATGGCGCATTTAGACGTAACCGAAAATTACTGAAAATAAAATCGTACTTTCGTACGATTCTCGCCTTAAAGAACGAAGATTTTCGCTCAAAATTCCCCTTCCCCCCTTAATGCATAAGCGGGTAGCTCATTTTTGAATTGAGCTACCCGCTTTTTCTATATTATTTTATTCAAAATCAGGAACACCCCTCGTCGTATCCGGAGAAATCGGTGTTTTCAAGGGTGCAGTTTTTAACGCTAATGGTTCCGTTCCAGTCTACGTCAGTTTTAATTACTGCAAACTCTACCTTTCCGTTGATTCTCGTCTCCGAGATATAATAGGTTTTGCTTCTGTCCGCAATAACGGGAAGCCCATTCTCATTCGCGTAATCGTGCGATGCTTTGCGAGAAAATCCTTGGTTGCACGTCTCCCGCAGCGCTGAATTCTTCATATGTTACGTATTTTTTTCGCTCGCAATATAATTCTCCCTTGGAGTTTTTATATGATAACACAAAGAGTTTTTTTCAATCAACAGCTTCTTATTTTTTGTTAGTTTTGTATATATATTTTGTGCAGCATCTAAAAACCGTTTTTGTAAAACCTATTTAGCGCATCCCCTTCAATCTCAAATATATCGTCAATTGGAATTACAGTCTTATCTTCCATAATTACCTTGCGCCTATATTCGTCAATTCTTTTAATATGTCCGATAACCGTTACGTATGAGCCGCCATTCTTCCGCTTATCCGCGACAAAATACGTGATTTCTAAAATCGGCAAATCTTCGGTTAAATTCATTATAATCCGAAGTTTTTCATCAAGAACGGTTTTTGCCTCCTCCGAAAGCTCATGCTTATCATCGGTGACTCTTCCCGTTTCAGTAATAGCATCCTCATACCCAACCAGCGCGGCAAACGGAGAAAACTGCGCCGCTCTGTCACCTATCGGCATTCTCGGATGCTTTGATGAAACAGGACAGGGGAGATTTATTATATCGTCATATGCTGAATTTTCATGCTTATCCATAACTCACCCCTGACTACGCTTTATGACCGCCGATTTGCGAATTACGGTCCTTTGCGGTAGCTCCGTCTTCAAAATTCATACCTTTTAAAATCGCATTCTTTCCAAACTTTTTCTTTATATCTATTATTGCCATTTGTTTCTTTTTTTCTTTTTTCAAAATTCTTGCTTCATCAGCCTTACGCTTTTCAAAATCCTCTCCAATGTCAAAAACACTGATCTGCTCGGCCTTCACCGCAACCGATGCTATTTCGTCTTCCCCGATAAGTCTGTTTGCGGTAATATTTATTCTTCTTATAAGAAGATTTTTATCGACTATCCTTAGATACAATTGATCAACAGCCTCGACTATCGCCTTGGCGGACGACGAATATTTCTCGAGAGAAGCAGTGCCGTGAGCATGCTTTGGCACACGTCTTCCGTAATAATCGGTCGTTATTTCTCCTTTGTACTCGGAGTTGATTCTTTTATCTGTCAAGTTTTCAATATCATATCCAACTGTTAAAGCAATACTGTCGGTAACAAGTCTTTTTTCAACAAGATCAAGAACAAGCATATCTGCCATTTCACGAGCTATGATTCTTGCCTTTTCAAATTCATATGGGCAATGAAGCACCTGCCCCGACCCCATACTGTTAAATTCGGGTTTGTACGCCTTTATATCCGCCATAGTGCATGGCTCAAATCCCCATGCGTGATCTATAAGCAGCTCTGCGTTTACTCCAAAAAGCTTGTAAAGTAAATCCTCATTGTAATATGAACCGTCATCTCCAAGCGAACATCTTGCAATGTCCCCCATGGTGTAAAGTCCGTGAGAGGTGAGTGTACGCTCATAGCCCTTTCCGACTCGCCAGAAATCTGTTATCGGCTTATGACGCCACAAAAGGCGTCTGTACGACATCTCGTCAATCTCCGAGATTCTCACGCCGTCACTGTCCGCAGGCACGTGCTTTGCAACGATATCCATTGCAACCTTAGCAAGATACATATTAGTTCCAATTCCTGCCGTTGCGGTTATTCCGGTTGAGGATATGACATCCTTTATTATTCTTTTTGCGAATTCGCGGCCGCAGATTCCCAGCGTTTTGAGATAAGGAGTTGCTTCTATAAAAACCTCGTCTATTGAATATACGTGTATATCCTCAGGCGCTACGTATTTCAGATATACTTTATATATTCTCGTACTGTATTCCATATAAAGAGCCATTCGCGGAGGCGCGGTGATATAATCTATTTCAAGACTTGGATTTTCAAGAAGTTCACCTGCATTTACCGATTTTGCTGAAAATCTTCTGCCGCCTATCTTACGCCGTCTTACAGAATTTGCCTCCCTGACCTTGCTTACTACCTCAAACAGCCTCGCTCTTCCCGGTATACCGTAGCTTTTGAGCGGTGGAGAAACTGCGAGACAGATGGTTTTTTCAGTTCTCTCCCTATCTGCTACCACAAGATTGGTCGTCATAGGATCGAGTCCGCGTTCAATACATTCAACGGAAGCGTAAAACGATTTCAAATCTATTGCAACGTAGGTTTTTTCTTTCACTATCAATACGCCTCCATTAAAATTTACTTTCTGAAATTATTATACCAAAAAACATTTTCTGATTCAAGACAAACGTGTAAATATAAAAAAATTTACAAGCTATTGATTTTAATTTTTCCAAGTAGTATAATATAGAAAAAGGCAGGTGTTTTTGATGAAAATAAAGGATATACTCAAAAGTGAAACTTTGTCTATGTCATTCGAGGTTTTCCCTCCAAAGACGGAAACGGTTTTTGAAAGCGTAAAATCCGCTACGGAGGAAATCGCTAAGCTCAAGCCTTCGTTTATGAGCGTCACGTACGGAGCTGGCGGCGGCACGAGCAGATACACGCTTGATATAGCAAAAAACATAAAAGATCTTTACGGTGTTCCGACGCTCGCTCATCTTACCTGTGTTTCCTCGACTAAAAAAAGGGTAAGCGAAAAAATTCGTGAAATAAAAAAATACGGAATAGAAAACGTTATGGCGCTCAGAGGTGACATTCCCGATTCACTTAAGGACGAGGACCGTTCAGGATGGGATTATTCCCATGCGATAGATTTAATACGTGAGCTTAGAGAATCGAACCCTAACTTCTGCATTGGCGGAGCGTGCTATCCCGAAGTTCATCCGGAAAGCATAAATCAAAAGGAAGATATAAAAAAGTTAAAAGAAAAAGTTGACGCAGGTTGCGATTTTTTAACCACGCAGATGTTTTTTGATAACAATCTTCTCTATAATTTTCTATATAAAATTCGCGAGGCAGGTATAACTGTTCCCGTAATCCCGGGAATTATGCCTATCACGAATTCAAATCAGATAGAGCGCGCAATCAAGCTTTCCGGCTCGTTTATGCCAAGGCGCTTCGTAAATCTTGTTGATAAATTCGGCCACGATCCCAAAGCTATGATGCAGGCAGGAATCGCATATGCAACCGATCAGATTATTGATCTTTACGCAAATAACGTCACAAACGTCCACGTATATTCTATGAACAAGCCTGACGTTGCAAGAAAGATTCAGGATAATCTTTCAGATATTCTTGGAAAATGAACACGGTTATAACGAAATCTTATAGTGAGCCCCTGATCTCCGAAAAAGAGATATTAAGGTATGCCGGAGCAAAAGAAGCCGAAGAATCTCTTCTATCTCTCATCAGAGAATGCATTAAAGATGCACGAAGTATGCTTACATATAAAGTATGCTTTTATGAAGCTCCCCTTTCAATTTTTGAAGACAAATGCGATTTTTCTTATTTTTCCGTAAATTCAAAAAGCCTTGCAAAAAATCTACACGGGTGCGACTCGGTCATTATTTTTGCCGCGACCGTAGGAATTGGAATCGACCGCCTTATTCATAAATACTCAAAAATCTCTCCTGCGAAGGCTCTCATTTTTCAATCAATCGGAGCTGAAAGAATCGAGGCGCTTTGCGATATATTCTATGAAGACGTTAAGTCTTTCAAAAAATCTGCACGCAATCGGTTCAGCGCGGGATATGGGGATCTTCCGCTCAAAGTTCAAGAAGAAATTTTCAAGCTACTCTCCCCTCAAAGAAATATAGGACTAACTCTCGGAGACAGTCTGCTTATGTCTCCCACAAAATCTGTAACGGCGTTTATAGGAATTGAAAAATGAAATTTTCTGACTTTTTAAAAAACAATATCGTATATCTTGACGGCGGAATGGGCACTCTGCTCCAGAAGCTTGGTCTTGAGCCGGGAGAATATCCGGAGCTTTGGAATATCACACACCCGGATATCATTACAAATATTCACAAAAGCTATTTTGACTCGGGAAGTAACGTTATCTCGGCAAACACCTTCGGCGCGAACATATTAAAATTCACCGAAGAGGAGCTTGAGAATATTGTCGCTCATGCGATCGAAAACGCAAAAAACGCACGAATACAAAGCCAAGCTCCGCAGGAAAAATTTATCGCTCTTGATATCGGTCCTTCGGGAAAGCTTCTACGCCCTTACGGAGACCTTGACTTTGAGGATGCCGTAACACTGTTTTCAAAAACAGTCAAGCTTGGTGTAAAATACGGCGCTGAGCTTATTATAATCGAAACGATGAATGACAGCTATGAAACGAAAGCCGCATTGCTTGCCGCCAAGGAAAACTCAAATCTGCCGGTTATAGTCACAAATGCCTACGGAGAAGACGGAAAGCTTATGACCGGAGCTACGCCTGAGGTCATGGCTTTTATGCTTGAGGGCATGGGAGCTGATGCGATAGGTGCAAACTGCTCACTCGGTCCAAAGCAACTTCGGACGGTTGCAGATAAGCTTCTTGAATACGCCTCTGTTCCTGTCGTTTTAAAACCAAACGCAGGTCTTCCGAAAATTGCAAACGGTGAGACTGTATTTGACGTGTGTGCCGAGGAATTTGCAAACGAGGTCAGCAATTTGGCCGAGATGGGTGTCCGAGTCATCGGCGGCTGCTGCGGAACGACACCGGAATATATAGAAGCTCTTGTCAAAAAAACGAAACAAATCAAACCGCAACCGATTGAAGAAAAGAATATTACTGCCGTAACATCATATACCCATGCCGTAATATTTGAAAATTCGCCAATACTTATCGGTGAGCGGATAAACCCAACCGGCAAAAAACGCTTAAAAGAAGCTCTTATCAACAAGGACGTCGACTATATACTGAACGAAGCAGTACAGCAGCAAGAAAAAGGCGTTCATATTCTCGATGTAAACGTTGGTTTACCGGAAATTGATGAAAAAGAAATGCTCGCCTCTACCGTATGCGAAATTCAAGCCGTAGTAGACATTCCTCTTCAAATTGACACGGCTAACTACACAGCGATGGAATCTGCTCTAAGATACTATAACGGAAAACCGCTTATTAATTCCGTAAACGGTAAAACTGAAAGCATGAAAACCGTATTTCCTCTTGCAAAAAAATACGGTGGTGCGGTTATCGCTTTAACTCTTGATGAAAACGGAATCCCGAACAGTCCTGAGGAACGAATTAGAATAGCAAAAAAAATACTTAAGACAGCGAAAAAATACGGAATAAGTAAAAAAGATATAATCTTTGATACTCTTGCTATGACCGTAAGCGCATCCTCGGACGCTGCTATAAGCACGCTCTTTGCAATGAAGGAAATCAAATACAAGCTTGGATGCCACACGTCTCTCGGAGTTTCAAACATATCTTACGGTCTTCCGAACAGAGATGCCGTTAACGGAACGTTTCTTGCTTTAGCTCTTGAAAACGGTCTTTCAGCGGCTATAATGAATCCTTACTCTTCTGATATGATGAAAACCTATTTCGCATACAGAGTGCTTAAAGGACTTGATAAAAATTGCGCTGAATTTATAAATTCTCAGCATCTTTTTGCGCAAACATCCGCAGTTTCTCAACCACCGGATATTCGAATATGTAATGATTATAAATCAGAACTTTCGCGAGCGATAGGAAAAGGTCTGAAGGAAAGGGCTGGAGAAATCACAAAAGAGCTTCTAAAGATTTCGTCTCCGCTTGATATAGTCGAATCAGATATTATACCCGCGCTTAACACCGTTGGCGTCGGATATGAAAATAAAACCGTATTTCTTCCCCAACTTCTTATGAGCGCAGAAGCGGCAAAAAGCTCTTTTGAAGTCATAAAGAGCCATATGTCGTCCGACGCTAAAACATCAGGAAAAGGTCCGTTTGTTATCGCCACGGTAGAAGGCGACATTCATGATATAGGTAAAAACATAGTTAAACTGATTCTCGAAAACTACGGATTTAACGTTATTGACCTCGGGCGCGACGTCGCGCCGGAAGCCGTTGTTAATGCGGCTGTCGAGTCGAATGCTGTGTTTGTAGGGCTCAGCGCACTTATGACCACAACTCTGCCTGCTATGGCAAAAACAGTCAAAATGCTAAAAGACACCAAACCAAGCGTAAAAATAATCGTTGGCGGAGCAGTTCTTACGGCAGATTACGCTGAAAGAATCGGCGCGGATAAATACGCAAAAGACGCAATGGAAGCCGTCAGATACGCTGAAAAAATTCAAAAACATAATTAAAGCGAGGAAAAACAATATTGATATAATCCCCTTAGAGTAGACACTCGAAAAAACAAAAAATTTCGAGACTACGTTAAGGGGGGGTATCAAAAAGACATTGATCAACCGTTTGAATTATAGTACAATTAAACTCTAACCGCCATTCTATTTTGAGCTTTTTTAGTTTGCTAACATTTTTATCTTTTTCTTAAATCTATTGACTTTATTTAATAGGCTATGAAAAAATGTCAAAAACCTATTGAAATCCGCAAAAGTTTGTGCTACAATATATCCATACATAACAGAGTAGAAAAGCATGCGTTATTCAGTGTCGGGTGGACGGGGAGTTGTCACTCGAACGAAATGAAAGGAATTTTACTTTCTGCGGTATGTTTTTCGCATCCCACTGTTACCGTAGGAAGCCCCATATCTATGTCGCCCCCATGGTACGGAAGATGTAAATCTGTATTTTGGAGGTATTTTTTATGCAAAAAATGAAAAGATGGCCTGTTTTCGGCAGTTTGCAGGGCCTTTGCTTTGCGGGAATTTTATCGGCAATGAGCATTATTTTAGGAAAATTTCTGCAAATTCCCAATCCCTTTCAGGATTTTATCAGAATAAGCTTTGAAAACCTACCTATAATTATTGCCGGTTTTTCTCTCGGACCGATTGCCGGCGCCCTCGTCGGTACTGTTGCAGACCTTATCGGATGCGTTCTGTACGGATATTCAATTAACCCTATTATCACAGTTGGAGCGGCGTCGGTAGGTCTTGTTTCCGGATTTATAGCTAACTACATCGTCAAAAAACCGCTCTTACTTAAAGTAGTGGCTTCAACCGTTGCAGCTCATATAGTCGGTTCTGTGCTTATAAAATCGGCGGGTCTTGCCGTTTGGTATCTTTCAAAATACGAGCTTGGATACTGGGAATTTGTTGCTTGGCGCCTACTAAATTACGCGCTGGTTGCGACAGCTGAATGTATTATCATTTATTTGTTATTAAGAAATTCTGCATTTGTGAGGCAGATAGAAAGAATGAGTAAAAAGAAATGACTTACGGTGAAGCTTTAGATTATATTCACAGCGTTAATTGGACATTTTGCAAACCGGGACTTGAAAGAATAGGCGAGCTTTGCGAAAAGCTCGGACACCCCGAAAGAAAATTAAAGTTCGTACACGTCGCGGGAACTAACGGTAAAGGTTCTTTCTGCTCTATGCTTGAATCCATACTTAAAGCTGCAGGATATAAAGCCGGACTTTATACATCGCCGTATATAAAGGAATTTAACGAACGAATGCGCGTGATGGGCGAAAACATCCCGAACGAAACGCTTGCCAAGCTAACCGAAAAAATACGTCCAATTGCAGATTCAATGAAGGACAAGCCAACCGAATTTGAGCTTATAACGGCTATCGCCTTCGAGTATTTTTACGAATCGGCTTGCGACGTAGTCGTTCTTGAAGCAGGAATGGGAGGCAGACTGGACTCCACCAATATAATCAGAGAACCGCTTCTCTCGGTTATAACCGGAATAGCGCTTGACCACACCGACTATCTTGGTGACACGATTGAAAAAATTGCCGCCGAGAAAGCAGGTATCATAAAAGACTCCTCTCCTATACTCTACGGCGGTGAGGATGACTCCGCAAGAGAGGTTATAAGAAACACGGCGTCAGAACGCAAATCCGAGTTTTTCGACGTAAATTACAAAGATATTTTAAATCTTTCTTCAACACTTGACGGAAGCACCTTCGACTATAGGAC
Source organism: Eubacteriales bacterium (assembly GCA_045542035.1). Lineage (GTDB taxonomy): Bacteria > Bacillota > Clostridia > Oscillospirales > CAG-272 > UBA1740. Next base: position 34,293 of record JAZQKG010000089.1, on the reverse strand, counting down.
ACACAAAGACATAAAGATAAATCTTCTCGGACTGTATCAGCCGAAAAACGCGTCTCTCGTTTTGGAAGCAATTGATATTTTGAGAACGCGAGGACTTGAAATTCCAGAAAGCGCTGTCAAAGCCGGACTTAAGACTGCAAAGTGGCTTGCAAGATTTGAAATTCTTTCAAAAGAGCCTCTTATAATCTTTGACGGAGCGCACAACCCGCAAGGAATTACAAGCGCCGTTGCAAGTATAAAGCATTATTTCAAGGACGAAAAAATTTACGTTCTTACGGGTGTTCTTCGCGACAAGGATTATAACTTTATAGCACGTGAGCTTTCAAAAATTGCCAAGCGTGCGTTTACACTTACCCCCCAAAGTCCAAGAGCTCTCACTGCCGAAAATTATGCGGAAGTTCTTTCTTCCGCAGGCGTTCCCTCAGTGCCGCACGAGAGTATCGAAGATGCTTTCAAAGCTGCAAAAAAAGCGGCTAAGGAAGCAAAGATTCCGCTTGTATGCCTCGGCTCACTGTACACCTATTCAGACTTAATCAAGTACATCTAAAAAAGCGCCAAACAGCGCTTTTTTATTTTAGTTTGGAAATAAATATTTACATGCTATTTAAATATTTCGTACACGGGGTTGCCCATAGCTTCGGGAAGCTCTAATCCAAAGACAGCGGCAAGAGTTGGAGCGTGATCTAAAATTGAGCCTATCATAAGCCCTGCTCTTTTTGCTATGTGAAATATAGTTTCGCACTTGTCAATTTATGTGTCACTAAATTCAGAGGAACAATATGAACTTAAAAACAGTCAAATAGAGATAAAATCGGAATGAAAAAAGCACCCTTTCGGGTGCTTAATTCTGTGGTGACTCGTGGGAGAATCGAACTCCCGTTTCAGCCTTGAGAGGGCCGTGTCTTAGCCGCTTGACCAACGAGCCATTTTCAATTGCTTGATTATTCTATCACATATTTTTCATTTTGTCAATAGATTTTGACAAAGTTTTTTATTTATTCTTGATTTTATTTATTCTTTATGATAAAATAAACTCAAGAATAGCCTATAAGTATAATAAAACTAACCAAATTACAGAAAAAGGTTGTGAAAAAATGGAAATTTCAAAACTTAACCCATTTATACGCTCTGTCGGCATATATGAAACGATAAACAGAGCCGACGAATGCCAAGCGTATGATTGCAAAGTTATATATTTAATATCGGGAGATATTGCCGTAAATATTGAAAACAACAAGAAATTTCATATGACTCCGGGACATCTTTTATACATCCCCGCTGGAGTAAAATACAAGCTGAAAGCTCAATATCTGCGGGCGGCAATAATAACGTTTGACCCCACGGACTGCTGGAGTAATGAGACAGAAAAAATCCCACCGTCAGCACCGGAAGACTTTGAGCCTTCAAGATGCCATACCGGTGACTTTGCGCCGTTTGACGTCGTTCACATACTTGAGGATATGGAATCAGAGCGAGACACGTTTATAAGAATGGGAAACATTGCAACGTCGGCAGAGGGACAGTGGCGCGCGGAAATATCCGCTATGCTCAAGCTGATATTACTCAAAGTATCAGAAACGGTAAGTGAAAACGCATTACCGGCAAGAATGGTTGAATCGCTTGACACGTATATCCGTGAAAACTATTCGGAAGAGATATCAAATACCGAGATCGGAGCTATTTTCGGTTATCATCCGTTCTACGTAAGTCGGGTGCTTAAAGAAAAGAAAGGCATAACGCTCAGGCAGTATATTATATCTTACAGACTCAAGGCATCTAAAAAAATGCTTGAGCTTACAAAAAAAAGCATTGCCGAAATTGCTGAGGAAACAGGCTTTACAGACGCATCGTATTTTACGAAAACTTTTCGCGCAACATTCGGTGTAACGCCTAAGGAATGGCGAAAAAAATTTAAAGAGGAATTTATATAACGCAAATAATTGTTTGCTTTTAGAATTATGATTAAAAAGAACGATATAATTAAACTTGAAATAACTTCTATAACCAACCTTGGTTTTGGCGTTGGTCGCAACGAGGGGCTTGTTATCTTTGTTTCCGGCGCTGTCACGGGAGACGAAGTTAACGCAAGAATAATCAAAACGTCATCCTCTTATGCCGTGGGGCGTGTAGAGAATTTTATTAAAAAATCACCGATAAGAGACGAAAACCGTTGCTATGTCAATGCTTGTACAAGCTGCGCGTATAAAAAGATTTCATACGAACACGAGAAAGAAATAAAAAGGAATGACGTACAAGAGGCTTTCGTAAAAGCAGGGCTTTCCGATGCTGTTATTACCAAGCTTGTAGCCTCTCCGTCTGTCAACGAATACCGAAACAAAGCTCAATATCCTATATCTAAAGATAAAAACGGAGACTACGTTATCGGTTTTTACGCGCCAAAAAGCCACAGAGTTACAGAAGCAAGAGACTGTCCTCTTGCTCCAAAAATATTTGCCGACGTTATAAATCACCTTGCCGACTTTTTCAAAAAACACGATATCTCAGTATATGACGAAGAAAAAAACGCAGGTCTGCTAAGGCACATATATTTGAGGCGGGGTGAGCTGACCGATGAAATACTTCTTACCCTCGTTATTAACGGAACTGCGCTTCCCCACTCCAATGAGCTTGTAAATTCTATAAACAAGCAATTTACAAACATTGTTGGGATTCTTTTGAACACCAACAAAGACAAGACTAACGTTATTCTCGGAAACAAATTCATAACCTTGTACGGAAGAGATTATATTTACGATATACTTGGAGGTGTCAAACTCAAAATAACCGCTCCCTCATTTTATCAAGTCAATCATGATGCAGCGGAATTGCTTTACGCTAAAGCAAAGGAGCTTGCCGCGCCGACAAAAAACGACACCTTGCTCGACTTGTATTGCGGAGCCGGCTCAATCGGGCTTTCAATGGCGAATGAGGTCGGTGAGCTTATCGGCATTGAGATAATTGAAAGCGCCGTTTTGTGCGCAAGAGAAAACGCAGAAAATGCAAATCTAACAAACGCTAAATTCTACACGGGTGACGCATCGAACACAGAAAAGCTCCTCGACAACGCAGAAAGAGAGCTCGGAAAGCAAATCAAGCCCACAATCGTGGTGCTTGACCCGCCGCGCGCTGGCTGCGACGAAAGACTGATAAATTACGTCGCTTCCCTCTCTCCTAAGCGCATCGTATATATCTCGTGCAACCCCACAACTCTCGCAAGAGACGCAGCTCGATTCAAAGCCCTCGGGTACTCCTGTGGTGAAGTAACACCGTTTGATTTGTTTCCCGCGACAGGACACGTCGAGTCCGTCGTGTCTCTGACACGAGGACTCGACAATGAATTGCGCGAGCGCATGATTTGAGTGCGTGGCACTCATGAATTGGCCTCGCCATGAATTGCCCTGCGGGGCATAAGGTTGGATGCGCGATTCATTCAATGACGCGTAGCGTCAATTCATGGAGGAGGCGGAACGCCGACGAGAAATCATGATGCGACAGCATCAATTCATGACACAAAGTGTCAAATCATTCAAACGAGGTCTTACGATGAAAGAAAACTTTTTAGTTGATTTATCAAAACAATTTGCCGTTGATATCGTTAATCTTTGCACCGAAATTAAAGAAAACCGTAAAAGCAACGTATTATTAAACCAAGTATTGCGAAGCGGTACAAGCATCGGTGCAAATATCCACGAAACAAACTATGCGGCAAGTAAAGCGGATTTTATCAATAAATTTCAAATTGCTTTGAAAGAGTGCTACGAAACCGATTATTGGCTCGGCTTGTTTAAAGACACGCGCATGATAACCGAGGAAGAGTATAAGGATATGTTCGCAAAATGCAGTAAAATCCGTAAATTGCTTATTGCTTCCATCACCACCGCAAAGGAAAACACATAGGGGCAAAAGTGATTTTCGAGCAAAACTTAAAAATTCATTTTACAGCAGTTTAGTATAACATATCGAAAGGAGAAATGAAATGAAGGAAAAGACATTTGAAAAGGAACTGCCTAAAGGTTACCGACTTGAAAAATCCATAGACGCAACAAACGCTTTGTTCGGATTGATTCTGACACTTATATCGTTCGTTATTCTTGCTCTGGCTTTAGCTGTATGCGCGCTTCCTGTTATGCTTCGCAAAAATGATTTTTTAGGCGCTCTTGAGGGGAACAAATTTATAACGATTTTCTTGTTCTTTTTCACAGGATACATCGTTTACATCATACTTCACGAGTTGACTCACGGTTTTGCATACAAAAAACTGACCGGAGAAAAGCTTACCTTCGGTCTAAGCTGGAGCTGTGCTTTTTGCGGTGTTCCTCACATATTTACATACCGCAAAACAGCTCTTGTTTCGGTAACTGCTCCGCTTATACTTTTCACAGTTTTGTTTATTCCCGCTCTCATTATCACCTTCCTTATTAACCCGGCGCTATACATAATTCTCTCCCTAATATTTTCATGTCATATAAGCGGATGCTCCGGAGATATATACGTCACCCTGCTTTTCCTTTTCAAATATAAAGATAAAAACACACTTATGAACGACACGGGTCCCAGAATGGCTATATTTACATACGGAGAAGAATGGATAGATACGGAAGACGTTGCCACCGCTCAATTTATTCAAAAACTGAATTTTGAAAATAAAATAAGAAACATAAAAAGTCAGAAGCAAAAAATTGTATAACCGATCATTATTGAGATAGCGCCGATGCCCATGAAAGCTCACAAGAACGCGCAGAATTATAGATAAAGAGGTTTAATGCCGTTTTTGCTATGGATCTGCCATTTAATAAGACAGGAATAGTCCGTCCTGCCTGTAAGCTTACTGACAGCCGATCAACAGATGACTATTTAAAGACTCTTTCACTTATTCCAAAATCAGAAATGGAAAGACTGTTTTCAAAGGCGAAACTCTGGGGGCGTGTGAATATTTCACGGTTACTAAACATATTATACAAGCTCATTCAAGCTTTTTCAGAGATGGTGATTCCTTTGTCTGCGTGTGCTGCACAAGCGGCAACGGCAAAATCGAAAATAAAAGCATCAAAGCCGCAGACAGCTTCATTATTTCCGCCGGATACGGCGAGTACGAGATTAGCTGTAATCTTGAATTTTAATTACAAAAATATAAACGGAGAAACAGTATGATAAAGCTAACAAGAATTGAAGACATTAAAAAATATTTTGACATTCCAAACGAAGCAATCGAGTTTTTGAGGGGAGCAGATTGCGATACCGAAAACAAAAGATACGAATTCGGTGAATTCTGTTACGTTAACGTTCAGTCATGCGATACAAAAGAAGAAAAGCCTCTGATGGAAGCGCATGAAAAGTACGTTGACATACAGTATCTTATATCGGGAGATGAAAAGATCTACTATACTCCCAAAGCAGAACTTGGAATAATGAAGCCTTATTCGGAAGGCGAAGATGCGGCTCTTTACAATTTTGACGAGAAATCAGAAGCCGTTATATATACAAGCGGTGAAGCAATTATTCTCTATCCCGAAGAAGCTCATCTGCCCAACAGAGCTGCAGCAGAACCGAAGACAATTAAAAAAGCAGTTATTAAAGTAAGTATGACAAAAAAGAAATAATAAAAAAGTTGTAAATTCGCTTATGTGAATTTACAACTTTTTTATTAAAAGATAACTCAGTTAAGCTTATAGCCCTCTTCAATAACCGCTTCGAATGCAAGCTTTTTGGCAAGTGCTATCTCTTCATCGGTTACCACAACGCAGAAATCTCTGTATGCATTTTCGTCAACGTAAAGAGCATACGCGCGCTATTTGCTCAGCATATTTCTGTAATGGCGGTAAAGACCGCATCCTCTGTGACGATTTTATATTATCCCCCATGTAACGCAAAATACCGTAAGAATAACGGTTAGCATCTACATACATCATCCGTCCTCGCGACCAAGCAAAAACACAGCTCCGAGAATCATTACAACGCCTATCGCGGAAAAAAGGTTAAGGCTTTCATGCAAAACGATAACGCTAAACACAGTCGCCGCCATAGGCTCAACAATACCAAGGGCTGATGCGGTTCCCGCGGGAAGCGTTTTCATGGCAACCGTGTAAAGAAAATACGGTGCAATACAGGTCACAATACCGCAGGCTACTGCCATAGGTATAGTAAACTCGGGTTTGCTTAAAAAATTTGCCGACATATTTATCGGATCGCATATAATTACAGCACCAACCGATGCAAACAGGAAATTATAGAGAGTTGCCGAAACTGCGCTGCTTCCCTTTTTCATCTCTATTTTCGTGAATATATTATATGCACTGTAGGATATTCCCGAAAGCACTCCGAAAAGGATTCCAAGCGCATTAAATTTCATGCCTCCAACAATGCCGGACACAAGACAGCAGCCTATAAGCATTACGGCTACGGCAACGGTCTTGAGCTTTGTTAATTTCTCTCCAAGAAAAAGTACAGAATAAACCATAACTATAGCAGGTGCGGTATACATCAAAACCACCGCTGTCGCGACGGAAGAGAGCTGCATAGAGGTATAATAAAACGTTGCAGTTAATAAAAAAGAAAGACCGCTTCCGAAAAACAAAAGAATTTCTTTAAGATTAACTTTAAAAAGCCCGCGGTTTTTTATAAGAACGTAGACTCCCATTACCACAAAAGATACTGTAGCACGCATAGCCGTCATTTGTATGGACGTAAAACCGTATGGCGCAAGATAATGAACAAAAATTCCTGATGTTCCCCAAAAAATTCCCGCTAAAACTATAAATATAAAAGCTCTTGTTTTCATAAAATTTACCTGCCAGAAATTATATACGACTATAATCATAGCATACCTTATAAAAAAAGTCAATACAATTTTTCGATTATATTTATACCGCAAAATATCCTAAGCTTGTTGTTGTCGTTATATGCCCGTTGTTACTCCTTACTGCGTGGGCACCGACGGCAAAAGTCACGAAAACGACTATAAAATTGAGCTCGAAAAAGTCTAACAACCGCACTGGGAAATAAATAACAAATTATGTTGAAAAAAACTTGACATAGCATTATTAAACATGTATAATTAATTTAGTAAATACTTTTGTATTAAAAATATATGCAATCAAAGAAAGGTAAGTATTATGGTTACAGAAAAGATCACTCTCACAAATCCCGAAAGATTTTCAAAGCCCTACACTATTTCAAAGGAAAAGCTTATCAAAGCAGCATCAGAAGCTGCTGACAGACTTGAGAAAATGGGAAAAGAGCACGGACTTGAATTTCCGAGCTGTTGGTCTATAAATTACAAATATGAATACGATAATAACAAAAACTGGGTAGGCGGTATGTATGCCGGATGCTATTGGCGCGCATACGAGCTTACAGGCAACAAATTCTTTAAGGATATGGCGGAAAAACTCACCGCTACATTCAGACAGAGACTTGACGACAGAATCGGCGTTGACGACCACGACGTTGGATTTGCTTTCCTTCCTTCCTGCGTTGCTTCCTACAGACTTACAGGAAACGAAGCGGATAGACAAACTGCCCTTGATGCCGCAGAGTATTTCTACAATACCGGATATTCGAAGAAGGGTAAGTTTATTATCCGTGACTGGAAAGGCTGGGCGGCAGGACACGTTGAGGATGCAAGAACTATGATGGACTCGCTTATGAATGCTCCCCTTCTCTTCTGGGCGGCTGAGGAAACCGGCAAAAAGGAATATGCGGAAGCCGCGTCGGCTCACGTTAAAACGACAGAGCAATATCTCGTAAGAAACGATGCTTCAACGTACCATCATTATCAGTTTGACGTTGAAACGGCAGCTCCCGTAAGAGGCGTTACACTGCAAGGAAGAAGCGACGATTCCTGCTGGTCACGCGGTCACTCATGGGGCGTTTTCGGCTTCCCGGCGGCATACGGCTACAGCAACGAAAAATATCTTATAGACGTACATAGAGATGTAACCTATTTTATGCTTAACCACCTCTCCGATGACCTTATTCCCGCATGGGATTTCGACTTCGTTTCGGATAAGGTTATCAAAGACGCATCCGCAGGAGTTATCTCTATTTGCGGTATGCACGAGATGTGCAAAATGCTTCCCGATGACGCTGAGCAAAAGCCTGTTTTCGAAAGCGCTGCTGCTCAAATGCTTGATTCAACGATTGACAGATGCACGGGCGAGCTTGGAATTGACTATGAGGGGCTTCTCTTCCACGTTACTGCTGCGCTTCCTCAGAGGCTCGGTATAGACCAGACAGCCGTTTACGGTGACTACTTCTATCTCGAGGCTCTCTCAAGATACCTTAACCCCGACTTCAAAATGTATTGGTAATGAGAGATAAGGTATTCGCGTACCTACTCACAATTCCCAGAGGAAAAGTCACCACCTACGGCGAGATAGCAAAGCATATTGGAAATAAAAATTTTGCGCGGGCGGTGGGTAATATTTTACATAATAATCCCGACGAAGAAAAATTCCCTTGTTACAGAGTCGTAAATTCAAAAGGAAAGCTCTCTGAGAATTTTGCTTTCGGAGGGATTTTTATGCAAAAGAAAAAGCTTGAAGCTGAAGGAATTGAAGTCGTTGGTTTTAGAGTTGATTTGAATAAATATAAATTTGAGGATTAATATATGTATAAGTCCTTTCCCGAGATAAAAAAGAAGCTCGGCTTCGGCTGTATGCGTTTTCCAATGCTCGACAAAGAGGTAGATTACAAAGAGCTTAATAAAATGATAGATGCTTTTATGGAAAACGGCTTTAATTATTTTGACACCGCGCACGGATACATTGACGGTTTAAGCGAAACATCTCTTCGCGACTGTCTTGTAAAACGATATCCAAGAGAAAGTTACGTGCTGACTAACAAGCTTTCCACCTTCCATTTCAAAAAAAAGGAGGAAATCCGCCCGCTCTTTGAAAGTCAGCTTAAAGCGTGCGGTGTTGAATATTTCGATTTTTACTTCATGCACGCGCAAAGCGCAAAGCTATACGAAAAATACACCCGTGAGCGCGCCTATGAAACTGCGCTTGAGATAATGGCAGAGGGCAAATTCAAGCACTTCGGAATATCATTTCACGACGAAGCGTCACTTCTTGAAAGAATACTCTCAGAGCATCCCGAAATAGAGGTTGTTCAGATTCAGTTAAACTACATTGATTATGATGATGCCGCCGTTCAAGGAAGGCTTTGCCTTGAGGTGTGCGAGAAATATAACAAGCCTGTCATAGTTATGGAGCCGGTTAAAGGCGGCAGCCTCGTTAGTCTGCCCGATGAAGCAAAAGAGATATTTGACTCGCTTGGAGGCGGCTCATACGCAAGCTACGCTATAAGATTCGCCGCAAGCTTTAAAAACGTTATTACCGTCCTTTCCGGAATGAGCAGTCTTGAACAAATGGAAGACAACATCTCATATATGAAGGATTTTATTCCTCTCAAAAGTTATGAAAAAGAGGCGATTGACAAGGTCTGCAAGATTTTCAAGGCTCAGGACGTTATCCCTTGCACAGCATGCAGATACTGTACAGAGGTATGTCCGAAGAATATTTCCATACCGGACCTCTTTGCCTGTCTTAATTCTAAGAAAACATTCAAGGGATGGAATCCGGGATTCTATTACAACGGCGTTCATACGGTTTCAAAAGGGAAAGCATCCGACTGCATAAAATGCGGAAGGTGCGCGGAAGTATGCCCGCAAAAGCTTAATATTCCCGAACTTTTGATAGACGTCGCAAATGAATTCGAAAAATAAATTTTCGACAAAATATAACAAAACAAAGATTTTACCTTAACGGTATAGCTCTTTAAAGTAGAAAGGAAAATTAACAAAATTATGGAAGAAAGCAAAATTGCGCAAACCGAGCAAAAAAAATCGAACCCTCGCGATTTTCTTCTTGACGTTATACGCGGATTCGCAATTGGCATTGCCTTTATTATTCCAGGCTTTTCAGGAGGCTCGATTGCCGCAATTCTCGGAATATACGAAAAGCTCGTTAGTGCAATTGCCGATATAATAAAAAACTTCAAAAAAAGCATACTGACTCTCTTACCGATAGCTATCGGTATGGTAATGGGAGTTGTTTCGCTCCTCTTTCCTCTTAGCTGGGCGCTTGAAAATTTTCCGTTTCCAACAGTCTGTCTTTTCGTAGGGCTTGCAATAGGCGGTCTTCCCTCTATTACCGATAAGCTCGAAGGCAAAATCAAACCAACCAACATTGCAGCCTGCGCTATTCCTCTTATAGCCGCAGCCTCGCTTTCATTCCTTCCCGTGAGCGGGGACGTTAATCTGTTCGGTCTTAACTTCGGAGGCTATTTGTTGCTTGTGATTATTGGTCTTATAGGCTCAACAGCTCTTGTAGTTCCCGGTATTTCCGGAAGTATGCTTTTGCTCATATTCGGATACTACAACCCCATAGTTAATATGGCAACGGAGCATCTTCTCGTGGGTAAGGACGTAGGAACATCGCTTGCCGTGCTTGGATGTACGGCGCTTGGAATAGGCATAGGATTTATTCTTATTTCAAAAATTATGAAATATCTTTTAAAGAACTTTCCGAGAGGAACATATTTCGCGATACTCGGATTTATTATAGGCTCGGTTCCTTCAATCTATATTTCCACCGCTAAGGAATCGGGATTTACTCTTTCCACGCTTCCGACGTCTGTTTTTCATTGGGTAATGTGCGCAGTAATGCTCGCCTTAGGCTTCGCGCTCTCATTTATTCTTGTTATTTACTATAAAAAGACAGAAAAAAACAAATAATTTTAGAATGCCGCCATCGAAGTAACGAAGGCGGCATTCTATGCATAAAATTCAAAAATATTAAAGCTTTATAAGCGGCTCAATAAATCCGTCGGGGTCTGTAGACGATATATCACAGGCAATTACAGTTCCTTTATAAATCACGAGATTTACAAATGCGCCCTTCCCGTTATAATCAGCAGCCTCATAGGTATATCTCGTTACCTTTTTATTCTTATACCTCGAAAGGTCAAGCCCTTGCGACTTCTGAATTTCGTTATACCCTGCGATTACTCTGTCAAAATTTTCGGGAACTCTGAAATCTACAGTTTCAACAGCCTGCGCCCCCACCTTAACGCCGAATTGCGAAATAAAAGCTACGCGCTCCTCATTTGTTTTTATTCCCGAAAAATCAACCTTTGCCGAAGCGGCAAACACCGATGTCTCCCCTCCGCCTCCAAAGGCAAGAATTCCAACAAGAACAACTAACGTAAGCGCTATGACCGAAAAAAAGCGTATAGTAGACGCGCGAACAGAATATATAAACATAAAAATCCTCCGTTATTTTAATCTGTATTTAAATATACGGCGGTATTTCTTTTTTTATTACAAAAAACAGTTGCACCTTTCAGCGCAACTGTTTTTTGCCTATTCGGAGAGCCGCGGCTACTCTAAATGTCGTTCTGTAATCAGTGATTGCAGCAGCAACAGAAAACGATAACGATTGCGAGGATAATAATCCAAGTGCAGTTGTCGTCAAAGAGATGGCATAAGCAATTGTTATTCATGTATGTTTTCCTCCGGGAGTTACTATTGCGGATTTCGTTCCGCTTAGTATCATACTATGCCAAATTAAAATTTGAGTTACAACCGCGAGTTAATCAAAACTGAAAACCGCCGCTCCGTCCTTTAACACAAGCTTACCGTCAAAGCGTTTTCCGTTCTTTGATATAAATCCGCTAAGCTTAGCTGTAGAACCCGTTTCAAGAAGGCGTCTTACCTCATTTATCGGTATGCTTTTTTTACATATATTGATTCCAACGCGAAATTCGCATCCGTCATTATATCCCATGCATCCGTAGCTTGTTTTACCTCTCACGATGTTTCTTCCGCATATTGGGCATTTTCCTACGATTTCACCGTATGAGCCGGTATTTATATTTGTAGGCACGGGCGCCGAGCCTCCGCGCTTAAATATTTCAGCAATTTCCCCCTCGGCAAGCGAGACGCTGTCCATAACGCTCATCTCACCGCGAAAAACCTTTTTAAGCGCTTTGCCGAGCTCGCTCGTCTTATACTTATCCATAGCAATTGAAAGCTTTTCAAGCGATTCAATAAGATATTCTCCGCCCTCAAGAATTGTATAAACGTCCTTTTTCAGATTGATATATCCGCTCTTTTTTGCGTTATCTATAATTCCCGTCCTCGTCGCTTCGGTTCCAAGCTCAAGTCCCTCAAATATTGCGCGGTAATCATCAGCATCATCCACCTCTCCGCTTTCCTCAAGCTCCTTCGCCTTTGCTTTATCGTCCTTGAAGGGATTCTTCAGATAATTATTAAGCGTCTCTATCGTATAATGCCTTGGAGGCGTTGTCTGACGCTCGGCAGGCTCAAAACGAATATTAACCGAGTCGCCGACAGTAAGTTTAGGAAGAATCTTATCTTTTTGAGTATAATCGTCATACTTTGTCCAACCGGGCTCAAGCATAACAGTTCCCTTTAAAGAAAACTCCTCCAAATCACCGACTTTTATTTTTATCTCGCTCTTTTCGGCAACGCATTCCTCAGCGCAAAACACAGCTACAAATCTGCGAAACACCGTAGAATAAACCTGCTTCTCCTTCTCCGATAGCTTCTCCGACGAAGGTATTTTATATGTAGGAGTAAGAGCCGAGTGTGATTCAATTTTAGAATCGTCGAAAATATATTTTGAATCCTTGAACCTGACGGGATATCCAAGCTTTGAGACGTTTGAAATAATCGCCTTCATCTTATCCTTTTCAGCCGTGGCAAGATACTCGGAGTTCGTTCTCGGATAGGTAAGATACCCGTCCTCGTAAAGCTTCTGTATAATCTTAAGGCTCTCGCTCATACTCATCTTGTATTTTTTACCGAGAGTATTCTGAAGCGTTGAAAGAGAATATAGTTTTCCGGGGTGAACCGTATCCTTTTTGCTTTCGGCGCTTATAACAACAGCTCCCGCGCTATTATACAAAGAAGATGTCTCATCGGCCTTTGCAAGCTCGTCTTTTGTAAATTTTTGTTTACTGATTAATTCTACACGCTCCCCGTTCGTCTCCTCGTTTGAGCGTATAACGTAATATGTTTCGGGCTTGAAATTTTTTATTTCCATATCGCGCTCGTATATAGCGCGCACAATAGGAACGATTACGCGTCCGACTCTGAGAAGCTTTCCCGTTCTGATGGTGGCATACCGTGTTAAATTAACTCCATACAACCAATCAATATAAGTACGCGCGTAACCCTCGTTTGCGAGATTATCGTACTCAGTTTCTTCCTTCATATCGAGAAGCGCTGCTCTTACAGTCTCGGGTGTTTGATCGGGAAGCCATAGACGCTTTTGCGGCTTTTCTGTTTTTAGGGCGTTATCAACGCAAAGTCTAACTATTATTTCTCCCTCGCGGTCAGCGTCCCCGGCGTTTACAATAGTGTCAACGTCATCTCTGTTGCACAGCACCTCAAGAACCTTAAACTGCTTTGCTACGCCATAATCAACCTTTTTATCCTCACCGCGTCTTAGTTCGAATTTAAATTTTTCGGGAAAGCAAGGAAGGTTATCAAGCGTCCATCCCGAACCGCTTTCCGCTCCTGTATAGCTCTCAACGTCCGCTAAAGAAAAGAGATGACCGAAAGCCCAGCTTACGATATAATTCTCATTTATAAAATAACCGTCTTTTTTCTCCATTTTACCAATGCCTGCGCAAATATTTCTTGCAAGGCTTGGCTTTTCGGCTATTATAAGCTTCATCGGCATACTCCTTTTACAAAACATATTGTATATTGTAACACATTTTTTCGTAAATTTCCACCCTTTTAAAGAAATTTGATTTTTTTGTGAAAATTAACCAAAATAAATAAAATTCACTGTTTCCCCTTTTATTTTTTTGTTATTTATGATATACTTATTTTAATATATGAATCATTGGAGCAATTATGGCTAAATTATACTTTAAATACGGCGCTATGGGATCGTCAAAAACAGCTCAAGCGCTGATAACCAAATTCAATTATGAGGAGCGCGGTATGAAGGTGTGGCTGATAAAGCCCTCGACAGACACGCGCGACGGCTGCGATATGCTTACCTCAAGGATTGGTCTTTCTTCAAAATGCGAGTCGATAGATAAAAACACCAATATTTACGACCTGTTTTCAAAAAAGCTAAATGATATCGACGTTATCATTTCTGACGAGAGCCAATTTTTCACCGAACGGCAAATAGATGAGCTGAGACTCATTGTTGACGAACTAAATATTCCCGTTCTCTGCTTTGGACTCAGAACCGACTTCCTCACAAGACTCTTCCCCGGCTCGAAAAGACTTCTTGAAATTTCGGATTCGCTTTCGGAAATCAAGACGATTTGCGAATGCGGGTCAAAAGCAACCGTCAGCGCGAGAATAGACGGTTTCGGAAATGTAATTACCTCGGGTGAACAGGTCTTCCTTGGCGGCAATGACACTTATCTCGCTATGTGCCACAAGTGTTGGATGAAAAAGATAAAGGAGCAAAAATCAAAATGAACGTTAACGAAATTCTTTCGGTGTGTGACCACACCCTTCTCTCTCAAACTGCGACCTGGGAGGAAATCAAAGCTATTATTGATGACGGAATAAAATACTCAACAGCCTCGGTATGTATTCCTCCAAGCTTTGTAAAAAGAGCTTCAAAATATGCAGACGGAAGAGTTAAAATATGTACGGTTATAGGCTTTCCTAACGGATATTCAACAACAAAGGCGAAGCTATTCGAAACCGAGGACGCGCTCTCCTCGGGAGCTGACGAAATAGATATGGTTATCAATATTGGAGAAGCAAAAGCAGGACATTATGATGCCGTCTGCGACGAAATTAAAATTCTCAAAGCCGCATGCGGAAATAAAGTTCTGAAGGTAATAATAGAAACCTGCCTTCTCTCAGAAGAGGAAAAGATAAAAATGTGCGACGTGGTGACACGTGCGGGCGCTGATTATATTAAAACGTCTACAGGCTTTTCAACCGGCGGCGCGACGGCTGAGGATATTTCACTTTTCGCAAAGCACGTGGGTAAAAACGTAAAAATCAAAGCCGCGGGCGGCATATCATCTCTTGAGGATGCCGAGAACTTCATTAAGCTTGGAGCATCAAGGCTTGGCACAAGCAGAATTGTGAAAATAGCAAAACAGGAAAACGGATCCGGTTATTAAACTTAATCGACGAAAGGACTTTATTATGAATAAAAATTATCCTACGCCTCATATAAACGCCTCCCCTGAGGATTTTGCGAAAACCGTGCTTATGCCGGGCGACCCGCTTCGCTCACAGTTTATCGCAAAAAACTTTCTCGAAAACGCGAAACTTATAAACAATGTAAGAGGAATACAGGGTTACACAGGAACCTATAAGGGTGAGCGTGTTTCGGTTATGGCAAGCGGCATGGGCATGCCTTCTATCGGTATATACTCATACGAGCTTTATAATTTCTTCGGAGTCGAAAATATAATGAGAATCGGTTCTGTCGGTGCAATGTCGGAAAACGTAAAGGTTCGCGATATAATTATAGGCATGGGAGCTTCGACCACAACCAATTTTGCCGTTCAGTATAATCTCGAGGGAACGTTTGCTCCGATTGCCGACTATAAAATGATGAAAACAGCAATTGAAGAGGCTGAAAAGATAGGCGCAAGATACGCGGTTGGAAATCTTCTCTCCTCAGATATTTTTTATAACGCGAATAGTGACGCGCAAAAAAAATGGCAAAAGCTCGGAGTTCTCGGAGTCGAGATGGAAGCGGCGGCTCTTTATATGAACGCAGCTTACGCAGGAAAATCGGCTCTTGCTATATGCACCGTTTCCGACCACCTCTTGACAGGTGAATCGCTTGACGCTGAAGCAAGACAAAACTCATTCACCGAAATGATGGAAATTGCGTTAAACACCGCCATAAGACTTTAATTTAAAACGGTTAAAAGATATGAAAAGAATATTTTTGATAATACTTGATTCACTTGGAATCGGTGAAGCTCCGGATGCAAAAAGCTTTGAAGACGAAGGAGCAAACACGTTAAGGAGCGTATATAATACAGGTCTTTTAAATCTTCCGAATCTTGAAAAAATGGGGCTTGGCAATATTGACGGGATCGATTTCATAACAAAAACGAATTCCCCACTCGCTGCTTTCGGCAGACTTCGTGAGCTAAGCGCGGGAAAAGATACCACTATCGGTCATTGGGAAATTGCAGGTATTGTTTCAAAAAGTTCCTTAAAAACATACCCAGACGGATTTCCTAAAGAAATAATAGATGCATTTACAAAAGCAACCGGCAAAAAGGTCCTTTGTAACAAACCCTATTCGGGAACGGAGGTTATAAAAGATTACGGTGCTATTCACGAAAGCAGCGGTGACCTTATTGTTTACACTTCCGCGGACAGCGTTTTTCAAATAGCCGCTCACGAAGAAACTGTTCCGCCGGAAAAGCTCTATGAGATTTGCCGCATTGCCAGAAAAATACTCGTCGGTGAGCATTCGGTAGGCAGAGTTATCGCGCGTCCCTTTATTGGAAATGAGGGCAACTACGTAAGAACTGCAAACAGACGCGACTTTTCTATCGAGCCACCGAAAAGAACCATGCTTGATGCTATTAAAGACTCTGGGCTTGACGTTATTTCCGTCGGAAAAATAAGAGATATTTTTGCGGGATGCGGTATTACGGAAGCAATTGTTTCTCACGGTAACACAGATGGAATGAAGATAACGTCAGAGCTTATAGAGAAGGATTTTTCGGGACTCGCCTTCATAAATCTCGTCGACTTTGACTCAAGCTACGGTCACAGACAGAATGCCATAGGCTATGCTCACGCGCTAAACGAATTTGACGCTTGGCTTGGAGAATTTACAGAGAAAATGAGCGATGATGACGTTCTTATCATCACCGCAGACCACGGATGCGATCCGTCCGATAATTCCACCGACCATACGAGAGAATACACTCCGCTCCTAATCTTTGGCAATGGAATTAAGCCGCTTAATCTTGGAACCAAGGAATGCTTTGGCACGGTAGCAGGCGCCGTATGCGATATGCTTGGCGTGAGCTTTACTCCCGATGCGTGTGAAATTATAAGCAAGGACATATTGAAATGAAAAAGACGGTATCAAAAAAAGAGCTCTATAATACGGCGTGTGCCGCAAGAGAAAACTCATACTCTCCATATTCCAAAATTTCTGTCGGAGCTGCTTTATTGTCAAAATCCGGAAAGATATATACGGGAGCAAATATTGAAAACTCGGCTTACTCCCCCTCTGTATGCGCTGAAAGAGTCGCTTTTTTCTCTGCGATAAATGCGGGAGTGCGGGAATTTGAAGCAATTGCCGTAGCGGGCGGCACGAGCGGAGAAGCTCCTAAAGAATTATTCCCGCCGTGCGGAGTTTGCAGGCAGGTTATGGCAGAATTCTGCTCCCCGGATTTCAGAATTATTCTCTCAAAAGAGCGTGAAATTTCATTTTCCGAGCTTTTGCCATACAGTTTCAATGAGGATTATTTAAAATGAGAATGTACGATTTAATCAACAAGAAAAAAAGGAGCGAGACTCTCACAGAAGACGAGATTAGGTTCTTCATTTCAGAATACACCGCAGGCAAGATTCCCGACTATCAAGTATCGGCGCTTCTGATGGCAATATGCCTTAACGGTATGAACAAAGAGGAAACCTATATTCTTACGGACGCTATCGCAAATTCCGGTGATTTCGTAGACCTTTCCGAATTTGGAAATTTATCGGCTGATAAGCATTCAACCGGAGGAGTCGGAGATAAGACAACTCTTATCGTTGCTCCGCTTGCGGCTACTCTTGGATGCAAAGTAGCTAAAATGAGCGGAAGAGGTCTCGGTCACACAGGCGGAACTATTGATAAGCTTGAATCGTTTCCCGGATATAAAGTTGATATATCAAAAGATGCTTTTCAAAAACAGATCAGAGATATAGGTGTTGCCGTTATAAGCCAAAGCGGAAATCTTGCTCCGGCAGATAAAAAGCTTTACGCCTTGCGTGACGTAACCGCAACTGTCGATTCAATCCCTCTTATCACGTCATCAATAATGGGAAAAAAGCTTCCCTCGGGAGCTCACTCTATTGTGCTTGACGTCAAATGCGGTTCCGGAGCGTTTGTAAAAACACCAGAGGATGCCGAGATGCTTGCTTTAAATATGGTCAGCATCGGTAAAATGTGCGGAAGAAGGACCGCAGCTCTGATAACGAATATGGATATCCCTCTGGGGTACGGCATTGGAAATATTCTTGAGGTAAAGGAAGCTATCGCAACGCTTAAGGGAGAAGGTCCGTCGGACCTTGCCGAAATATGCATATCCCTTGCCGCAGCCATGGCATCGCTTTCTCTGTCAATTTCATTCGAACAAGCGAAAGAAAAAGCTAAGCAAGCGCTCACAAGCGGCGCCGCCCTTCTGAAATTCAAGGAGTGGATTTCTGCTCAAGGAGGAGACGTAAGTCTGATAGACAATACCGACCTATTCCCAAAGTCATCGTTTGAGCATAAAATCATCGCCGAGCGAAACGGGTATATATCAAGTATGGACGCGGAAGCAATAGGTCTTTGCGCTATGGAGCTTGGCGCGGGAAGAAAAACGAAAGAAGATAAAATAGACTACACTGCAGGTATAGTTCTTAATAAAAAGGCAGGCGACAAAATTGTCGAGGGTGACGTTCTCGCGACGCTCTTTACAAACGATAAGAACTCTTTAAAGGAAGCGAAAAAGCTGTTTCTACGTGCGCTTTCTTTCACCGATAAAAAGCCTGAAAAATCAAAATTAATCTATAAAACTATTATTGAATAACAAGAAAAACGCCCTGAGGACATTTTATCTCAAGGGCATTTTTTATCAAAACGTTATACCGTTAAAGAGCTACTCAACTTCCCCAGCTGTTCCGTTATGATAAATTTTAGGTTTACCTAATAAATTATTAACTTTTATCTAAAGTATTGATTTACGAGTGATTTTGTGGTATTATAATATTTAATGATATTTATCTGGATTTAAGGTTCGAAATGCACAAAAAGTTTTTTGGATTTATGTATGGGTTGAATATTATGTCACAGGCTATATTCAGCCTTTTAACTCCGGCTGCGCTTCTTTTCGCTATTTGCTGGCTTTTAGTTAAGCGAGTCGGCGCTCCGGAATGGTTATACGCAATATTTATAGCGGTTGGGGTTTTAATCGGACTTATTTCAATGGTCAGGTTTGCGATAAGCGCGTCAGAAAATCTCGAACGGCTCGAAAAGCAGAAAGAAAAAGACACGAAAACAGGAAACAAAACTAATGAAAAATAAGAATTTGCCGCTCTATGAAACATCTTTTATCTTGATTGGAGAAATAATAGTTTCGCTTATTGTATGCGGCGTTTATTTGATAATTAACAAATTTTCGTACAAAGTAATAACGGGAGTCTCGCTCGGTACTGCGGTTACAGTGCTTAACTTTTTATTTCTCGCGATATCAACAAGCCGCGCGTTTGACAGAGCCGTAGAAGCCCGCGGAACGAAGGAAATGGATGACGAGGAGGCGGAAAAATTTGCCGCTGAGCACGGGGCAAGCCTTCAAAACGCCGTTAAGGTCTCGTTTATTATACGGACTCTTACGATGCTTGCCGCGCTTATCATTGCGTTCGTACTTAAATGGTTCGACGTTATCGCAACTCTCGTTCCGCTTCTTATGCTCCGCCCCATAATAACTGTGGAATCTCTTATAAGACAAAAGTTCAGGAAAGGTGATGAATAATGGATTTATCCGTAAACGGCCCTAAAGTATATTTTGTAATTCATACGCCTTGGTTTGATATTAACGTTACGCAAACGATGCTTTCGCTTCTTGCAGTTACGCTGATTCTGATAATTGCAAGCGTTGTAATAAGCAAGAAAATAACCAAGCGTCCCGGACGTTTTCAGGTAGTCGTGGAAAAGCTCGTTACAATGCTATATAATCTCGTTGAAGACACGATGGGAAAGCATAATTTAAAATTTGCTCCATATATAGGAACGCTTTTCCTTTCTTCAATTATCGGAACGCTTATAGGAATGACTCAGATATTCCGCTCCGTAACGGCAGACCTTTCGGTAACGCTTGCGTGGGCGCTCATAACTTCGGTTATGGTGTGGTACAACAATATTAAAAATTTTGGTTTTAGAGCATGGCTTAAAGGTTTTACCGAGCCAATAGTCGTAATGACGCCTATGAATATTGTCAGTGAGATTGCTCAGCCGATATCAATGGCATTCCGTCACTTCGGTAACGTTGCCGGCGGCTCTGTTCTTACTTCTCTCGTTTATGCGGCGCTTGCGCTCGTATCAAATCTAATATTCGGCTGGATACCCGGTATAATCGGAAATATTCCGTTTATGCAGGTCGGTATTCCCGCATTTCTTTCTGTGTATTTCGACCTGTTCTCGGGATTTGTTCAGGCGCTCGTATTCTCTCTTCTTACGATGGTTTACGTTGGAGGCGCATGCCCCCCACCCAAAGAAAGTTCGGATTCGGAAAATAATAATTAATTTTATAAAAAAATATATAATATACTTTTAGGAGGATTTGAAAAATGGAAGGTTTAACAGGTTCAATAGTTGCTGCTGCAAGAGCGCTTGGCGCAGGTCTTTGTATGGGTCTTGGCGCTATCGGTCCCGCTATCGGAGAAGGTAATGCGGTAGGAAAGGCTCTTGAGGGTATGGCAAGAAATCCCGAAACGGCAGGCAATCTTCGTACCAATATGATTCTCGGATGCGCTATTACCGAGACAACAGGTATCTACTCTCTCGTTATCTCGCTTCTTCTTATGTTTATGAACATTAAGTAAGAATAAAGAAAGGCCAACCACATTTCATGGGAATAGAAGTTTTTTTAGATAAATTCGAGGCGTTTGTAGGCGTAAACTTCTGGACGATGATTTTCGCTTGGTGCAACCTTCTCGTTCTTTATCTGTTTCTTAAAAAGCTGCTTTTCAAGCCTATCAAGAATATGATAGATTCGAGGCAGAAGGAAATAGACGATATGTATTCGGACGCTGAGAATTCGCGCGCGTCAGCCGCGACTCTCAAGGCGGAATACGAGGAGAAGCTTGAGCGCGCGAACGAGGAAAGCGAAGAAATTCTTAAAAAAGCGGTGCGCAAGGCTCAGCTTAAGGAAGAAGAAATACTTGCAGAAGCAAACGTGAAGGCGCAAAGAACGCTTGAACGCGCAACCGAGCAGGTTGAACTCGAAAAGAAGAGAGCCATAAACGAAGTCAAAAACGAGGTTTCCGATATGGCGATAAGCATTGCGGCAGCTGTAATTGAGCGCGACGTGAAAAACGACGAGCATAAAGACCTCATTGACGAGTTTATAAACCAAATAGGTGAATGATATGGCTGTTAGTAATGAATACGGCAAAGCCCTTTTCATGCTTTCGGAGGAGGGCGGCAATACGGAAGCCGCGCTTGACGACGTCAGAGCCGCAAACGAAATATTTTCAAAAAATCCGGAATACGTAAAATTGCTTGACACTCCGGCAATAACGAAAGCAGAAAAGCTTACGCTTATTGACGAGGCGTTTAACCCTCTTTGTGAAAGCGTTAGAAATCTTATCAAGATTTTATGCGAAAGGCGCTCTGTGTTTTCTTTTTCCGAGGTTGCGAAAACCTATTTTGCTTTGTATGACGAGTCGCGCGGGATAGAACACGTTGAGGCTGTTACCGCTATCGCTATGACGCAGAGTCAGCTTGACGCAATGAAAGCAAAGCTTGCTAAAATTACGGGCAAGCGAATAATAATCAAAAATACGGTTGATCCGAAGATTCTCGGAGGAGTGAAAATCAGATATTCGGGAATTCAGATTGACGGATCGGTTAAGACAAGGCTTGACAAATTTGAAGAAGGCCTAAAAAATACAGTAATTTAACGGTGATAAAATGCAGTCCAGAATTGATGATATCAGTAAGATAATCAAAGAACAAATAAAGAACTACTCGAAGAAAACCGAGCAGGATGAGATAGGCTACGTTATCTCTGTCGGCGACGGTATTTCAAAGGTTCACGGACTTGATAAGTGCAAGGCAAACGAGCTGCTTGAATTTTCAAACGGAACGTTCGGTATGGCTCTTAACCTTGAAGAAACCTTTGTCAGCGCCGTTCTTCTCGGTAACGACGTAGGAATAAGCGAGGGCAGCCTTGTTAAGCGCACTGGCCGCGTCGTTTCGGTTCCTGTCGGTGAGGCTATGATTGGAAGAGTCGTCAACGCCCTCGGTCAGCCTATAGACGCAAAAGGACCTATCGAAGCTGCGGAGTACAGTCCTATCGAAAGACGCGCCTACGGCATTATAGAAAGAAAATCGGTTTCGGTTCCGCTTCAGACAGGTATTAAAGCTATCGACTCTATGATTCCTATCGGAAGAGGACAGAGAGAGCTTATAATCGGAGACAGACAGACCGGTAAAACGGTTATAGCAACCGACACTATTATAAATCAAAAAGGCAAAAACGTTATATGCATATACGTCGCTATAGGTCAGAAGCAGTCGACGGTTACAAACGTAGTTGATACCCTTTACAAAAACGGCGCTATGGATTACACCATTGTCGTTTCGGCAACCGCGTCAGAGTCTGCGCCCCTTCAATATATAGCTCCGTACTCCGGATGCGCTATGGGCGAATACTTTATGGATAAGGGACGCGACGTGCTTATCGTTTACGACGACCTTTCAAAGCACGCCGTCGCATACCGCGCCCTTTCCCTTCTTATAAGACGCCCGCCGGGCAGAGAGGCTTATCCCGGAGACGTATTCTACCTTCACTCAAGACTTCTTGAACGCGCAGCGAGACTTGCCCCGGAATACGGAGGAGGTTCTCTTACCGCTCTTCCTATAATTGAGACTCAGGCGGGAGACGTTTCGGCTTATATTCCGACCAACGTAATTTCTATTACCGACGGACAGATATTCCTTGAGACAGAGCTTTTCCATTCGGGCGTACGCCCTGCGGTTAACCCCGGAATCTCTGTATCCCGTGTCGGAGGAAACGCGCAGATAAAAGCTATGAAAAAGGTTGCCGGAACTCTTAAGCTCCTCTACTCTCAGTACAGAGAGCTTCAGGGATTTGCGCAGTTCGGCTCGGACCTTGACGCAGACACGAAAGCAAGACTTGACCAGGGCCAGAGAATCGTCGAAGTATTGAAGCAGGACAGAAACTCTCCCATTGCGGTAGAGCTTCAGGTAGCTATAATATTCGCTGTTGTAAACAATCTTCTTAAAGAAATAGAGATAGAAGATATTCACAGCTTTGAAGAGGAGCTTTTTGAATACCTCGTTGCCACAAAAGAAGAATTGCTTTCGTCAATACGTGACACGGGTGCGCTCACAGACGAAACGACTGCAGAGCTTCGCGAAGCAATAATATACTGCAAAAACAAATTTTTGAACAAAGAATAAGAAAGGCGGGGTTGCTATGGCGGGAGCCTCCATGAATGATATAAAATCACGCATGAAAAGCGTGCAAAGCACGATGCAGATAACGAAAGCAATGGAACTCGTTGCCACCTCTAAATTAAGACGCGCCAAGGAAAAAGCAGAAAAATCGCGTCCTTATTACGAGGTTCTCAGCGAAGCCATAAGCAGCATCGAGAATTCATCCGAAGCCTCATCGTCTGTATGGCATGAACAAAAGGAAGAAGGCAAAACGCTTTTCGTCGTAATTGCGGGTGACAGAGGACTTGCGGGCGGATACAATTCGAATATTTTCCGCCTGACAGAGGCGCTTTCGAAGGATAAAGACGCTGTATATCTTCCTATTGGAAAGAAGGCTCTCGAGTACTATGCTCACAGAGGCCGCGACATATTTTCCACCAATTTCGGATTCGTAGCAAACGTCGGTGTAGGCGGAGCGCTTAATGCCTCGTCTATTATATGCGAAGCTTTCAGATGCGGAGATATCTCAAACGTCATTTTGGTTTACACCAAATTTGTCTCAATGATATCTCAGCTTCCCGTATACGAAGAGCTTCTTCCTCTTGAAAGAAGCGAAAATGAGAAAAAAGAATTTTCTCCCGACCCCATTTTTGAAGGAGATGCGGAAGAGCTCCTCGAAAAAATTATTCCCGAATACGTCGGTGGTATAATATATTCCGCAGTGTGCGAATCGTTAGCTTCGGAATCCGGAGCAAGACGAAGCTCTATGAATGCGGCAAACAAAAACGCTGCCGAAATGATAGACACTCTGATGCTCAAATACAACAGAGCTCGTCAGGCTGTTATAACACAGGAAATCACGGAAATCGTTTCCGGTTCTGAGGCTCTTTAATAAGCCTTTGAAATTTAAAACTCCTAAGTTAAGAAAGGATTTGTCAGATGGAAAAAAGCATCGGCAAGGTAGTACAGATAATCGGTCCTGTACTTGATATAAAATTTGACAACGGACATCTTCCAAACCTTCTGAATGCAATTGAAATAATGCACGAAGGACGCAAAATCGTATGCGAGGTTGCAACTCAGCTTGGCGACGACGTAGTAAGATGCATCGCTATGTCATCAACCGACGGTATGTCTCGCGGTATGGATGCGTACGACACGGGTACGGGCATAACCGTTCCCGTCGGAAAAGAAACGCTTGGAAGAATATTCAACCTTCTCGGTGAAGCTATTGATAACGAGCCCGCTCCCGAGACAGAGGAGAGATGGTGCATTCACAGAGAACCCCCGTCATACTCCGAGCAGGAAGGAACAACCGAAATACTCGAAACGGGTATTAAGGTCGTTGACCTTATAGCTCCTTACGCAAAAGGCGGTAAAATAGGTCTTTTCGGCGGCGCGGGCGTTGGTAAAACAGTTTTGATTATGGAACTTATCAACAACATCGCAAAGCAGCACGGCGGTATCTCGGTATTCACCGGTGTCGGTGAGCGCACCCGCGAAGGAAACGACCTTTATAATGAAATGAAGGAGTCCGGAGTTCTTTCTAAAACCGCGCTGGTTTACGGTCAGATGAACGAGCCTCCGGGAGCAAGAATGAGAGTTGCTCTTTCCGGTCTTACAATGGCGGAATATTTCCGTGATAAAGAAGGACAGGACGTGCTTCTCTTTATAGATAACATATTCAGATTTACTCAGGCGGGCTCAGAGGTTTCCGCCCTGCTCGGCCGTATGCCCTCAGCCGTTGGATATCAGCCTACTCTTGCGACCGAAATGGGTGCTCTCCAAGAAAGAATCACTTCTACTAAAAAGGGTTCTATAACGTCCGTACAGGCAGTATACGTTCCTGCGGATGACCTTACCGACCCTGCGCCCGCGACTACGTTTGCGCACCTTGACGCAACGACGGTTCTTTCAAGAAGTATAGCTTCCCTCGGTATTTACCCCGCTGTTGACCCGCTTGACTCAACCTCAAGAATACTTTCACCCGACGTTGTGGGAATCGAGCATTATGAGGTTGCGCGCGAGGTTCAAAGCATACTTCAAAGATACAAGGAGCTGCAGGATATAATCGCGATTATGAGTATGGATGAGCTTTCTGAAGAGGATAAGCTCGTCGTCAGCCGCGCAAGAAAGATTCAGCGCTTCCTTTCCCAGCCCTTCTCGGTTGCCGAGCAGTTTACAGGTATGGAAGGAAGATACGTTCCGATTAAAGAAACAATAAGAGGCTTCCGCGAGATACTCGACGGTAAGCACGATGACCTTCCCGAATCAGCCTTCCTCTTCGTCGGTACGATTGACGAAGCTGTAGAAAAGGCTAAAAAGCTGAAGGAAAACAACTGATTATGAATGAATTTCATCTACAGATAGTCACTCCCGACAGAATGGTTTTTGACGGAAACGCTGAATCTATCCTCGTAAGAACCGAGCAAGGCGACGTTGAAATAATGAGAGGACACGCTGACTATTTCGCATCGCTTGGAATCGGAAGAGCTAAGCTCGTCGCAAACGGTGTCTCAAAGGAAGCATCCGCCGCC
This sequence comes from Eubacteriales bacterium, assembly GCA_045542035.1. Taxonomy (GTDB): domain Bacteria; phylum Bacillota; class Clostridia; order Oscillospirales; family CAG-272; genus UBA1740. Next base: position 8,384 of record JAZQKG010000089.1, on the reverse strand, counting down.
GGAGGCTTTATCTCCGTAAAAGGAGGCGAAGTAAAGCTTGTCTCTACCACATTTGAATTTGCCGATGAAATCGATTTAAACCGCGCGAAAGAAGCAAAGCTTCGCGCCGAGGAAGCTCTCTCGCACGAAACCGACGACAAAGCCATCCGTATAGCAAAAGCAAAGCTTGCAAGAGCTATAAACCGCATCAATATTGCGAAAAATCATTAAAGAAGGTCAAAAAAATATGAGAGCGTACGAAAGATTTTTTAACTACGCAAAATATCCGACGATGTCTGACGAGGCGAGCGAAAGCTGCCCAAGCACAAAAAAGCAACTTATACTTGCAAATATACTAAAAGACGAACTCCTCGCGCTTGGTCTTAGCGACGCGAGAGTTGACAAGTACGGATACGTTTACGCATCCCTTGAAAAGAATATCGATACCGAAGTAAATTCCATAGGTTTTATCGCTCATATGGACACATCCCCAGAGGCGTGTGACGAAAACGTTAAGCTTAGGGTAGTCGATTACAAGGGCGGAGACATTCTTTTGAACGAAGAAAAGAATATCTGTCTCAAGATTTCGGATTATCCCTATCTTTCGGATTACGAAGGTCATCACATTATAACGAGTGACGGAACTACGCTTATCGGCGCTGACGATAAAGCAGGAATTGCCGAGATTATGACAGCTCTTGAAAAAATTATCGAGTCGGGTATTCCCCACGGAAAAATTTCGGTAGCCTTTACTCCAGATGAGGAGATTGGACGAGGCGCTGACAGATTTGACGTAGAAGCATTTGGCGCAGATTATGCCTACACCGTTGACGGCGGTCCTATCGGTGAGCTTGAATATGAGAACTTCAATGCCGCAAGCGCAAAGATAACCGTTCACGGAGTTTCAATTCATCCCGGAACGGCAAAAGGCAGAATGAAAAACGCATCTCTTATAGCGTGTGAATTTAATTCGCTCTTACCCGAGGACGAAATTCCCGAGAAAACCGAAAAATACGAGGGATTTCACCACCTTATATCAATGTCGGGTGAAATCGAGCTTGCAAAGCTCAGCTACATTATACGCGACCACGACAAATATAAGTTTGAAGAGAAAAAACGGGTATTTGAGGATGCTGCGAATAGAATCAACGAAAAATACGGCGACGGCACTCTTGATATTGAAATAAAAGACTCGTATTACAATATGAAAGAAAAAATTGAGCCTTGTATGTTCATCGTTGACAGAGCAAAAGCAGCTATGGAGGAGCTTAGCATACGCCCCGTCGTAGTTCCGATAAGAGGTGGAACAGACGGAGCAAGACTCTCGTTTATGGGTCTTCCCTGCCCCAACCTTTGCACCGGCGGTGAGAACTTTCACTCGAGATTTGAATTTATATCGGTCGAATCGATGGAGAAAATATCCGATATAATCGCAAAAATTATAGAAAACGCCGTCAAAGACGGCAAAAAATAATTGACTCCGCGCCCTGAAAGAGCGCGGAGATTTTTTATCATCACAACAACTTTTTACGGATATCTTTTTTTGCAATTTGTTTCTCCAAGCAAGTAATCTACACTTGTGTTATAAAATCTCGCGAGTTTAATTAATACAGATGTTGGAATATCATTTTCACCGGTTTCATATTTAGAGTATCCCGTTTGTGACATTCCAAGGATTTTTGCCACCGCGGTCTGATTCATATCATTATCTTCACGCAAATCCCTAATCCGCCTGTACATTTGACACCCCCTAAAGCTAACTAAAATTATTATATTATAATCTGTTTCAGGGTATTGACTTTTAATCTGTTTCAGGTTATAATTAATTATAGACTTTACTATTAGGAGGTTTTTATGCAAAAATACTGTATTTACTGTGCCGCATCATTAGATGAAAGCGCCGTGTTCTGCCACGCTTGCGGAAAACAGCAACCCAACAGCACCGAAACAAACTCGCAAAGCAAGTCATCCGTGATGCTTCAGCAGTTATCACACGAAAATCCCGAATTACAAGAGGAAGCAGCAGAGAACAAACCGAAAAAACAAAAGAAGAACTTCATTGTAAACCTTGTTCGAAACTCCATATTGCTCGCAGTGGCAATAACAATTTTTGCTCTTTCTTTTGCTCCAATATTTAATTGGAGATTCAAAGATTTTTTTGGCAACGAACTCACTGATGAGGACTTTAATTTCTCGGTATCTCATTCTGCTGTCGACGGAATAATATATCTGTTTGACTCTGTGCGAGAGTATGAAAACAAAAGTGATTCTTCCCTTTATGACGATCTGGAATACGCTTATGACGACCTATTCGCAGATGTTGATATTGACAACCTTTCCACAAGAGAAAAGAAAAAGGTGGAAGAAAATTTGGAAAGGATAATGTTATTAGGTTATCGCTTGGATTTGCAAACAGAAAATACAAAAACGAATGTTTCTCATGTAACTATTGCGATAATTTCATTGCTTTATATATTAATTACATTTGTTTTCCTTGTTTTCTCAATTCTCAACTTTATATGCAGCTTCGGACTAATGAGAAACAAACGAAAGCGTTTTTATAATGTTGCCCTGTCATTACTTTGTGCAGTTCCTGCATTTGTTCTGATAACATATACCGCATTCTTTGCTTATATGAGCAACGTGGGCAACGAGGTTATTATGGGCAGCGGAGCAATTGCGATTTTTGTTGTTTCTCTTATTACGATAGTAGCTTTATTAACTCTGTCATTCATCTTTGACTGCAGAAAAGCAAAGGTAAGCAATATTGTCTTACGCTCGGTTTCGTCTGTTCTTTCTATTCTCGTTATATGCATGTGTTTTACCCCAATTTTTACAACATCGGTAAGAACGATTTTTGAAGGTAGAGATAACAAAAGCGTAGGAAAAATTCCTGTATATTTTTCATTGTTTGAAAAATTTCTCTTAGATGAATCAGAAATTGACTCTATCACAAATATTCAGAATTACAGTGAGGATGGTAAAAAATTATATTTCTTAGAACAGTTTGAACTGTTTGGAGAATATAGCAAGAGCGAAATAAATAACGGTTTTGCTGATGACCATAACGGACAATACCTTGTTGAAATACTTGCCGGCTCTACTGAAGCTGATATCAGCCCTGCCATATCAGTAATCGGTTTGCTGTTTTTAGTTACAGTCATATGCGCGGGACTGTTACTTCAACAAAATCTCGCCTATTTCACAGGCTGCAAATATTTGCACATATTAGCTCTCATCGCTAAGATACTTACACTCATTTTTGCTTCTCTTGCCTTTGCCGCATCAATTGCAGTATTTATAGGTATCGGTATATGCGTTAACACATTAGCTCCCTCGGGTTACGCAATAGGACTTGGAGCAGGACTCTTCTTCTTGCTTATATTTGCCATCGCTGTATGCTGCATTCCAACGCGTGTTAAAACTGAAAATTGATAGAAAAAACAGAGATACTGTGTTGCGTGCACAATATCTCTGTTTTGTTAGTTTATGCTTAAATAATGTTTGTCTAATTTATTAAAATTCTGCGTTGCCGACTGTTCTCGGGTAAGGAAGAACGTCGCGGATATTGGAAACTCCGGTAATATACATAATGATACGCTCAAAGCCGAGACCGAAGCCCGCGTGCTTTGTTCCTCCGTATTTACGAAGGTTCATATACCACCAATAGTCATCCTCGTTGAGCCCAAGCTCCTTCATTCTTGCGGAAAGAACGTCAAGTCTCTCCTCACGCTGTGAGCCGCCGATAATCTCACCGACGCCGGGAACTAAAAGGTCCATTGCGGCAACCGTCTTACCGTCGTCATTTTGTCTCATATAGAAAGCCTTTATTTCCTTCGGATAATCGATAAGGAATATAGGCTTTTTGTATACTTGCTCCGTAAGATATCTCTCATGCTCGGTCTGAAGGTCAACACCCCAATATACGGGATATTTAAAATCAGCGCCCGATTTTTCAAGTATCTCAATAGCCTCGGTATACGTTACCTTTGCGTAATCGGCATCGCGAAGCGCTGTAAGACGCTCAAGCAGTGTTTTATCTACAAATTTATTGAAAAATTCAAGCTCCTGGGCACAGTTATCCATTACGTGATTGATAATGTATTTTATCATATCCCAGGCAAGCTGCATATCGTCGTTAAGGTCTGCAAACGCTATCTCCGGCTCTATCATCCAGAATTCAGCGGCATGGCGGGCTGTGTTTGAATTTTCCGCTCTGAATGTCGGACCGAACGTATATATGTTACCGAACGCCATAGCGTAGGTTTCACCCTCAAGCTGTCCCGATACGGTAAGATTAGTGCTCTTTCCAAAGAAATCCTTTGAATAATCTATCTTTCCGTCCTCGGTTCTCGGGGGATTTTCAGGGTCGAGAGTGGTTACTCTGAACATTTCACCCGCGCCCTCTGCATCAGAGCCTGTTATAATCGGTGTATGAACGTAAACGAATCCTCTATTGTGGAAGAAGGAATGAATAGCGTAAGCAACTTCGCTTCTTACTCTGAATACAGCGGAAAAAAGATTAGTTCTCGGTCTGAGATATGCCTGCTCTCTCAAAAACTCGGGGGTATGGCGCTTGGGCTGAAGCGGATAGTCGGGCGTTGAAGTTCCCTCAACCTCAACCTTAGTTGCCTTAAGCTCAAACGGCTGCTTTGCGCCGGGAGTTAGAGTAAGTTCTCCCGTAACTACGAGCGCCGCGCCGACGTTCATCGATGCAATTTCATCATAGTTTAATATTTTATCTCTTTCAAATACTACCTGAATGCTTCCAAAGCACGAGCCGTCATTAAGGTCGATAAAACCGAATGCCTTTGAATCTCTGAGGTTTCTGACCCATCCGCCGACAGTCACAGTCTTGCCGCCAAAGCTCGCCGAATCGGAATAAATGCTTTTTACAAGTGTTCTTTCCATTTTAAAATCTCCATATGGAATATATAATAACATATTATACCATATTCAAATCTTTATTTCAATCCTTTTGAAAAATTTTAAAAGATTTATTTAAAAATTTTATATAAGAGCTTACGCTCCGATTAAAAGCGAGGATACGAGAAAATACATTACTAACGCTATTGCGTCAACGAGCGTAGTTATAAAAGGAGATGCCATAACGGCAGGGTCGAATCCGATTTTTTTCGCAAGGAGAGGAAGTGTTGAGCCTATAATCTTAGCGGTTATTATCGTGAGAGCAACCGCAGCCGAAACCGAAAGCGCAACAGTTAGCGTTATTTGCGGATTTTGCATTAAAAGCTTGTCGATTAGGAGCACCTTCAAGAAAGCCGCAGCTCCAAGCGTTAAACCGCACATAACACCGACTCTCATTTCCTTCCAGAGTATTCGCGGAAGGTCTGCTATTCTCGCTTCACCGACTGACAGCGCGCGTATAACGGTTACAGACGCCTGCGAGCCGCAGTTTCCGCCCGTATCCATAAGCATTGGAACGAATATCAGAAGGATTGCGGGAAGAGCTGCTTCAAACCTATTTAATATCGTACTCGAAAGGGTGGCTGAAACCATAAGCAGCATGAGCCAGGGTATTCTATGCTTCCACAAAGACAGCGCAGAGGTCTTAAGATAAGACTTTTCGCTCGGAGTTATTGCCGCCATCTTAGCAAAATCCTCCTCAGTCTCCTCCTTTAAAACCGAAATAGCATCGTCAACCGTTACTATGCCTACAAGCCTGCACTCCGCGTCAACCACAGGCATAGCTAAAAAGCCGTATCTGTCAAATTTGCGCGCGACGTCTTCTCTGTCATCCGTCGTATTTACAAAAACAACAGAGTCTTCCATAATATCGGATAGCTTGGTTTTTAAATCCGCAATAAGAAGCTCTTTTGCAGTTATTATACCTATAAGGCGCCTTCTGTCATCCGTAATATAACAGGTATAAATAGTTTCTTTATCTATGGCGACTCGCCTTATATGCGATAGCGCCTCCTCAACCGTCATTTCCTTCGTAAATCTGACGTATTCCGTCGTCATTATCGTGCCTGCGGAATCCTTCGGATATTTTAGCAATCTGTTTATTATTCCGCGGTTTTCTTTACTTGAATTTCCGATTATGCGCTTAACGACCGCAGCCGGCATTTCTTCTATAATATCAACAGTATCGTCGATATATAGCTCGTCAAGCATATCGGAAAGCTCTCCATCTGTAAATGAGTTTATAATCTGTTTCTTTAGCTCGGCGTCCATCTCAACAAAAACCTCAGCCGCGGTTTCCTTTGGCAAAAGGCGGTAGATGAGCGCGTGATGCTTTTCATCCATCTCATAAAAAAGCTCGGCAATATCTGCCGCAGGCAGTCTGAAAAGCGCATTTTTAAGACTTGCAAATTTCTTATTCTCTATCAGATTTACAAGCTCGTTTGCGTCCAAAGCTATTTGATCAGACGAAATAAGGGTTGCTTCTTTTTCAACGTTTTCTTTCATTTTCCATCCTCCGTTTCCATCTTTGTAAGAGAGATAAATGCCAAAAGCTCTGAAAATTAATAATTCAAAGAGCGTTCGGATTATTCACTCTTGCCTACGTCGGACAGAAAAAAGCGCGCCAAAGGCGCGCAGAAAAATTCTCATCAAGGAACCTAAACCCAAAAGCACCGTGTATGAGACCGCATTTTCTGCCGACCGATTTTATTCATTATGTATTTTATACTTCGACTATCTCCGTCAGTCACGGTCTCACCCCCTAATGTTTTTCTATATTGTACACCTATATAATTCATTTGTCAATAGTATTTTTGTATTTTTCATTTTGTAAAAACTGATTTTTAAAACAGTCCATATTTGCAGCTCCCATAATAATAAGCGCACCAACTTCCTTGGCGATACCCGCTTCGTCAATTTTAGCTTTAATTTCTTCATCATCGGCGCGCGTCGCTCTGCTCCCGATTAACCTTGCGAGATTTTCCGAGCTTACGCCTTCAATAGCCTCCTCTCGTATTGCCGATATATCGCAAAGATATACTCCGTCAGCTGTCGAAAGCGCCTTAACGAACTCCTGCAGAAGTCCTGCCGTTCTTGAATAGGTATGCGGTTTAAATATAACGTATACCTTTCCTCCCGTCATTTCTCTCGCGGTCCTTACCGTACATTCTATTTCGGTTGGATGATGCGCATAATCATAGTATACATGAAGCTTGCCATAGTCTCCTATTCGTTCCATTCTTCTTTCAATTCCGGAAAAACTTGAAAGAGCCTCTGAAATAATCTCCTCATGCACACCGAGCTTATGCGCTAATGCAAAAGCTCCAAGTGCGTTTAAAACGTTAAACCTTCCGGGAATACCAAGTCTCACATGCGCAATCTTCTTTTTATGTAAATATACGTCGAATTTGTAAAATCCTTTATTTTCTTCTGTAATTTCGGCTCGGTAATGAGAGTTGTAACACTCCCCATAGGTAACCGTGTCAGTTTTTATATATTGAATAAGCGCTCTCAATCGGTCGTCATCTGTATTTACAACACATAAATCTGCTCCATTCATTGATTTAAGAAACGAATTTTCAAGCGACTCTATATCTTTAAAGTAATCTACATGGTCAAATTCAAGATTGGTATATACCGCTGCTGTCGGTGAAAAGTAAAGAAATGAGTCTTTATATTCACAAGCTTCATAAATAAAATAATATTCTTCACCGATTTTAATCGGTAAATCCGTCTTAGGAATAACCGCTCCCAAAACCGTAGTTGGTTTTTTTTCGGCATATTCAAATATCCGGGAAAGCATGGCTGTTACGGTGCTTTTTCCGTGAGTGCCGGAAACGCCTATTCTTATTCGATAGTTTTCCATAACCGTTCCGAGATATTCCGCGCGTGATACTACCGGTATTCCGTTTTCATTTGCATATTTTATCTCGGGATTTTCAGAAGATACCGCAGACGTATATACGACAAGATTACTTCCGCGCACATAATCCTCCCTATGCCCTATATTTATGCTCTCTCCCATTTGAATCAGCTTATCTGTAAAGCGCGACGATTCCCTGTCACTTCCCGAGACACAAACTCCCATTCTCTTCGTAAGTATAAAAAGAGAATACATTCCAACGCCACCCACGCCAACAAAATGCACACGGGATGCTCTGTTTTTTAATATTTGGGCTATTTCTTCCTTTTTACAACAAAAATTATAATCCGACAAAAAACTACCTCCTTCGGCTCAAATTAAATATTTGTACATTAACCGTTATTAAAAAATAAACAAATATTTAAAGGTTTGCTTTTTTGGTTCTTGAATATTTTTAACATTCTTACTGTATAATATATTCAGTATCATCAAAAAAGACACTATATAGAAAGGATTATGATTATGCAAATCACAGATATCAAAATTAGAAAGTTCTTTGACGAGGGTCCTATGAAAGCGATAGCGTCGGTTACTTTTAACGACTGCCTAAGTCGGATCG
>JAZQKG010000088.1:0-18630 GCA_045542035.1 Eubacteriales bacterium | reverse complement strand
CAAGTGGTAAGGCACGGGTCTGCAAAACCCTTATCCCCCAGTTCAAATCTGGGTGGCGCCTCCAAGAAATACCGAAAGCATCCGCTTTCGGAATTTTTTTTCCAAGCCGACGAAGGGGGCTTGGTATGTAATCAACCCGCTTGCGAGTTGTATGTAATTGCGACGGAGTCGCGTATGGCATCACGCGGTAGCGTGTATATTCGTCGGCTTGATAACATACAACACTTCGTGTTGATTCCATACGGCCCTCACGGGCTGAGGACATACCGCCTGCGGCGGATTTCATGCACGCCTTCGGCAGTGATAAAAAATCCCCATTAGCGTGGATGATACACGTTAATGGGGGATTTTTTACTGGTTAACAGCTATTTTTTCTACAATTTTTTCTTCCTCGCGGGAGTTTAAGTCCATCTGACCGAGGTAGTTGCAGCGGTCGCAGAGCTGTTTTGCGATTTGCTCTCTTGAAGCTCCGTTTCTGAAAATATCCGAAAGCATTACCGCTTTATCTACGATATAGCGTTTCTCGCTCTTCTTGTAATAAGCGACGGTAATCGGAACATCCTTGCCTTTCTTTAAAAGGATGCTTCCGAGAACGGTAAAGCCCTGATGAAATCCTTCGAGAACGTCAAGATATCCCTTGTCGGAAATTTCGGGGAAGATTATAACGCTTTTACCGCTGTCAAGAGCGTCGATACTCTCGGTAACGGTGTGCTTGAATCTTATATCACGGTAGGTGGAGATAAGATTGATTCCCTTGTAGAACATATATGTAAGCGGGGAAGCAATCAGGCAGAAAAGCCTTGCGAGGTGAAGATTCCAATGCTTCTTTTCGTGATAGAAAACTCTCGTCTGATATTTATAAAGGCTAACGAGCCCCGAGTTCATTTCCGAAGCGCCCCAGAACCTGAACGGCATCTTTCCGTAAAGCTCCCACGCGAGAGGGGCCGCAGTTCCGACGTGATTTGATAATATTATAGTGGGTTCCGTAATCTTTTCGCCGAGGTAAACGAACTCGGTTTCCTTAATGAAAAGTCTCATTATTTTTTTGATTACTCTGAACCAGGGCTTGCGAATGTCTTTATAACCGTTTTTTGACATTATGCTACTCCTTTTTAAACCATATTTCCCCTTATCCTATCATTTTAAAATTAACTGAAAATGAATTATCAGAGAAAATTGACAAAATATTTATTTTGTTACCGTAGTTTGTCTTGCGCTTGTCCTGCCCTCGGGCTTGATATCTCCGGCTTTTGTGAGAGCGATTTTGGTAAGCATAGGTCCTATAAGCTCGTAAATAAGAACCGCGAACAGCGTAATATTCGCTACTATATGACCATCCGGGCCAAGCGTCTCCGCCTTTATCGCCATACCGAGAGCGACTCCCGCCTGGGGGAGAAGGGTTATTCCGAGATATTTGACGATGTTGCTGTCGCATTTTGTTGCCTTCGCGCTGATAAACGCTCCGCTGTATTTACCCGCCGAGCGCGCTATTATATATACGACGCCTATAAGAACTATCGCGGCGTCACCGAATACCGAAAGCTCAAGCTCCGCTCCGCTGAGAACGAAGAAAAGCACGAAAAGGGGAGCGGTCCATCTGTCAACGCGGTCCATAAGCTCCTCTGAGAAGTCGCATATATTGCAGAACACAGAGCCGAGCATCATACATACGAGAAGGGAAGAGAAGGCGACGTGCACCTCTCCGATTTGGAATTTAAGCATAGAGAGCGCGACGGTAAGCATCACGAAGGTGACCGACATAGCGAGTCTTTTTGAACGGGAGTGGAAAAACTTTTCGCAGAAGGTGAAGAGAAGCCCCATAACGAGACCGAGAAGAAGGGAAAGAACGACCTCAAGCACGGGCTCTAAAATAATAGAGAGAATACTTACAGCGCCCGAGTCAAGCGCTCTCGCTATGCCAAAGGAAATCGCGAAAACAACGAGACCGACCGCGTCGTCAAGCGCGACGACGGGGAGAAGTATATCCGTAACCGGTCCCTTCGCCTTATACTGACGGACGACCATAAGCGTTGCGGCGGGTGCGGTTGCCGTAGCTATCGCGCCAAGGACTAAAGCTGCCGAAAGCGAAAGCTTGTCGGGAATTATGAAGTGAAGTCCGATAAGAGCGGCGTCAACGATAAGCGTTGTTACAAGAGCCTGAAAAACTCCTATAACCGTGGCTTGCTTTCCTATTGATTTAAGCTGGGAAAGCCTGAATTCATTTCCGATTGAAAAGGCTATAAATCCGAGAGCGACGTCGGATATCAAGGAAAACGACTTAACGTTCTCAAGGCTGACAAATCCGAGGCCCTCTATGCCGAAAGCTCCCAGAACGTAAGGTCCGATAAGCACTCCGGCAACGAGATACGCGGTGACGGCGGGAAGCTGCAAAAGCTTCGCGACTCTCGAAAGAAGAAGTCCCGCGAGAAGTGAGATTGATAAGCATAAAAGCGCTTGCATTTTACTAAGCTCCTTAATTCAGTTATTTGTTTTTCGAAAAAGAAGCCTTGGCGAACCAAGGCTTCTTTTTCGACGTCTTATTTTACCAAACGGAAGTAATTATACAACTATAAATTCCGTTTGTCAAGAGATTTTTAAATATTTACCGAATATTAGCCGAAAGCTATATCTTTTATAACCTCACCGGCAATTATAAGACCTGCAACGGAGGGAACGAATGAGACGCTTCCGGGCGCGTGTCTTGGTGAGTCGGAGTCCGCTACGGCTTTTATCGGCTCTTCCTTTGAGTATAAGACCTTGAGGTGATTTGTTCCTCTTGAGCGAAGCTCCCGACGCATAACGCGCGCCAAGGGGCAGACCGAGGTTTTTGAAATATCCGAAACCTCAAGACGTGTGGGGTCAAGCTTGTTTCCCGTTCCCATTGAGCTTATTATCTTGACGCTTGCCGCCTTCGCTCTTGAGATAAGCTCAAGCTTTGAGGATACCGAATCAATAGCGTCGATAATATAATCATATATCGACAAGTCAATACCGTTCGCATTGTCGGCAGAATAAAACAGGTTAAACGCTCCGACTTCGCAGGCGGGATTTATATCGAGAATCCTTTCCTTTATAACGTCGACCTTCGCTCTGCCCACGGTTTTCTCGGTGGCTATAATTTGACGGTTTAAATTTGACACGGATACCGTGTCCGAGTCAAAAACGTCTATTTTACCAACTCCCGAACGGACAAGAGCTTCCACAGCGTGTCCTCCGACCCCGCCGATGCCAAATACCGCAATGCGCGATTTTTCAAGCTTCTCAATACCCGTGTCGCCTAAAAGCAGAGCGCTTCTTGAAAATTTTTCCTCGTTTCTGTAAATATTTGTTTGCATTAAAGCTCCCCTCGCGCGATAGAGCGAACAAGATTGAAGTCATCGTCAACTATAATAAAATCGGCATCGTAGCCAACCTTGATTTTTCCTTTGTTGAGCTTCATAAGACGGGCGGGGTTCTCTGATGCCATTTTTACAGCCTCGGCTTCGGGTATACCGAATGATATCGCGACTTTTACACAGTCAAAGAGAGTGGATGTCGAGCCGGCAAGATTGCCGCCCTCGGTCAGAGCCGTTCCGTCTTTCACGATTATCGTCTGACCGCCAAACATATATTTTCCGTCACCGAGGCCTGCGGCTCTCATAGAATCGCTGACGAGAATAACACGCTCCGAGCCGAAAATTTTAAGAAGTATTCTTACAGCCGACGCGTGAATATGCTTTCCGTCGCAGATAAGCTCCGCCATAACGCCCTCGCTGTCAGATCCAGCGCCTATCGGTCCGGGCGCTCTGTGATGAATGCCGGGCATTACGTTATAGGTGTGCGTTATGCTGCTTGCTCCCGTGTCAAACGCCGCCTTTGCTTCGTCGTAATTCGCGTCGGTGTGTCCTATTGATACCTGTACGGGACATTCCTTTATAAATTCAAGGCTTCCCTCAATTTCGGGAGCTATCGTCACGCGCTTTATGTTTTTGCATCTGTTGAAAAGCTTCATTGAGGGGGGGAGGATAAATGCTTCGTTCTGCGCGCCCTTATATTTTTTGTTTATGAACGGACCCTCCATGTGAAAGCCGGGGATATTCGCTCCGTGTCCGAAGTCGATTTTATTCTCGGCAGCGGATATTATATCCTCCTCGCTCATCGTCATCGTCGTCGGATACCAGGTCGTCGTTCCTTGGGTGAGCTGCCAATCAGCCATCTCCTCAAGATGCCCCTCCATAGTATCAAAGCCAATGCATCCGTGATTGTGTATATCAATAAGTCCGGGGTATATTTTGCATCCTGAAAAATCGACTCCCGGCTTATCGGTTTTTCCAATGGCGGTTATTACTCCGCCGTCAGTTTCGATATCGGTTATATTACCGTATAAATTTACGTTTTTTAATAGTTTCATTTTTGCCGCTCCTTTTTATCGGTTGCTTCCTTGGTAGATTATAGCACAATTGTTTTCTAAAGTCAATAAAACTCTTGATTTATATAAATAAATAGTGTATAATATTTGTAACAAAACGTTTGGAGTTATCTATGCTTTCGAGAATCTACACATCAGGTATATTTGGAATAGAGGGGTTTGAAGTCGTCGTTGAATGCAGCGCGTGGGACAGAATACCTCGCTTTGACCTCGTCGGGCTTCCCGACGCTGCCGTTAAGGAAGCGAAAAACCGCGTGCAGTCAGCCTGTGAAAACAGCGGATTTAAATTTCCCGCGCTTGACATAATGATAAACCTTGCGCCTGCTGACGTTAAGAAGGAGGGCTCGGTTTTCGACCTTGCCATACTTGCGGCTATACTGCAGTGCGACGGTGTGATACCCTCAGCGTTTGACTTTTCGGACATGTGCCTGATAGGCGAGCTGTCTCTCTCCGGTGACGTTCGGGCGGTGGGCGGAGTTCTGCCGATGACCGTTTCCGCGAGGGACGCGGGTAAAAAGGAAATATTCGTTCCTATTGAAAACGCGGGCGAGGCAGCTGTCGTCGACGGGATAACCGTCTACGGAGTGAAGAACGTAAGAGCCTTTATAAATCACATCAAGGGCATAGAAAAAATAGAGCCGGAATTTTACGATATAACCTCGTTTGAGAAGCAAATTTTGACAACGGGCCTCGATTTTTCGGACGTTCGGGGACAGTATAAAGCGAAAAGGGCGCTTGAGGTTGCCGCTGCGGGAGGGCATAACGTGCTTATGATAGGACCGCCCGGCGCCGGTAAATCCATGCTTGCCAAAAGGCTTCCGACGATACTTCCGAACATGACGTTCTCCGAGGCGGTCGAAACGACGAAGATTCACTCAGTCGTCGGAGCTTTGAAAAGCAATCTTATCACCGAGCGCCCATTCCGCGCTCCGCATCACACGGTCAGCCGAATAGGAATTGTCGGCGGAGGAGCGACTCCGAAGCCGGGTGAAATTTCAATGGCGCATAACGGAGTCCTTTTCCTTAATGAGCTTCCCGAGTTCCCGAAATCGGTCAGCGAGTCACTGAGGCAGCCGCTTGAGGACGGTGTCGTCACGGTAACGCGCGCCGTCGCGAGTGTTACCTATCCCTCGACGTTTATGCTCGTGTGCGCTATGAACCCGTGTAAATGCGGTTATTTCGGCGACCCGAACAGACAGTGCACCTGCACCCCTGCCGCTACGAAAAAATATCTTGAGCGTGTCAGCGGTCCGCTTCTTGACAGAATAGATATTGAAATCGAGCTTCCCTCGGTTTCTTACGATGAGATATCCGGAAAAGCTCCCGCGGGAGAGCCGTCGGCAAAAATCCGCGAAAGAGTCAACCGCGCGAGAGAATTTGCGAACGGGCGCCTTGCGCGAGGCGGAGACAGAACGGGTGTTCTCAACGCTAATATGACGGTTGACCTGCTTCACAAATACTGTGTTCCAAACGAAGAAGCCTCAGAGCTTATGAGGCAGGCGTTTGAAAGCCTCGGTCTCTCCGCGAGAGGACACGACAGGGTGCTGAGAGTCGCGAGAACGGTTGCCGACCTTGACGCGTCGGATGAAATACGCCCCGAGCATATAGCCGAAGCTATTATGCACCGCTCGCTTGACAGAAAGTATTGGAAAAGATAATTTTTTGATACTACTTGACAAACTTGAAATATTGTAGTATAATCAACGTATAAACCGATGAGAAAGAGTAGTAGCATAGCTATCACGGTCATAAGAGAGCCGCAGGCGCTGGGATTGCGGTGTCCGTAAGCTTTGTGAATGGACTTTTGAGGGCGAACCGAGGGCTTTTGTCGGTAGGCTTCGACGGTTGGCAGCCGTTATCTTTGCACAATGTATAATAAGTACATGAGGAAGCCTTGGACTTTAAATCGGGTGGCACCGCGAAAAATGTTATTCGCCCCGAGTGCAGCAAAAAGCTGCACTCGGGATTTTTGTTTATTTTGACACGGGTGGGTTCTTGGCTTCGCGAAAGGAGAAAAACATATGATTTGTATACGATGGCAGAAATACACTTTTTGTTAACCAAATGAAAACCTTTATTTACAAAATGACATTAACGGGAGAATTTTAATATGAATAAGTACAGAGAATTTGAAAATTATCTTAAGGAGTTTCCTACGAAGGACGGATATTTCGGTGAGCATGGAGGAGCGTATCTTCCGCCCGAGCTTGTTCCCGCTTTTAAGGAAGCCGACGACGCCTACGAGGCTATATGCCATTCGGCTCAGTTTATAAACGAGCTTCGCAGAATCAGAAAGGAATTTCAAGGAAGGCCGACACCGGTTTACCACTGCGAGCGCCTCTCAAGGCTCTTCGGAAACTGTCAGATATATCTCAAGCGCGAGGACTTAAACCACACCGGAGCGCATAAGCTTAATCACTGTATGGGCGAGGGTCTTCTTGCCAAGTATATGGGAAAGAAAAAGCTCATAGCAGAAACCGGCGCGGGTCAGCACGGAGTTGCGATTGCGACTGCCGCGGCTTACTTTGGACTCGAGTGCGACGTCTATATGGGCGAGGTAGATATCGCGAAGCAGCATCCGAACGTGATAAGAATGAAGATGCTCGGAGCTAACGTAATTCCCGTCACTGTGGGGCTTAAAACTCTTAAAGAAGCGGTTGACGCGGCTTTTGACGCGTATCTTAAGGAATATGACTCTGCGATTTACTGTATAGGCTCGGCTCTCGGCCCTCATCCTTTTCCCAAAATGGTCCGCGATTTCCAAGCGATAATAGGCATCGAGGCGAGAGAGCAGTTTATTGAGATGACGGGAATGCTTCCCGACGCTATCTGCGCTTGCGTTGGCGGCGGCTCTAACTCTATCGGAATGTTCACGCCATTCCTTGCAGACCCTGTTGAGATTTACGGAATCGAGCCGCTTGGCAGAGGCTCTGCCGTCGGTGACCATGCCGCGACTATGCAGTACGGCACGAAGGGAAGACTTCACGGCTTTGACAGTTATCTTCTTCAGGATGAAAACGGAGAGGCTCTCCCGGTTTATTCAATCGCCAGCGGTCTTGATTATCCGGGTGTCGGACCCGAGCATGCAAATCTTCGCGATATGGGAAGAGTGCATTACGACGTTATATCAGACGATGAGGCTATGGAAGCCTTCTTCCTTCTTTCGAGGTACGAGGGCATAATTCCCGCTATTGAAAGCTCGCATGCCGTCGCTTACGCAATCAAGTACGCAAAGGAGCATAAATCGGGCTCAATCCTCGTATCGCTTTCCGGAAGAGGAGATAAGGATATTGATTACGTTTACGAAAAATACGGCTGCGGAGAGCAGTTTTTTGAAAAGAAATAAAAATCGCCATTTGGTCGAAAATCGTAATACGCGTACCGATTTTTGTGACCTAAAACGCAAAAAATGTAAATAATTATTCTCAAAAAGCGGCTCGATGAGCCGCTTTTTGAGTTTAGAGTTGTGAGGCTCGCTGACACTCACCGTTATAATTTTGCCGCGCAAATGTTATGATATGATTGCCTGCATCACTTTAACTTGGCAGAGCCAATCATAACAATGCGAAGCATTTCATAACTTATAACCTGCCCCTTCGGGCAATCATAGCTCATTCGGGAAGGGCGTCCCCGACTGTCCGTATGAGCCGGGCGTTCCGAAATCTGCATTTTTAGAGTCCAAAATACGTTAATCAAGAGCGGGTAAATTTTTTACGCTGAGAATAATTTTTGTGTAAAATGCGGAATTTTATAGTCAAATTGTCTAAAAGTTAAAAAAGATATTGATTTCTTTATTAAATAGTGATATAATGGTTGCACCAAGTAAACTCAAAATTTATTTTATTTAGAAAACTTATAAAGGAGAAAAGAATGAAAAACCTGAAAAAAGTTCTTCTTGCACTCGTAGTTGTTGCGATGTTGGTTTCCTCCGTCGTGACTATAGCGATTGCAAACGAATCCGAACCAGAATATACCGGTTCGGTTGAAGAAGCGCAGAAGCTTTATGACGCTGTGCTTGCTGAAGAAATCATTAATGATTTGGCAAAGCAGTCAACAGCGCTCGTTGCATTCTATGCTTACATTGACGCTAATCCCATTGATCCCGCAGAGGAGGGTTACGCGGCTCTTATCGAGGCGTATAACCTGACTACATACACTGTGGGCGATGGACTGTACAGCAAATATTTGGAATCTAAGAGTACAGATAGCCTCAAGGCAGTGTTCACTCACGTTGCATCGGCGCCCTCGCTTGATGATACCGTAGCAATCGGTGACGTTGAATACGCTGATTTCGTGAAGGCTGTTAACTTTGCAAGCGTTAAATACGCTGATGAGCTTGTTGACGCACTCTTTGCTACGGTTACATCCGGCGAAGCAAGCTACTACGAGTATCTTGCTGCTCAGCAGGCGATCACCAAGTTCTTTGACGAAGTGAAGAGCCTTAGCTACGAAGAGGTGAATCCCAACGCTGACGTTTATACCGGAAATATCTTAGCGCTCCAGGCTTTGATGAGAAAGGTTAAAACAGGAGCTAAGCTTGATGAGCTTCAGAGCGGTCTTGCAGAGGTTTACGCTTATTTAAGAGCAAATCCCGTTAACCCTGTTTCCGATGGATTCGCAGCATTCATTGTTACATATAATGAAAGATGCGAAGAGCTTATCGATACTTTTGCGGATGAGCTTAACGGAGCTACTACGGTTGCCGAGCAGGTAGCTTTGCTTAAGAATATGAGCGCATACCTCACTGCAAATTCTCTTTCCGAGAATGTTATTGAGGCATTCAACGACAAGCTTGCGGACGTTACCGACGAATACAATAACTTTTCTGACAATTTTGAGGGCGGAGAGAAACTTGCTGCTGAGCTTGCCGATATCGCGGTTGTAGTACCCGGTGAAGACCTCACAGAGCTTACAGCGCTTATCACTGCTCTTGAAAACGTAAAGGAAAAGGCAGATGATGACGATGACAACGCAGGTGTTGGCGGCGGCCAGGCAGGCGGCGAACCCGCTCCTGTAGATGATTTGTCTGAACAGCCTTACCTTATAAGAAAAGCTTCGGCTTTGGCGGCTGTTTATGATTATCTTGCTGAAAACGAAATCGATCCCGCTGCAAGCGGTTATGCTGAGCTTATTGCTAAGTATCACGCTGAGAAGGATCTTGTACTTGACCTTTTTGTAAAGGGTATAACCGAGCCTACCGAAGTTTATGAGAAGGTTTACGGTCTCGTACTTTACTGTAGCTACCTTGAAAGCTTCCCGATAACCGAGGATGCGATAAACGAATATAACGCTCTCAGAGTTGAGGTTATTGAGCTTCTTGATAATTTCTCAAAGGCTCTTAAGAAGCTTGTTCTTCCTACCTACACACCCGCTGAGGCTCCTATTATTACTACTAATGTAGAAATGCTTAACTTCATGCTTTCTAACATTAAGGGTGAGCTTAAGGATCAGAAGGTTGCAATGTCCGCTATGTATACCTACCTTGTTTCTGTTAAGATTGACACAGAGGCAGAGGGATACGAAGCGTTCGTTGAAGCACTCGACGCAAAGCGCGCAGAGTTTACCGCAGCACTTTTCGCAACGATAGACGATGCTGAAACTCCTGAAGCTGAGCTTAAGGCATTCCAGGACGTTAAGGCTTATCTTGTTGCAACTCCTTATTCTTCAGATGCTATTTTTGATTTCAATGATAAGGTAGCTGAGACTTATGCAGCTGAGGCTGATAAGGCAACTCGCGATAGTCTTATTATCGAAAATGAATATATTTACAATGCAATTGCTGAAATACTTGTATTCTTCATGGATAATAGCGGTGACGTTGTTGCAATCGATGAAGAAGCTTCAATAGATGAAGTACTTGCTAAAGTAGAAGTTCTTTATACATACTCGCTCCGCGATTACGATGTGACCGATGAAATATACGGCATGTTTGTTGAACTTTGTGATGATGTATTCACTGAAGCCGGTATTTATCTTGTTGACTATGCAGAAACCGGCGTAATGAATATGGATATCGAAAAGGTTTCTCGCGTTTGTGAGTTCTTGAAGAAGGTTCCTTTCGCTGAGGAAGCTATAAACGACTTCAACGCTGTGATAAGCCGCGAAGATGACCCTGCAACAACCGAAGACGTTGAAATGGGCGGTGTTCAGGAATTTGCTTCTTTGTCTGATGCGATTGAAAGCGAATTACCGATTCTTACCTATATATATAATGAGCTCAACGATCTTGTAGTTGCATTCAACAAGGCTGAAGGTCTTGACAACAGAATGGAAGCATTCAAGGCGCTTTACAACGCTAAGGCGGAAGTAGAAGATTCTCTTCTCACCTCCGTTCAGGCAGGCGACGCGGCATTCCGCGAGGCATACGCTGACGTTTGCGATAAGATGGCAGCTGAAATAGTAGCAACAGTTATTGCTGACACTGCTTCCGCGCCTTCCGTTCAGCTTGCTTCCTTTAACAAGGCGTTTGACTTCCTCAGCGTCTACGAGTTCTCGCAGACAGCTGTAAACGAATATAACGCTAAGCTTGAAACTGTTCAGGATATTGACTTTGTAGCGGTTGCAAACTCTATCTTGACAGAGTGCCCCGCTCTCGAATATGAGTCACCCGAGGGAACTGAATCTGATTTCACAACCTTTAAGGGATATATTGATGCAGCCGCAAATTCCGACACGGAGTTTGTAGCCGCGTACAAATACTTCGGCGGTGATTACAAGAAATCTAAGCCCGTTGACTTTGCAAAGGCAGATTTCGCAGCGCTCGTTGAAACCTTCACAGCAGCAAAGAGCGCTGTAACACAGAGATATACAGACGCTATTGACGCTGCAGAGCTTGACGATAAGCCCGCTATGCTCGAGGCTATGCGTAAATTCGTAAACAAGAATATGGTTTCTTCCGCTATGGTTGAAGCTTACGCTAAGAAGTGCGACGACGTTGGAAGCGCGTTTACCGAGGTATTTAACGCAGCATTCAATCCTTACGCAGACGCCATAGCAGATATTCATAAGCTCCTCGCTGATTGCGTAGCTGACACTTCTATCTTTACCGAAGCTGAGCTTGCGGTATACGACGATATGCAGCTCAAGCTCGACGCTCTTGAATACGCTGAGGTTTACGGTCAGATTCTTGGATTCAAGACCGCGACCGGTGATGATAAATACGCATTCCTCATTCAGAACCAGAAGGTTGACGCTATTACCGCTTACCTTAAAACATATGAGGTTTCGGCTAATTATAACGAATACGCATTCGCTAACGCGCTCTTCGCTCAGGCAGCTGAGGACTTCGTTAAGCTTTACGCCGATATCGTAGATATGACGGCGGGCGAGAACGAAGACATCAAGGCGCAGATGGTCGCTTCGTTTAAGACTTATATTGAAGAAAATATGTATTGCAATGTTATGGCTGACCTCTTCAACGCATACTTTGCCGCAGGCGAGGATGATGAGAAGATTGAGTATAACGGAGAAGAGTACGTTCCCAATGACGCGACAGGAACTCTTGATGAGTATTCCGCTCTTATGAAGTCTTATATGGGCGTTGCTCTTCAGAACATCGGAACAGCTGGAGAACCTAATTACGATTACGAAACGTATTTTGAAGCTAAGCTTGAAGCTCTTGAAGCTATCTTCGCTTACCTTGAAGATAATCCTTTCGACGCGACATCTCTTCTTACCGCTCTTGACGAGGCTGTAGCGGCTGCGAAGGCCGAGCTTGCGGCTCTTACCGAGCTTCAGAAGCAGAAGGCAGAGGCTGAAACTCCCGAGTCCGAGTACGATTTTAAAGACGTAACCATAATGGATTTCGAGAACGGTAGCGTTCCTTACCTTGAAAATCGCACAGATGTTAAGCAGCAATCAATAGTAACGGAAACTCTTCCCGATGGCTCAACGAACAAATACTGGCTTGTTGAAACAGTTGAATCAGGCCCATACTTTGACAGCGAGGTTCTATCAACTACCGTAGGAACGGTATATGAGTTCGACGTTATGCTTCCTTTGGGCGTAGACCCTATGAGAGTTGACTTCCGTCCCGTAGGTACGGCTCCTAACGTAAGCGGTACCGCGTACCTGTTTAACTTCTTCACAGGCGGTGTACTTACTAAATTTGACGCATACGATCCCACGCATCCCGCAGGTGTTGAGGTTAAGCTTTCCCAGGGTGAATGGACGCACGTTATAGTCGTTCTTAATCCCGTTGAATATACTATGACTCTTTACGTTGATTACGTACAAATCGGTAAGATACCTCTCGTTCATGAAGGCTCCGAGAACAACCTTAACGCTACCAACCTTCGTTTCGCCCTTGCAACAGCAAACAGCGCTATCGCGTTTGATAACATTAAGTCCTACGTAGGTACTTCCTACAGAACTTTCGGTAAGTTTGACGGTATGAGCGACGAGGATAAGTTTAAGTACTACGTTGACTTCTTCTCAGAACCCACCTACGAGCCCGTAAGCCGTATAATCGCTTACAACAAGGCTGCGACAATGGTTGAAAGCTACAGAGGCGTTGCAGGATTTGAGGATTACGTTACAGACTTCGACGTCTTCGACGTAGATTCAGTCATCCCGCCGGAAGAAAAGAGAGCAAAGCTTGATCAGCTCGTTCAAATGATGAACGAGTCGGGAGCTGACGCTATCACCACCGAAACTTATAAAACCGTTAGTCAAAAGATTGTTGAAATCGAAGCGTTTATGGCTAACAATCCCTACTATCTCGACCAGGCGTCCTATGATTACAACGACGTTAAGTTCAAGGTAGCTAATTCATACACCGAAATCGCAAGAGTCGAGCAGCTCATTGAGCTTATAGACGCTCTTAAACTCTTCGCAAACGCGAAAACCGTAACGGGTATGACAAAGCGCGCGGCTGCAGTTGAGGCTGAGTACGAAAAGTGCAACTTCAGAGACGTTGATAACTACGTTAAGGCTTCTAACGACCCCGCAATTATAGCGTTCCTTGAGGCAGCAGGCACGGATATCACACTTGAAAACTACTATACTCAGGTAATGGCTCAGCGCATCGCTGACCGCACAACCTATGAAAACTCCGGCAAGATAGTTTCGAGCGTTAACAAGCTCAAGGCTATGGTTGAAAATGCAAGCGAGCTTTCAGATGCTGAATTCTTTGATGCCCTTATGGCTGCAGCAAAGGAAAACTTTGATTACACCAACGCTTATATGACCGTTATCCGTAACATCATTAAGTCCGAAAACTATGATAAGTCCTACGTTGGACTTGACGAGGCAATTGAAGTGTTCAATCACCTTGACGTATACTTCTATCAGCTCGTAGTTGAGGCTCAGTGTAAAGTAATCAGGGAGCAGCTTGACAGATATCCTCTCACAACATCTTATATTGATAAGCTTGGCGTATGTACTTACGTTCGCAAGTATATCGATGAAAACAGCGTAGACGTAAAGGATCCTGATATTGCTCCTTACTTCACAATGCTTCTCGCATTCGAGGAAGAGCTCAAGTCTTATGAGGCTGAATACGAGTCGATTCTTCAGTCTAACACAGCTGCGTTTATCGCTCTCGTTGAGAGAATGAGCGCGTTCGTAGAATACAAGGATATCAAGCTTCTTTACGATGAAGCGCTGAACAACTACTTCTACAATATGAATCAGGATTCCGACGCAGCAAAGGCTGCAATGGCAACCTTCGATGCATACGCGGCTATCGTCAAGGCTACCGAGGAAAGCAGTAAGCTCTTCGTTGCAGCTGCTGAAAAGCTTTCCAAGGCAACCAAGACAAAGGACATCTACAGGGCGCTCGTTGAGTGCGCGGCTTACGTTGACGGAGTTGATTCCTCTATCGACGGTGTAGCAAACGCTCTCACGGTTTATAACGCTAAGCTTGCCGCATACAACGCAAAGATTAATCCTGTTAATACGCAGATTGAAGATACCTCTGACGTTGTTTGCTCCGTAAGAACTGTAAGCGTTGACGTGACGGTTCTTGCAACTATCAAAAAGATTATTAATAAGTAATAGATAAGGGAGGAAAATATATTATGAAGAAAAATCTTTCTAAAAAAATAATTTCATCTCTTCTTATTCTAACCTTCCTTATTTCCGCATTCTCAGTATTCTCCTTCGCGGAGAATACTGAGGTCACCGACGAATATAAAGAAGTCGGCGCCAACGAAAATATGACCGTTCTTTATAACAGAACGTACGATGAGGGTTGGGATTATGGAAACGGATTAAAAACCTCTGAAATCGGTAATAACCGTTTCTTAATTGATTATGAAATTGACGTACTTGGTAATTACAACTACTTTATGCGCGCCGAGGCGCTTAGCGGCGACGCAGGAAGAGTTTATTACGATTTCACTACGGCCAGTCACGTTGTAAACGATAATAAGAATGCCGGTACTGTAATTGAGCTTTCAGTAAAGGCTGATGACTTGGCTACAGTCGGCCGTATTGTTTACACCGTCAGAACTTTGGGCGGTACGAATACTGTCACAGAGCTTCTCGCAATTGATGAAAACAGCCACCTTATAGTATTCCCCAAGGATGAAGCCAATAAGATGGACCTCGGTCTTCTTGAGGATGAGTGGATTAACGTAGCGTTCGCGTTCGACTGGTCATCAACAGTACAGCGCAGATGCACGGTTTATTCCAGCCGTGGACTTGACGTTGATTATACCGACAAGAAAACCGTTATATTTACTGATAACGTTAATCTTATAGGTATTAACAACGTAAACTTCGGTTTTCCTTCTCAGGATCAGAGACCTGTCGCTGATTCAGTAGGTATGAACGTATGCTTTGATAACATCCGTATATATCAGAACTGTAACATTCCCGTTGATATCGATCCTAAGAACAGCGGTCTTCTCGTTAACTCAAACGCGGAGAAGGTTATCAATATAATCAAGAGCACGAGCGATAAGACGGCTGCTCAGCTTCTTGAAGAGTCTCTCGCTATGAAGCTTGGCGTTAACTACGCTCTCGTTCGCAACGAAAAGCAGGCTATCTACGACGGTACATACGGCGGACCCGTTATGCGTGACGGCAAGATAATGATTCCGCTCGAGCTTCTCGTTGAATACATCGGATTCCCCTATTACGTACATCCCGACGGAATTTCCTACGATATCACAACCGGTATTACCGGAGCTACTTACATCACCCTCGACCGTAAGACAGCGGCAGTTGCGGGTGAGACGGTTGAGCTTTCAGTCGCTCCCACACGTATTCTTTCGGCTGACAATAAGAACAGCTTCGTCGCAATAGCAGTTGATGACATCGCGACGATATTCCCCGGCTGGCTTTCGCTCTACGACGATATGGGCCTTGTAATCATTTATCAGGATACGACCCCTGAAAATTTTGACGACAACGCGCCTATCGTAACAAGAGAAAACGACCTTGACGCTATGGTTGATATTATGAAGAGATTCGTATTCGAGACCGAGGATGCAGCTACCGTTAAGGAAGGCTACATCGCGACAGGCGAAAAGGTTTATAACGACGCAAAGACTTATACTAACGATTTCGAGCATCCTTACCTTATGGCAAATAAGGCTACGTTTGATAAGCTTAAGGCGGCTTACACAGCGCAGGATACAAACGCAACACTTAAGGCGTACCTCGACGCTATCGTAGCGCAGGCAGACGCTATCTATAATGATAAAGCAAACTCCTCCGAGGGAGCTTACGTTAGCGTTAAGGCTGATAAGCTTCCCGTAAACGTTTACAGCGATGGTGTAGTGACGATTGAGGATACCGATGACGGTTATTCGGAGATTACCGGACGCATCGATAATATTGTTGATTACGCTAACATTCTTCCTACCCTCGCTCTCGCATTCCAGATTACAGGCAATAAGAACTACGCTCTTCTTGCATACGACTGGTCAGTGGCTCTCGCAAGCTTTGAGCATTGGGGACCCGCATACTTTGAGAATCTCGCAGAGGTTTCTTACGCAGTTGCGCTTTCTTACGACTGGCTCTACAACGCATACGTTGCCAACGGCCTTGACGTTGACGTAATAGCTAAGGCTATATACAACAACGGTGTCCACGATGCTTACAACGCTTCCGCAGGACTTGTTTGCGAGCATCCGAGCGCAAAGGGCGATAAGAGCAATTACACTGCAGAAAAGGACAGCACCAACGCTGTTGCTACTTCTTCTATGATAATCTCTTCTCTCGCGGTTCTCGACTACGTTGACGAGAAGGACAGAGAGACGGCTTTGGCTGAGACAGTATACCTTCTCGGTAATAATATGAAGATGCTCGTTGAAAACGGTCTTGAAATCTACGCTCCCGACGGCTCTTACATCGAGTCCGCAACAGGTTGGGTGCGCGGAACATCTAAGTTCGTCAGCATGGTTTCTTCTCTTATGACAGCAACAGGCAACGATTACGGATTTATGGACGTTTGGGGCGTTTATGAGTCTTGCTACTATGCAATTCACATCGAGTCCTCCGACGGACTTATCTGGAACTACCACGACGCTGTCGGTGACGGTGTTACGAGCGGTGACATTCCCGTAATTGACACAAGCGTATTCAGCTTTATCGGTAAATACTATGGCGACGCAAACCTTATTGCTACTCGTAACGAACAGATTGCTAAGGGCAAGAGCGTATCGATTTTCGACGTTATATTCTATCCCTTCGACGTTGTAGCAGAGAAGGAAGAGCTTCCTCTTGATTACTACATGCAAGGTATCGACGCGTACGTTTCAAGATCCGACTGGAATGCAGGCGCTATGTACGCCGGAATTATGGGCGGAGCAAACAACGCTGCGGGCGGTCAGATTGACTCGGGTAACTTCATCTATCACAACAAGGGCATCGTTTGGTTCATGGACCTTGGCGGTGAGGAAGATACCGTATTTGAGTACGACGTTGAGAGCACCAAGTACAAGTACTACCGCGCATCAGGAATGGGTCAGAACACCGTAATAATTTCCGAAGTGCTTAAGGGTTCGGTTCCCACCTACGGTCAGTATTCCTCAGGCGCAGGCGTTATTACCAAGACTTTTGAAAATGAGTACGGCTCATACGCTATTATCAATAATAAAGAAGCATACGGTGACAGCGTTGACGCGGCTTTGCGCGGAATGCTCGTTACTAACGACAGAAAAACAGTTGTTATTCAGGATGAAATTACCTTCTCATACATTTCCGACTTCTATTGGATAGCTCACACGGCTCAGAATATCGAGCTTTCCGAGGATGGCAAGACAGCTTACCTCTTTACAAGAGGCGCTGACGGTAAGAGCTACACGCTCCGCGCGACTCTTGTATCCGACTTTAGCCTTTCGTTCCAGGTAACAGACGCTAATAACGCGCTTCCCAACAACGGAGGCATCTCAGTTAACAGCTCTAACTTCTCGGAAGGTAACGGCGGAACGCCTGCATTCAAGCGCGACGCTATTAAGAGACTTGTTATATACGGTGACCAGATGCTTGTCGCAAACTTCGCTGTTGTACTTGAAATGGTTGAGGATACTGAGTCTGCCGAGCCCGTTGGATACGAGTGGACCAAGATGAACAACTGGGAGCCCATCTCCGCTGATAGCGGTAACATCGATACCTCCGTTCGTCTTGAGCCTAAGGTATCCGATATTAAGAATTCTACCACGTTGGCTGAGTCTCTTCTTAAGAAGGACGACGTATTCTCTAACAGACTTGAGTCTCTTTACAGAGAGCTTACTCTCGTTGAGTATACCTACCGTAACGTAAAAGAGGAAACCCTTCAGTCATCTGATAAGAACGCATATCAGGATTATCTTGACATAGCTGAAGAGTACGAGGACTACCTTGATTACGTTAACAGCGCGGTTGAGACTACTAATAATATCGCATCTGTACTTTCCGGTATAGGTGAGTAATAAAAAGTGTTTTGGAGCTGTCTCAAATTTGGGACAGCTCCTTTTTTAAAACAAAAAAGTTGACTAATAAAGTAATGTTTCACTCGATTAAATATGGTAATATATCTAAAATTTAATAGTGTGACAAAAAAATATCAAAAAAGTATTGCAATTTAGAGTAATAAAGTATATAATTATATTATATATTTATTTTTTTAAAAAAGGAGAATATTATGAAACGCGTTTATAATTTTTCGGCAGGTCCTTCCATGCTTCCGCTTCCGGTTCTTGAAAGAGCTGCGAGAGAGATGGTATCATACGGAGAGAAGTCGGAGGCCAAGCGGTCTTAGGAAGACAATGTCATAAATCAACTCCTTGGCT